>NZ_JBHTVT010000030.1:25467-47457 GCF_042792795.1 Isoptericola sp. NPDC056605 | reverse complement strand
ACCTCGTGTCGCCCGGCCGGCCGTTCGCTTGTGCCTGTCTGGGCGTGATGATGTCGCAGTTTGGTAACGCTGCTGTCGACTTCTTGCGTGCTCTACGTCGGCTCATTACTGTCCTGCTCATCGACGACGACGTGGAAGGGGCTCATCGGTGAGCAAGGGGCAGGACGCCGAGTGGTGGCGCAGCGCGGTGATCTACCAGGTCTACCCGCGCTCGTTCGCCGACGGGAACGGCGACGGCACGGGTGACCTCGCCGGGGTGCGACAGCACCTCGGGTACCTCCGGGACCTCGGGGTCGACGCGATCTGGTTCACCCCCTGGTACGTGTCGCCCCTCGCGGACGGCGGGTACGACGTCGCGGACTACCGCGCGATCGACCCGCAGTTCGGCACGCTCGCCGAGGCGGAGGCCCTCATCGCCGAGGCCCGCGCGCTCGGGATCCGCACGATCGTCGACGTCGTGCCGAACCACGTCTCGTCCGCGCACCCGTGGTTCCGCGCGGCCCTCGCCGCGGGCCCCGGCTCGCCCGAGCGCGAGCGGTTCTGGTTCCGGCCGGGCCGGGGCGAGGACGGCGACGAGCTGCCCACCCGGTGGGTCTCCGACTTCCAGGGCACCACCTGGACGCGCACCACCGACCCCGACGGCACGCCGGGCGAGTGGTACCTGCACCTGTTCGCCCCGTCGCAGCCCGACCTCAACTGGGACCACCCCGACGTGCGTCGTGAGCACGAGGAGGTCCTGCGCTTCTGGTTCGACCGGGGCGCCGCCGGCATCCGCATCGACTCGGCCGCGCTGCTCGTCAAGGACCCGACCCTGCCCGAGGTGCCCGAGCACCCGGGGCCCGGGGAGCACCCGCACGTGGACCGGGACGAGCTGCACGACGTCTACCGGTCCTGGCGGGCCGTGGCCGACTCCTACGACGAGCCGCGCGTGCTCGTCGGTGAGGTGTGGCTGCCGGACACCGAGCGCTTCACCCGGTTCCTGCGCCCCGACGAGATGCACACGGCCTTCAACTTCGACTTCATGGCCCGGCCCTGGGACGCCAAGGCGCTGCGGGAGTCGATCACCACGACGCTCGACGCGCACGCGCCGGTCGCGGCGCCCGCCACCTGGGTGCTGTCCAACCACGACGTCACCCGCCCGGTGACGCGGTACGGGCGCGCGGACTCGTCGTTCGCGTTCACGGCCAAGCGGTTCGACACCCCGACCGACCTGGACCTCGGGCGCCGCCGGGCCCGCGCCGCGGCCCTGCTCGTGGCCGCCCTGCCGGGCGCGCTGTACGTCTACCAGGGCGACGAGCTCGGGCTGCCGGAGGTCGAGGACCTGCCGCGCGAGCTCCTCCAGGACCCCATGCACGACCGGTCGGGCGGCGTCGACCCCGGCCGTGACGGGTGCCGCGTGCCGCTGCCGTGGACCCGCCGCGGCGCCTCGCTCGGTTTCGGGCCCGACGACGGCGCGGCGCCCTGGCTGCCGCAGCCGGCGGCGTGGGGCGGGCTGTCCGTCGAGGCCCAGGAGGCGGACCCCGCGTCGATGCTCGCCCTGTACCGCCGGGCGCTCGCGGCCCGGCGCGCGGAGCCCGCGCTGCGGGGCGGCGGCCTGCGCTGGCTCGAGGCGGTCGGTGAGGTCCCGGTCGGTGACGACGTCCTCGCCTTCGCCCGCGACGGCGGCGCGGACGAGCTGGTGTGCGTCGTCAACCTCGGGCCCGAGCCCGTCCCCCTGCCGGCCGGCGCCGACGTCGTGCTGCACAGCGCCGACCCCCGCGAGCCGCTCGTGCGGATCGCCACCGACGTCGCGGTCTGGCTCCGCCCGTGAGGTGCCCCGACCCGACCCCCGACCAGCACCACCGCGGGGACCACCGACGGTCCCCGTCGACGGTCAGACCGACACCGGATCGACAAGGAGTGACGATGAAGTCCACACGAAAGCCGGCCGCGCTCGCCCTGGTGGGCGCGCTCACGGCGAGCACCCTCGCCGCGTGCTCCGGCGGGGGCGACCCCCAGGACGAGAGCACCAACTCGGCGGGTCAGGTCACCCTCTCGGTGGTCTCCCTGCTGCCCGGGTCCACGGAGGAGGCGGTCGCCGCCTTCGAGGACCAGGTCGCGGAGTTCGAGAAGGCGAACCCCGACATCGACGTGCAGCCCGAGGAGTACGAGTGGAAGGCGACGACGTTCGCCGCCCAGCTCGCGGGCGGCACGCTGCCCGACGTGTTCGAGATCCCGTTCACCGACGCGCAGGGCCTGGTCGAGAACGGCCAGCTCGCCGACATGGACGCGCAGTTCCGCGCCCTGCCGTACGCGGAGCAGTTCAACCCGACGATCCTCGAGGCCGGCACGGGGGCCGACGGCCACGTGTACGCGATCCCGGCGAAGAACGCCTACCCGGTGGCGCTGCACTACAACCGCCAGCTCTTCGAGTCGGCCGGCCTCGACCCCGACCAGCCGCCGACCACCTGGGAGCAGGTGCGCGAGTACGCCGACAAGATCGCCGACGCCAACCCCGGCGTCGCGGGCTACGCCACGATGACGCAGAACAACACGGGCGGCTGGCAGCTCACGGCACAGACCGTCGCGCGCGGCGGCCGCACCGTGGAGACCGACGCCGACCAGAAGGCCTCGGCGACCCTCGACAACGCGGGCACGAAGGAGACGCTCCAGTTCCTCCACGACCTGCGGTGGGAGGACGAGTCGATGGGCGGCAACTTCCTGCTCGACTGGGGCAGCATCAACCAGGAGTTCGCGGCCGGCCAGGTGGGCATGTTCACCTCCGGCTCCGACATCTACACCTCGCTGGTGCAGACCAACGCCGTCGACCCGGAGACCTACGGCCTCGCGCCGATCCCGCTGTCCGACGCACCGGAGGCGGCGACGCTCACCGGCGGCACCCTCGCCGGTGTGCCGGCGAACGTCGACGAGGGCGTGAAGGACGCCGCGATCAAGTGGATCGACTTCTTCTACCTCAACAAGCTGGTCGACGAGGACCGCGCCGTCGCCGACGCCGCGACGCTCGCCAAGAACGACCAGCCCGTGGGCACGCCCGTCCTGCCGATGTTCTCGAAGGAGCAGTACGAGCTGAACCAGGAGTGGATCGCGGACTACGTCAACGTGCCGCTCGACCAGATGACGGCGTTCACCGACGCGATGTTCGACCTGCCGCTGGCCGGCGAGCCGTCGCAGAAGACGCAGGAGGTGTACGCGCTGCTCGACCCGGTCGTGCAGGCGGTCCTCACCGACGAGGGCGCCGACATCGACGCCCTGCTCGCCGACGCGAACACGCAGGCCCAGGCGCTGCTCGACCAGGGCTGACCGTGACCGTCACGACCACCTCTTCTCGCGGCGACGTCGCCGCACCCGCGCGGGCGGCCGGCGCCGGCCGCCCGCGCCGGGGCCCGGCCACCTGGTTGCGCGGGGGCGGGCTGCACAGCCTCGTCTTCCTGCTGCCGCTGCTGGTGATCTTCGGCGTCTTCTCGTGGTTCCCGATCGTGCGCGCCGTGATCATGAGCGTGCAGGAGACGAACCTCGTCACCGACCCGACGTTCGTCGGGCTGGACAACTTCCGGCACGTCCTGGCCGACCCGCTGCTGTGGAAGGCCGTCAGGAACACGCTGTACTTCGCGTTCCTCGCGCTGCTGTTCGGGTACCCCGTGCCCCTGATCGCCGCGGTGCTCATGCGCGAGGTGCGACGCGGGCGGGGGCTGTACTCCGCGCTCGCGTACCTGCCGGTCGTGGTGCCGCCCGTCGTCGCCGTCCTGCTGTGGAAGTTCTTCTACAAGGGCGGGCCGACGGGCGTGTTCAACACGATCCTCGGCTGGGTGGGGCTCGGCCCGTACCCGTGGCTGCAGGACGCGTCGTGGGCGATGCCGTCGCTCGTGCTCGCCGCGACCTGGGCCGGCGCGGGCGGCACGGTCATCATCTACCTGGCGGCGCTCACGAGCGTGCCCGCCGAGCTGTACGACGCCTCCGAGGTGGACGGCGCGGGCCTGTGGCGCAAGATCTGGCACGTCACCCTGCCGCAGCTGCGCGGGGTCCTGTTCATCACGCTGATCCTGCAGGTCATCGGCACGGCGCAGGTGTTCCTCGAGCCGTACCTGTTCACCGGGGGCGGGCCGAACAACGCGACCGTGACCGTGCTGCTGCTCATCTACCGGTACGCGTTCCAGAACAGCCTGGGCGGCGACTACGGCGCCGCGACCGCGCTGTCGCTCCTGCTCGCCGCCGTCCTCGCGGTCTTCTCGGTCCTCTACTTCCGGCTCACGCGGTCCTGGAGCACGTCATGACCCTCACGACCACCGACCGCCCCCGCCCGGCGCGCGCCGCGCGCCGTCGCGCCGCGTCGCCGTCCGACGACGGCGACCGCGGCGCGCTGTCCGCCCCCGACTGGCGCCGTCCCGCGGTCCGCTGGGGGATGGGCGGCACGCACGTGCTGCTCCTGGTGCTGCTCGTCGTCGTCGGCCTCGGCCCGATGCTGCTGCTGGCGAAGTACGCCGTCACCCCGACGCAGGACATCCTGCGCACGCCCATGGCGGTCTTCCCGCACGGCATCGCCTGGGAGAACCTCGAGCGCGCCTGGAACGACGTCCAGGTCAGCCGCTACTTCATGAACACCGTGTGGCTGGCGCTCGGGTCGTGGGCCGTGCAGCTCGTGGTCGCGACGACGGGCGGCTACGCGCTGTCCGTGCTGCGGCCGCGCTACGGCAAGGTCGTGCAGGCGCTCGTCCTGTCGACGATGTTCGTGCCCGCCGTCGTGCTGCTCGTCCCGCTGTACCTGACGATCCTCGACCCGCCGCTGCTGGGCCGGTCGCTGGTCGACAGCTTCTGGGCCGTGTGGCTCCCCGCCGGCGCGAGCGCGTTCAACGTGCTGCTGGTGCAGCGGTTCTTCGACAACCTGCCGCGCGAGGTGTTCGAGGCCGCGCGGGTCGACGGCGCGGGGCCGTACCGGCTGTTCTGGTCGATCGTGCTGCCGATGTCGAAGCCGATCCTCGGCGTCGTGTCCGTGTTCGCCGTCATCGCGGCCTGGAAGGACTTCCTGTGGCCGCTGCTGGTGCTCAAGGACCCGGCGATCCAGCCGCTGTCCGTGCGGCTGCCCGCGATCGAGGCGTCCACCGAGCTGGGCGTCTTCCTCGCCGCGCTGGCGATCTCGACCGTGCTGCCGGTGGCGATGTTCCTGGTCTTCCAGCGGCTGTTCCTGCGCGGCGCAGGGCTCGGGGGAGCGGTCAAGGGCTGACGTTCACCCGCCGTGTCGTTGACGCCTGGATAGTCCGAATGCTGATATATGCCCAGATCAGCGACTCTCGGAGGAACGACGTGACCCAGCACGACCCGACGACCGGCACCCCGGCCGCCGCACGACCCACGGTGCGCTACCGCGGGCGGCACCTGCCGATGGTCGCGGTGGTCGTCGCCGCGACCATCGCGACCGCCCTGGCGTACAGCGGCATGGTGCTCTTCGGCCTGGAGGTGGCGGGGATGTCCCCGGCGGAGGCGTACGCCCTCGCCGGCTTCCTCGAGGTCAGCCTCGTCGCCGTCGCCCTCATGGCGCGCAACGCCGCCCTGGAGGGCCGCCCGTACGGCGTGCTCCTCACCCTGACGTGGATCCTGTCGGGCACGTCGGGCATGTTCGCCGCGCTGCACGAGATCGCCGTGCCGGACGCGAGCACCCCGTACATGGTCGCGTTCCGGTTCGTGCCGCCGCTGGTCGCCGCGCTCATGTGGCACCTGGCGCTGGTGGGCGAGCGCCACCTCGTCACGGGCCACACGCTCGACGAGCGCCGCCGGGAGCACCGCGTGCACCAGTACGTCACCGCCCTCGAGGTGTGGCGCGACGCGCGGCTCGACAGCACCGGGAACCACGCGGGGATGCGCAAGGTGCGCACGGCGCACAGCCGTCAGCGGGCCGCGCGTGACGCCGCGCTGAAGCTGCTCACGGTCGAGGACTTCGAGCGGCGCATGCAGGTCTGGGTGGAGCGGCTCGAGGCCGCCGAGCGGCACGGCAACCGTCTCGACCTCATCGGCGCCAGCTCGATCGAGCGCGGCGTCGCCCGCGGCACGTCCCCCTCCGGCCCGCGCGCGCTGCCGGCGCCCGCGGCCTCGCCCGTCGCGCTGGTCGCGGCCCCGCCGGCGGTGCAGGAGCCGGGCGCCCGCCCGGCGGTCGAGGACGCCGCGGCGGACGCCTTCGCCGACGACCTCCAGGCGGCGCTCACCGGCGCGACGGAGGTCGTGGAGGCGGAGGAGCGACCTGACGTGCCGGTGGACGACGTCACCGTGGCGGCCTGGTTCGACGACCTGGACGAGGACCTGGGGCCCGACCCGTCGCGCGAGCCCGCCCAGGACGTCGTCGCCGAGGACACTGCCGAGGACACCGCCGAGGACATCGCCGAGGACACCGCCGACGTCACCCCGGAGCGGTCGTCCGCGGACGTCGAGGCGGAGGCGGGCCTGCCGGGCACGCGTGAGCCGCTGCCGGAGACGGGGCACACCCGCCGGGTCGAGGTGTTCGACCTGCTGCGGCAGTCGGACCCGGCACTGGGAGACGCGCTCGCCCAGCGGTCCGCGTTCCTCACGGCGCACGGGGGGCCGGCGACGGCTGCGCCTGCCGACGGCACGGAGCCGGCGGACGCGCCCGAGGCGCCCTACACCGCGGAGGAGGCCGCCGACCTGACGGCCGACGCGGCGTTCGACGACCGGGGGGACCGCGACCGCCGCATCGTAGAGCTCGCCGACGACGGGCTCACGCACCGCGAGATCGCCGAGCGCTTCGACGTGTCCCGCGCGACGGTCAGCCGCGTGGTGAGGCGGCACGCCACCGTCTGACGTCCGGTCGTCGGGCGGCTCGTCGGCGCGGCCGTCAGCGCAGCGCCGCGAGCATCGCGCCGACGGTCGCGGCCGCCAGCGCGATCAGCACCAGGGTGGGCAGGCGCTGCCCGAACGGTCGTCTCATCCTCGCCCTCGGCCTTGTCCGCGGTCCTCGTCGTCGCGGTCCTCGTCGCGGTCCTCGTCCTGGTCCGCGTCGTCCTCGCGCCGGTCCTCGAGCTCGTCCTGCTCGTCGTCCAGCCGGTCCTCGAGCTCCTCGCGTTCCTCCTCCGACGGGGGCCCGGACGCGGCGAACCAGGCGAAGCCGCCGACGCCGGCGACCACCGCGACGGCGAGGCCCTCGACGACGTCGCGACGCGACGGCCCCGGCCCGTCCGGGGCGGGGGTGTCGGGGGCGGTGCCGGGGCCGGTCACGCGCCGCCGCCGGCGAGGTACCAGAGCGCCGAGGTGGACCAGACGAGGGCGAGGAGCGCGACGACGAGGCCTCCCAGGAGCGGCAGCACGACGGGCGGCAGGGCGTGCACGCGCAGGGCGAGCATCTTGACCGTGAACGCCCCGTAGAACAGGCAGCCGGCGACGGAGTGCACCAGCACGCGGGAGGTCTCGTCCTCCAGCCCGATCGACCAGACGCACGCGAAGGCCACGGGGAGCGTCAGCCCGAACGCCGCCACGCCGCTCCACCGGTGCAGCAGGCCGACCCAGCTCGGAGCCTCCCGGACGCCCGGCAGCCGGCCGTACATCGCCAGGGCGGAGGCGAGCTGGACCAGGAGGAGCGTGACGGCGGCGGTGGACAGCCACGTCTTCATCTCGAGCATGCTGGTGAACCACAGCGTCAGCAGCGGCGCGCCGTCGCCCGGGTGGGCGTCGGCGTACGCGCCGAGGGCGGCGGCGACGCCCACGCCGGCCGCCGTCGCGGCGGCCAGGGCCCAGCGCCACGTCGCGCGGGGGACCGCGGGGGACTCGCCCATGCGAGTCACAGTGCCCGGTCCGCCGGGTGCCGGCCACCGGACACGACGCCGAACAGGCGGTTGCGCACCTTGTGACACCTCAGGAGGTGCGCAACCGCCAGTTCGGCGTCGGCGGGACGGTCAGGCGCGGGCGAACGTCCCCGCGAAGGCGGTCCAGGACTCCGGCGCGAGGCGCACGCGGGTCGTGCCCGCGTCACCCGGCGTCGCGGCGGAGGCGACGTCGACGACGGACCAGCAGGCCTCGGCGACCTTCGCCGCGTGCTCGGCGCCCTCGACGGCGGGCTCGTGGTCCGCGACCATCTGCCAGCCCTCGATGAGGCCGAGCGCGGCGCCGACGTGGGCCAGCTCCACCTCGACCACCCGGTCGGACCGGTTCGTGAGGAACAGGCCGAGCGAGCCGTCGTCGTCCACGGTCGCGGCGGCCGTGACGACCGGCGCCGTGCCGTGCTGCGCGGTGTCGTACGTCGGCGCGTCCACCCGCACGTCGAGCGCCGTGCCGCGGGCCAGCCGCGACGTCGTCGCGAACGGGTGGAAGGTGGGCTGGCGCCACGCCTCGCCGCCGGGCGCGGTCATGATCGGCGCGATGACGTTGACGAGCTGCGCGAGGCAGGCCACCGGCACGCGGTCGGCGTGGTTGAGCAGGGTGACCATGAGGTCGCCGACCACGACGGCGTCGAGGCCGGAGTAGACGTCCTCGATGATGCGCGGGGCGTCGCGCTGGATCGGCAGGTTCTCCTCCCCGCCGAATCGGGTCGTGTTGTACCAGACGTTCCACTCGTCGAAGCTGATGGTGATCGCCTTGTCGCTGCGCCGCTCCGCGCCGACGGCGTCCGCCGAGGCGACGACGCGGTCGATGAAGCGGTCCATCGCGGTGCCCGACGCGAGGAATGACGCGCGGTCGCCGTCGATCTCCTCGTAGTAGGCGTGCATGGAGATGTGGTCGACCAGGTCGTAGGTGTACGACAGGACGGTGCGCTCCCACTCGCCGAACGTGGGCATCTGCATGGACGACGAGCCGCACACGATCAGCGAGATCGACGGGTCGACGAGCTTCATGGCCTTGCCGGCCTCGGCCGCGAGCTTGCCGTACTCGTGGGCGTCCTTCTGCCCGATCTGCCACGGGCCGTCCATCTCGTTGCCGAGGCACCACAGCGTCACGCCGTAGGGCTTCTCGCGGCCGTTGGCGATGCGCAGGTCGGCCCACCGGGTGCCGGCCTCGCCGTTGCAGTACTCGACCAGGGCGGCGGCGGCCGCGACGCCGCGGGTGCCGAGGTTGACCGCCATCATCGGCTCGACGCCCTCGCGCTCCGCCCACTGCAGGAACTCGTCGGTGCCGACGAGGTTGGGCTCGACGGTGCGCCACGCGAGGTCGAGGAACGGCTTGCGCTGCTCGACGGGGCCGACGGCGTCCTCCCACACGTAGTTGGAGACGAAGTTGCCGCCGGGGTAGCGGACCATCGGCACGCCCAGCTCGTGGACGAGGTCGGCGACGTCGCGGCGGAAGCCGTGCTCGTCGGCGGTGGGGTGGCCCGGCTCGTAGATGCCGGTGTACACGGCGCGGCCGAGGTGCTCGACGAACGAGCCGAACAGACGGCGGTCGACGGCGCCGCGGCGGAAGTCGGGGTGCAGGGTGACGCGGGCGCCGGCGGCGGCGGGGGCCTCGTCGGGAGCAGTGGTGTCGGGGCGGGCATCGGTCTGGGGAGCCGTCAAGGGTCTCACGTTCCTCGTCGAAGTGGGCGATGGTGAAGCCACCGTGTACAACGATGTAGAGTCAACCACGGTCGCCGCGCGCGGCACCAATCGGCCCAGGAGGATCTGGGTCCGGACGACTCGAGGAGGAATCGGCATGCGCAGAGGCTTGCGACGCGCCGTGGCGGCGACGGCCGCCGGGCTGGCCGGCCTGTCGCTCGCGGCGTGCGCGCCCGGGGGCGACGCGGGCTCGGCGAACAACACGAGCTGCACCAACGAGATCACCAAGCCCGACGCCACCCGCGTCACCCTCTGGGCCTGGTACCCCGCCGTCGAGCAGATCGTGGACACGTTCAACGCCCAGCACGACGACGTCCAGATCTGCTGGACCAACGCGGGCCAGGGCGCCGACGAGTACGGCAAGTTCTCCACCGCCCTCGAGGCGGGCACCGGCGCTCCCGACGTCATCCAGCTCGAGTCGGAGATCCTGCCGACGTACACGATCCTCGACGGCCTCGCGGACCTCGCGCCCTACGGCGCGGCCGACCTGGAGGACCAGTTCCCGGCCGGCGCCTGGTCGGACGTCTCCAGCGGCGGCTCGGTGTTCGCCGTGCCGGTCGACGGCGGCCCCGTGGGCATGCTGTACCGGGCCGACATCTTCGAGAAGTACGGCGTCGAGCCGCCGACCACCTGGGACGAGTTCGCCCAGGCAGCGCAGGACCTGCGCGACGCCGGCTACGACGGCTACATCACCAACTACGCGACGAACGGCGGCGCGTTCAACTACGCGCTGTTCGCGCAGGCCGGCTGGGCGCCGTTCGACTACGACCCGGCCCGGCGCGACCAGATCGGCATCGACGTCGACACCCCCGAGGCGCGCCAGGTCCTGTCCTACTGGGAGGACCTCATCGACCGCGGCCTCGTGGCCAGCGACGACGCGTTCACCAGCGACTACAACACGTCCCTGGTGGACGGCACGTACGCCGTCTACATCGCCGCCGCGTGGGGGCCGGGCTACCTCGAGGGGCTGTCGGACGCCGACTCCGGCGCCGAGTGGAAGGCCGCGCCGCTGCCCCAGTGGGACCCGGCGGACCCGGTGCAGGTGAACCAGGGCGGCTCGGCGCTCGCCGTCACCTCGCAGGCCACGGACCCGGAGGCGGCCGCCACCGTCGCCATGGAGCTGTTCGACGACGAGGAGACGTGGAAGATCGGCGTCGAGGACGCCGGCCTGTTCCCGCTGTGGAACCTCGCGCTCGACGCGCCGTGGTTCACCGACCGCCGCTACCCGTTCTTCGGCGGCCAGCAGGTCAACCGCGACGTCTTCCTCGACGCCGCCGCGCAGTACCCGGGGTTCACGTTCAGCCCGTTCCAGGTGTACGCCTACGACCGCCAGACCATGGCCCTCTACGACATGGTCGAGGGCGGCTCGACCGCCGCCGACGCGCTGGCGACCATCCAGGACAGCCTGGTGCGCTACGCCGAGCAGCAGGGGTTCACGGTCCGATGACACGCCCAGAGACGACACGCACGGAAGCGACCGGAGGGAGCGCCTCGATGGCCTCGACGACGACGCAGGCGGCTCCCGCGCCCGCCCGGGCCGGGAGCCGGGGCGGTGGGCCGAGCCTGCTGGACACGAAACGACAGTGGTGGGGGTGGCTCTTCCTCGCCCCGTTCACGATCGTGTTCGTGCTCTTCCTGCTGGTGCCGCTGGCGTACGCCTTCTGGCTCAGCCTGCACACCAAGGGCATCGCGACGGGCGGCGAGAGCGTCTTCACCGGCGTCGCGAACTACGTGCGCGTGTTCACCGACGCGGACTTCCTGTCCGGCATGGCACGCGTGGGCCGGTTCGTGCTCGTCATGGTGCCGATCCAGATCGGCCTCGCGGTGGCGATCGCGCTCGTGCTCGACACGCTGGCCACCCGGCTGTCGAAGGCCTCGCGGCTGCTGGTGTTCGTGCCGTACGCGATCCCCGCGGTCATCGGCGCCCTCATGTGGGGCTTCCTGTACAGCCCGCGGTTCGGCCCCGCGAACGACGTCTTCGGGCTCTTCGGCCTGGCCGCGCCCGACTTCCTCAGCCGCGACCTCGTCTTCGGCTCCCTGGTCAACATCGTGACCTGGCAGTGGGTCGGCTACTACATGATCATCGTCTACGCCGCGCTGCGGGCGATCGACCCGTCGGTGTACGAGGCGGCCAGGCTCGACGGCGCCGGGAACTGGGCGATCGCGTTCCGGATCAAGATCCCGATGATCGCGTCGTCGATGGTGATGATCGTGGTGTTCGCGCTCATCGGCACCCTGCAGTTCTTCACCGAGCCGACGGTGCTGCGGTCGGTCGCGCAGGGCGCGATCCCCACCACCTACACCCCGAACATGTACGCGTACTCGATGGCGTTCTCCTACAGCCAGTTCAACTACGCCTCCACGATCGCGTTCGCGCTGGGGATCCTCGTGTTCATCGGGTCGTACGTCTTCCTGTACGCCACCCGCAAGCAGAGCGGACTGAAGTGATGACGACGGCGACGACGCAGCAGACCTCCCCGCGCCGGGCCGGACAGCGCCGGACCGGACAGCGCCGGATCGGCTCCCACCTGTTCCTGCTCCTCGCGGTGCTCTACTTCGTCGTGCCGCTGTGGTGGCTCGTGGTCGGGTCCACGAAGTCGAACAGCGGCCTGTTCGTGGGCTCCGGCGGCGCCCTGTGGTTCAACGACGAGTTCGCGCTGTGGGACAACGTGAAGCAGCTGTTCACCTACCAGGGCGGCATCTACTGGACGTGGATGCGCAACTCGTTCGTGTACGCGATCGTCGGCGGCGTGGGCTCTACGGTGCTCGCCGTGCTGGCCGGGTACGCCCTGGCCAAGTACCGGTTCCGCGGCCGCAACCTCTACTTCTCGATGCTGCTCGGTTCCGTGATGGTGCCGCTGACGGCGCTGACGATCCCCACGTTCGTGCTGCTGAGCCAGCTCGGCATGATCAACACGATGTGGGCCGTGATCCTGCCGTCGCTGCTCAGCCCGATCGGCGTCTACCTCGTGCGCGTGTACGCCGTGGACGCCATCCCGGACGAGATGCTCGACGCCGGACGCGTCGACGGCGCGGGGGAGCTGCGCCTGTTCTTCCGCGTCGCCCTGCCGCTGCTGCGGCCGGCGTTCGTCACGGTGCTGCTGCTGACGACCGTCGCGACGTGGAACAACTTCTTCCTCCCGCTGGCGGTGCTGCGCGACCCGCAGCTGCTGCCCGTCACCGTGGGCATCAACCAGTGGCAGACGCTGTCGAACGCGGGCGCGGGCGGCGAGCAGGTGTGGAACCTCATCACCACCGGCGCGCTGGTGTCGATCCTGCCGCTGATCGTGGCGTTCCTCGCCCTGCAGAAGTACTGGCAGGGCGGGCTGTCCCTCGGGTCGATCAAGTGACGCGCGACGGCGCCCCGGGCGGGGCGGGGCCCGTGGGCGGCGCGCTGCCCGCGGCGCGCACCCGCCCGCTGCCCGCGGGCGCGGTGCGGCTCGGGCCGGCCGGCGTGCTCGGGCGGTGGCAGGAGCGCAACGCCGCCGCGACCCTGCCGCACTGCCTGACGGCGCTCGAGACGTCGGGGGCGCTGGACAACCTGCGCCGCCTGCTCGACCCGGCCGACCCCGAGCATCACGACGGCCCGTACCGCGGCTTCAACTTCGCGGACTCCGACGTGCACAAGACGCTCGAGGCGGTCGCCTGGGAGTCGGCCCGTGCCGGCGCCCCGCGGCACGAGGAGGAGGCGCGGCGCGTCGTCGACCTGCTGCGCCGGGCCCAGGCGCCGTCGGGCTACCTGGACTCGCACGTGCTCGGCGCCCCCGCCGGGTCCGGCGGCGCGCCGTCCGCCGCCCCGTACGCCGACCTGCGCTGGGGACACGAGCTCTACGTCCTGGGCCACCTGGTGCAGGCGGGGATCGCGCGGGCGCGCGCCACGGGCCAGGACGACCTCCTCGACGTCGCGATGGCGTGGGCGGACGACGTCGTGGCCCGCCTGGCCGACGGCGAGGAGCTCGTGTGCGGGCACCCGGAGGTCGAGTCGGCGTTCGTGGAGCTCTACCGCGAGACGGGCGACCCCGCGTACCGCGAGGCGGCCCGGCGGATGCTCGACCTGCGCGGGCACGGCCGCCTCGGCTCCGGCCCGTTCGAGCCGGCCTACCACCAGGACGCGACGCCGGTGCGCGCCGCGGACGAGGTGGCCGGGCACGCCGTGCGGCAGCTCTACCTGCTGGCGGGCGTCGTCGACCTCTATCTCGAGACGGGCGAGGACGCGCTGCTCGCGGCCGCCGCGCGGCAGTGGGACGACGCGCACGGGCGCCGCACCTACGTCACCGGCGGGATGGGGTCGCGGCACAAGGACGAGTCCTTCGGGGACCCGTACGAGCTGCCGCCCGACCGCGCGTACGCCGAGTCGTGCGCCGGGGTGGCGAGCGTGCTCTGGGACTGGCGGATGCTGCTCGCCACCGGCGAGGCGCGGTACGCGGACTCGCTCGAGCACGCCCTGCTCAACGTGGTCGCGGCGGCCACCTCCACGGACGGCACGGCCTTCTTCTACTCCAACCCGTTGCAGGTGCGCACCGGCCACGACGGGACGGACGAGTACCAGGCCTCCGGCCGGCGCGGCTGGTTCGCCTGCGCCTGCTGCCCGCCCAACCTGGCCCGGCTCGTCGCGTCGCTGCACACGATGGTCGCCACCCGGGACGCCGAGGACGGCGCGCTCGCCGTGCACCTGTACGGCGACGCCGACCTCGACGTCGCTCCCGAGGCCGGGCTCGGCGCGGGGGAGGGCGTGCGCGTGCAGGTGCGCACCGGCTACCCGTGGGACGGCGACGTCCACCTCGCCGCGGACGAGCCGTCGCCGGTGCCGCTCGCGCTGCGGCTGCCCGGCTGGGCGGACCCCGGGCGCACCCGGCTGGAGGTGGACGGCGAGGCCGTCGACGCCGCCACGGCGCTCGACGCGCGCGGCTACCTGAGGGTCGGCGCGGGCGCGCGCCGCGTGCGGCTGAGCCTGCCGATGGAGCCGAGGGCGCTCGCCGCGCACCCGCACGTCGACGCCGCGCGCGGCTGCGTCGCCCTGGCCCGCGGGCCCGTGGTGCACTGCCTGGAGCAGGTCGACCACCCCGGGGTCGTCCTCGAGGACGTGACGCTCGACCTCGCCGCCGGCCTCGAGGTGGGGCCGCCGGACGACGACCTGGGCGTGGGGGCGACGCTGCTCGGTGCCGGGCGCGCGACGCCGTCCGCGGGGCTCGCGCTCTACCGCACCGTGGACGGCGACGCGGCGTCCGACGACGCGCGCGGCACCGTGGAGCTGCAGGTCCGGGCCGTGCCCTACGCTGTGTGGGGCAATCGAGGAGAGGGTCCGATGCGGGTCTGGGTCCCGGCCGCGGCATCGGCGCGGCCCGGCGACCGAGGGCGGTCGGGAAGGTGAGCGGCATGCGCGTGACCATGCACGACGTGGCCCAGCGGGCCGGCGTGTCGATCAAGACGGTGTCGAACGTCGTCAACGGGTATCCGCACATCCGGCCCGAGACCCGCCGGCGCGTCGAGGAGGCGATCGAGCACCTCGGCTACCGCCTCAACACCACGGCGCGCAACCTGCGCACCCAGCGCACGGACATGATCACGCTCGCCGTGCCGGAGCTGCGGCTGCCGTACTTCGCGGAGCTCGCGGACTCCGTGATCCGCTCCGCCGAGGAGCAGGGCCTCACCGTGCTCATCGAGCAGACCGGGTCGGTGCGCGAGCGCGAGATCGAGCTGCTCGACGGCCGGCGGCGCCACCTCACGGACGGCGTGATCTTCTCGCCGCTGGCGCTCGGCCAGGACGACGTGGAGCTGTTCGCGGTGGACTTCCCGCTCGTGGTGCTGGGCGAGCGCGTCTTCGACGCCCCCGCCGACCACGTGACGATGAACAACGTGGCCGCCGCCCGCGCCGCCACCCTGCACCTGGCGTCGCTGGGCCGGAAGCGGATCGCCGTCGTGGGCGCGCACGAGGGCGAGCTGGTCGGTTCCGCCGCCCTGCGCACCGAGGGCTACCGGCAGGGCCTGGAAGCCGCCGGGCTCCCGTACGACCCGGCGCTCGTCTCCGAGGCCGGGCTGTGGCACCGCTCGACCGGGTCGGAGTCCATGGCCCGGCTGCTCGACTCGGGCGTCGAGATCGACGCGGTCTTCGCCCTCAACGACGCGATGGCCCTGGGCGCGCTGCACGCGCTGCACGCCCGCCGGATCGAGGTGCCGGACGACGTCGCGCTGATCGGCTTCGACGACGTCGACGACGTGCGCTACTCGGTGCCGACCCTCAGCTCCGTGGACCCGGGGCGCGAGCAGATCGCCCGCACGGCGGTGGACCTGCTCGTCGAGCGGATCGCGGGCGGCGACGAGCGCCCGTTCCGCCGGGTGATCCCGGACTCGCGGGTCGTGGGCCGCGAGTCCACCGGCGACGCCGCGGAGGGCATGGAGAAGGTGGTGGCCGTGCAGCCCGGGGGCAACGAGGAGATCGTGTCGCCGGTCAGCGCGACGGCGTGACGACCCGCGGCATCTCCCGCGGTGCCGGCATCTCCCGCAGGCCGCGCAACGGGCTGCGCAGCGCGCTGAGGCAGGCGGCACAGTGCACGGCCGCCATGAGCAGCACGGTCTCGCGCACGCCCAGCACCTCGCCCAGGGCGCCCGCGGCCAGCCCGGCGAGCGGCATCGTGCCGAAGTTGACGAACTGGCTCGTCGTCACGACGCGGCCCATCAGCGGCTGCGGCACGTAGCGCTGCCGCCAGGCCCCGCGCAGCACGTTCCCGGAGACCACCGCGAGCCCGACCAGGAAGAGGCCGGCGACGGTCCACGCGACCCGCGCGCCGCCGCCCCCGAGCCCGACCAGGAGCGCGGGGGGCCCGCCGGCGACGATCAGCAGCACCGTGGCGCGGGCGCTGCCGAGGCGCCGGCTGAGCCAGGTCGCCACGGTGGCGCCGAGCAGCCCGCCGCACGCGCCGACGGTCATCACGACGCCCAGCGCCGAGGGGCCCAGGCCGACGGTGTCCACGAGGAACAGCACGAGCAGCGCGGTGTACCCGGTGAGGCCGAAGTTGGAGATCCCGCCGACGACGACGAACCAGCGCAGGTAGCGGTCGGAGGCGACGAACGCCACGCCCTCGCGGATGCGCACCCGCAGCGGGGCGGTGGGCGGGCGCTCGGGCCGGCGCACGGGACGGACGCGCCAGAGGCACAGCGCCGAGACGAGGAAGCTCGCCGCGTCCAGGGCCAGTCCGGCGGCGGCGCCGAGCGCCTGGGCCATGGCGCCGCCGATCCCCGGCCCCGCCACCTGCATGCCCGACTCGGTGCCGAGCAGGCGCGCGTTCGCGGCCTCGAGCTGCTCGTCGGGCACGACCTGGGGGAGGAGCACGATGTAGGCGGTGCGGAAGAAGACCGTGCTGACGCCCGCGGCGAGCGCGGCGCCGACCAGGTGCGGCAGGGTCAGCGCGTCGAGCGCGGCCGCGACGGGCACGCTGCCGATGGCGACGGCGGCCACCAGGTCGGCCGCGATCATCACGGCCCGCGCCGGGAGCCGGTCGACCCACGCGCCGGCGGGCAGGCCGATCACGAGCCACGGCAGCCACGCCGCCGCGGTGAGCAGGCCGACGACGGCCGCCCCGGCGTCGAGCTCGAGCACCGCGACGAGGGGCAGCAGCACCGACGTGGTGGCGTTGCCCAGCACGCTGACGCCCTCCCCGAACCAGAGCCGGCGGAACCCGCGGTTGCGCGCCAGGGGGACGGTGCCGGTGCCGGCGGGGACGACCCGGTGGCCTGCCGCGGCGGTCATGGCTGCGCGGGGAACCCGCGGCCGAAGACGAGCACGGGCTCGCGCTCGACACCGTCGTCCGGCTGCGGGCGCTCGGCCCACCGCACGAGGACGGCCGTGATCTCCTCGCCGAGCGCAGCGAGCTCCTCCGGGGACAGGTGCACCCAGGTCTCGGTCGCGAACGCGGCGCCGTCCCACTCGGGCGCCGACCCGGCGTTGGCCTGCCACTCCCGGACCCGGTCGAACTGGCGCTGGAGGTGGAGCGCCTCGGCGGCCTGCGCGGCGGTCACGGCGGCGGCGTCCGCGGCGAACTCCTGACGCGACCAGCGCAGCCGTGGCGCGACGAGGCGCCACCAGCGCTCGCGTCGGTCGCGGGCGAGCTCGGGGGCCTCGGCGACGAGGCCGGCGTCGTGCAGCACCTTGAGGTGGTGGCTGGCGCTGCCGACGGCCTGCCCCGTGCGGCGGGCGAGCGCGGACGCGGTGGAGGGTCCGTCGACCTTGAGCGCGTCCATGAGTCGCGCCCGGTAGGGGTTGGCGAGGGCGGCGAGCGCCTTCGCCTCGGTGACGGTGCGCACCGCGTGCGGGTCGGGTGCGCCGTCCTGCGGGGTGCCCTCGGTGGGGGCGGGTGGCTGCGTCATCCCGCCACCGTAGACCCACAAGAGGTGTTGTACAAGAGTTCTTGTGGAACTCGTTCAGGCCGCGGACCCTCCCGAGACCTGGGCGTCGATCCGGTCGAGCCGGTCGGCGGCGAGGCGGCCCGTGGCCCACAGCCAGAAGCCCGGGACCACGAGGACGGCCAGCAGCGGCAGCGCCCAGGCGGCCACGAGCAGGGCCGCGGCCACGACGAGGATCGCGACCGACGTCGCCGGGGCGAGCAGGGGGAGCAGCAGCAGGAGGCGCCAGGTCGCCACCGGCCCGCTCGCGTACCGCGCGACCACCACAGGCCAGCAGGCGAGGACGACGGCGCCCCACGCACCGACGACCACCAGGCCGCCGGTGAGGACCGCACGCCCGGGCCCGCCGAGCAGGTCCGAGCCGTCGAGCAGGCCCAGCGCCCCGGCGTCGAGCCACAGCAGCCCGGCGACCGCCCAGACGGGAGCGAAGAGTGCGGCGGTGCGGCCGAACCCGTCGCGCCACGTACGCCAGAACGTGCGCCAGGGCGTGGGCTCCGCCGTCATCCGGGCGGCGACGACCCCACCCGCCCGCAGCGCCGGGCCGAGGCCGAGCAGCACGCCGCCGGCGAGGGCGCCCAGCACCACCATGGCGGTGACCTCGACGAGGAGGGTCGCCCAGCGCAGCGCCAGCATGACGCCGCCGGCCCAGCCGGGCACCTCGGCGTCGGCCACGGCGGTGCGCACCGCCGCGCGGTCCGGCACGGGGGCCGTCACGGGAGCCTCGTCGCGAGGGTGACGCGGCCCGCGTCGTCGAGCGCCTCGAGGCACAGGGTGGCGCGGTCGCGCACGGCGTCCCACGCCGGGTGCACGACGGCGGACACGGCCGCGCCGTCGGGTGCGGTCCAGGCGAACCGCCCCCCGCCCAGGGACCGCACCGCGGCCCGGGCCTCCAGCGGACCCGCCGCGCCGTCCTGCACGCGCGTCGGGTCCGTGCCCGGGGTGAGCTGCTCCCACGTGCCGTCGAGGACGGCCGGGTCGGAAGGCCAGCGGGAGACGTCGTCCACCTCGCGCTCGGCACCCGCCCACGGTTGGGGGGCGACGAGCGGCCAGCCGTCGTGCGTCCACACGAGCCGCCGTAGCTGGAGCCGGTGCTCGGTGGGGGCGTCCGCGTCGCGCACGTGGTGCACCAGCAGCTGGCGCACGTGCGAGCCCGCCTCGGGGGCCGTGGCGGGGACCCGCTCCGTGAGCACGGACGCGTGGCCGGGAGCCAGGATCCCGGGACCGCCGGCGAGCCGGTGCCCGGACAGCACGGGCACGCCGACCGTCCACGGGTCGGCGTCGACGTCGGTCATGAGGCGACCGGCGCGGTCACGGTACGGGCCCGGGACGGCGTCGCCGACGGCGGACCGGAGGTGATAGCTGCCCGCGAGCGAGTCGTACGAGACGAGCAGCGCCCATCCGCCGCCGGGCCGGGGGAGCACGAACGCCCCCTCGACCGCGCCGTCGGCCGCCCGCGCCCGGCGCGCCAGCAGGCGGCCCGGTGCGGCGTGCAGCTCGCCCAGGGCGGGCGCGAAGCCGTCCGCCACGAACCCGGTCGCGCCGTCGAGCGGGAGCACGTGGATCCCGCCGAAGAACGACCCGTACACGAGCCACTGCGTCCCGTCCGGCTCGATCACGACGTTCGCGTCGATGGCGTTGGGGTGGCCGAGCCCCGCGGGCGGGTCGGCGTGGTCGCTCGCCACGACGACGCCCCGGTCGGTCCACGGGCCGGCCGGGTGCGGCGCCTCCGCCAGGCCGATCGCCGAGCGGCGCGAGCCGAAGGTCGACGCCGAGTAGTACATCCGCCACGTCGTGCCGGCCGGCGTCTCGACACGCACGACCTCGGGCGCCCACAGGCCCTCGGCGCCCGACCACGCCGCCGCGGGCGCGGGGACGCCGGGCAGCGCCCACCCGTGGAAGTCCCACGTCACGAGGTCGGCGGAGCGTCGCACCTGGACGCCGCCGCGGACCGGGCCGTCGGAGCGCGCGTCCGTGGAGAAGAGCCAGTAGACGCCGTCGTCGTCCCGTACCGCGGTGGGGTCGTGCACGTGGCGCCCGCCCCAGGCGGCGGTGTCGGGCGGCGTGGCCGTGTCGGTCTGGGTCATCATCAGCCCTTCGTGCCGGTGAGCGCGACGGACTCGATGATCTGCCGCTGGAAGATCAGGAAGACCACGAGGATGGGCAGCACGGCGACGACGGACGCGGCCATGATCAGCGGGTAGTCGCGCTGGGTCGCGTACTGGACGTTCATGTTGGCGATGACGACCTGCAGCGTCTGCCGCTCCGGCGTGTTCAGGTACAGGATCGGCGCCAGGTAGTCGTTCCAGACCGCCATGAACCAGAGGATGAACTGGGCGGCGACCGCCGGTCGGATGATCGGCATGATCATGCGCCAGAAGATCTGCCAGTACGACGCCCCGTCGATCTTGGCCGCCTCGACCAGGGAGTCCGGCACGCTCGACAGGTACTGGCGCAGGAAGAAGATCATCACGATGTTGCCGAAGATCGCGGGGACGATCAGGGGCCACAGCGTGTCCACCCAGCCGATCTTCGAGAACATCACGAACTGCGGGATCATGATCGTCGGGAACGGGATCATGATGCCGGTGAGCAGGCCGATGAAGATCGCGTTCTTGAACGGCATCCGCATCTTGGCGAGGGCGAACGCCGCCAGCGAGCAGGTGAACGTCCCGATCACCGTGACGCTGAGCGACACGACGAGGCTGTTCTTGATGCCGTCGAGGACGTAGGAGTCCGTCCACATGCGGACGTAGGTGTCCCACTGGGGCACCTCCGGGATCCACACCGGGGGCAGGGCGAAGACCTCGAGCTTCGTCTTCAGGGAGGTGGAGAGCATCCACACCAGCGGGGCGATCATGAAGACCGCGCCCGCCGCGAGGACGATCCACACGACCGTGTCGGTGAGGCGCGAGCGTGCCGTGCGGCCGAGGCGCGCGCCGGGCGGGGTGCCGGTCAGGGTTCCGGGCGGGGTGCCGGGCGTGATGTCGGGCGTCGTGGTGGTCATGGTGTCTCCCGGGCCTCAGTCGACGACGAAGCCGGCGTTGCGCCGGTTCAGCCGGAACTGGATGAGCGTGATGACGAGGATGAGGAGCCCGAGCACCACCGACATCGCGGTGGCGTAGCCCATCTGCTGGTACCGGAACGCCTGCAGCCAGATGTGGTAGACGACCGAGGCCGTCGAGTACTCCGGCCCGCCGGTGGGCGTCATGATCTGGATCTCGATGAAGATCATCGCGCCGCCGATGACCTGCGTGACGATGAGGAAGAAGGTCACCGGCTGCACCATCGGCAGCGTGATGGAGCGGAACTTCTGCCAGCCGCCGGCGCCGTCGAGCTCGGCCGCCTCGTAGAGGGAGCGGGGCACGGACTGGATCGCGGCCAGGTACAGCAGCATCGAGTACCCGAGCCCCTTCCAGACCGCCATCAGGATGATGGCGGGCTTGGCCCAGAGGGGGTCGGCCAGCCAGTTCGGGCCGTCGATCCCGAAGAGCCCCAGGAACTGGTTCACCAGACCGAAGTCGCCGTTGTACGCCCACTGCCACAGGATCGCGATCGCGGCGATGGACGAGATCACGGGGACGTAGTAGATGGCCCGGAACGCGGCGCGACCGAAGATCTTCCGGTTCATCATCACGGCGAGCGCCAGCGAGATCGCGAGCCCGATCGGGATGCCGATCATGTAGAAGAACGTGTTGAAGAGGGTCTGGCGGAACCGCTCGTCGCCCAGCAGGGCGACGTAGTTGTCGAGCCCGATGAACTGCATCGGCCCCAGTCCGTTCCACCGCGTCAGCGACGCGTACAGCGCGAAGAGGGTGGGGTAGAGGATGAAGAGCAGGTAGCCGAGCACGGGCGCGGCGACGAAGAGCAGCGCCCACCTCTTCTCGGTGCGGTGGAGCCGCGAGGTCCCGCCGCGTCGTGGCGGCGCGGGAGCGGGGTCCGGCGCCGGGGGGCGGGTGCCGGCCGTGGCCGGCGTGGCGGTGGACGTCATCGCAGACTCCTTCGTCCAGGGACGTGCGAGGGGGACGTGCGGGGGCGGGGCGCGGTGCGGCCGCCCGGGAGGGGCGGCCGC
>NZ_JBHTVT010000030.1:0-25460 GCF_042792795.1 Isoptericola sp. NPDC056605 | reverse complement strand
ACGGGGGGGGGGGGGGGGGGGGGGGGGGGGGGGGGGGGGGGGGGGGGGGGGGGGGGGGCGCCCCCCCCCCGCGAGGTCAGGGGAGGGGCCGGATCAGGGCGCGGAGCCCGCCGCCGCGGCCTGCTCCGCCTGGGCGTTCGACTGGTCGAGCAGCTCCTGCATGCGCGGCTGCACCTCGGCGAGGTAGTCGGCCGCCTGCTGCTTGCCGTCGAGCACGGGCTGGATGCCGACCCAGAGCTCGTCGTACCACTCGGCGCCGTAGGTGAACGACGCGGGCATCTCGCGCCCGTAGTCCTCGGCGATGTCGAGGAACTCCTGGCGGTTCTTCGGCTTCAGCGAGTCGTCCTTCTCGACCTCGCCGGCCCACTCCTGCGCCGTGTCGATCCGGTTCGGGATCTGGATGCTGGCGTCGACGAGGGTCTGCTGCGCCGTCTCGTCCGTGGACAGATAGGTCGCCAGCTTCACGGCGTCCTCGGGCAGGGCGGTCGTGGCGGAGACGCCGATGCCGAGCGAGCCGACCCAGGTGGCCGTCTCGCCGGTCTTGCCGACGGGCCAGGGCATGAGGTCGTACTCGAAGTCCAGGTCGTTGTAGACGCTCATGTCCCACGGGCCGACGGGGAAGAAGCCGATCTCCCCGGCCATGAAGCGCTGGTAGGTGTCGAGGGTCTGCGCCTGCTCGGGGTTCGGGGTGACGCCCTCCTCGGTGAGGTCGGCGATGAACTGGATGGCCTCGGCGAACTCGGGGGTGTCGACGGTGACCTGCGTGTGGTCCTCGTTGGTCCAGTCGCCGCCGTTGCTCCAGACGAAGGACTGCGAGTTCCACTGCACGTTGAGGCCGGTGCCCCACTGGTCGGTCTCGCCGTCGCCGTCCGTGTCCTGGGTGAGCTTCTTGCAGATCTCGAGCCACTCGTCCCAGGTGAGGGGCTCGTCGGGGTCCGGTCGCTCGACGCCGGCCTCCTTCAGCAGGTCGGCGTTGTAGCCGAACGCGAACGGGCCGATGTCCTTGGGCAGGCCGTACAGCTGGCCCTCGGAGGTGCCCTGGGTCGTGCCGTCGAAACGGTAGGAGTCGACGCCGTACGGCCAGATGTTGTCGAGGTCCACCCCCTGCTCGGCGACCTGGTCCGTGATGTCCATGAGGACGCCCGAGCCGACGTAGGACTGCAGGCTGGCCTGCTCGATGTAGAAGACGTCGGGCACCTTGTTGCCCGCGACGGCCGCCTGGAGCTTCTGGGCGTACTGGTCGGCCGAGGTGACGATCATCTTGACCTTCACGCCGGTGTCCTCGGTGAAGCGGTCGATGGCCTCCTGGTAGGCCTTCTTCTCGTCGTCGCCGCCGCGGAACATGAACGTGAGCGTGCCGTCGTCGGCGCCGCTCCCGCCGCCGGAGCCGCAGGCGGCGAGGGTGCTGGTGGCCACCAGCGCGGCGGCGATGCCGGCGATCAGGCGTGACTTCCTCATCACGGGGTCCTCTCGGGGAGATCCGGTCCGCTCCGGCGCGACGTCGCCCCGATGCGGTTTACATCGATGAAGAGCCATCGACGGCGCCCAATCTGGCACGGCCTCACGGGCGCGGTCAAGTGGCCCAGGTCACGGCCCTGCAACGATGAAGAAGTCGCGGCGGATCAAGGAGCGCCGACGATCGTCGAGCCCAGGGCGATGTCGTCCGAGCCCCGGCGAGGTAGCGCGAGCTCCCACCAGGTAGTCCGCGATCCCGCGAGGTAGTCCGCGATCCCGCGAGGTAGTTCGGGTCACCGCGAGGTAGTTCGATCGGCCGCGAGGTAGTGCGAGCTCCCGCGAGGTAGCTCGGACGGGGGTGTCATCGGAGACGTCTGTCGGCAGATCGACCACTACCTCGTCGGCTCCAGGACTACCTCGCGGTGATCCGAACTACCTCGCGGTGACCTGAACTACCTCGCCGAGGTTCGAGCTACCTCGCGGTGACTGCAGCTACCTCGCGGGCGCCCGGGTGCCTCGCCGGCCGTTCGGGGCGCGCGGCGTGCAGGTCTCGACCGGGGCGGAGGGCGCGCTGCTAGGATCGCGAGGGTCGCGACTGGCGTACAGGTGGATCACCACCGGGGAGCGACGCGCTGTGCAGACGACGGGTCGTTCGCCTGGGCCCGGTCGTCGTCCGACACGTCCGTCCGACACAGCTGGAGAACGCCAGATGAGCACTCCCGACCCCACGTTCAACGCGCCCCTCGCCGAGCTCGACCCCGAGATCGCCGCCGTCCTCGAGGGCGAGCTGACCCGTCAGCGCGACACCCTCGAGATGATCGCGAGCGAGAACTTCGTGCCGCGCGCCGTCCTGCAGGCGCAGGGCAGCGTCCTCACGAACAAGTACGCCGAGGGCTACCCGGGCCGCCGCTACTACGGCGGCTGCGAGCAGGTCGACATCGCGGAGAACCTCGCGATCGCCCGCGCCAAGGACCTGTTCGGCGCCGAGGCCGCCAACGTGCAGCCGCACTCCGGCGCGCAGGCCAACGCGGCCGTGCTGCACGCCCTCATCAACGCGGGCGACAAGATCCTCGGCCTCGAGCTGGCCCACGGCGGCCACCTCACGCACGGCATGAAGATCAACTTCTCCGGCAAGCTCTACGACGTCGGCGCCTACGGCGTGGACCCGCAGTCGTACCGGATCGAGATGGACGAGGTGCGCAAGCGCGCCCTCGAGCACCGCCCCGACGTCATCATCGCCGGCTGGTCGGCGTACCCGCGCCACCTCGACTTCGCCGCTTTCCGCGAGGTCGCGGACGAGGTCGGCGCCAAGCTGTGGGTCGACATGGCGCACTTCGCGGGCCTCGTCGCCGCGGGTCTGCACCCGAGCCCGGTGCCGCACGCCGACGTCGTGTCCTCCACGGTGCACAAGACCATCGGCGGCCCCCGCTCCGGCTTCATCCTCAGCAAGGAGGAGCACGCCAAGAAGATCAACTCGGCCGTGTTCCCGGGCCAGCAGGGCGGCCCGCTCATGCACGTGATCGCGGCCAAGGCCGTCGCCTTCAAGGTCGCGGGCACCGACGAGTTCAAGGACCGCCAGGAGCGCACGCTGCGCGGTGCCCAGATCATCGCCGAGCGCCTGTCGCAGGCGGACGTCGCGGAGCAGGGCGTCTCCGTCCTCACCGGCGGCACCGACGTGCACCTCGTGCTGGTCGACCTGCGCCACTCGTCGCTCGACGGCCAGCAGGCCGAGGACCTCCTGCACGACGCCGGCATCACCGTGAACCGCAACGCCGTGCCGTTCGACCCGCGCCCGCCGCGCGTCACCTCCGGCCTGCGCATCGGCACGCCGGCGCTCGCCACCCGCGGGTTCGGCGACGCCGAGTTCACCGAGGTCGCGGACATCATCGCGGTCGCCCTGCGCGACGGCGCGGCGGCCGACGTCGACGGCCTCGCGGCCCGCGTCGCGAAGCTGACGGCGGACTTCCCGCTCTACCCCGGGCTGCAGCAGTGACGGCCCGCCTGCTGCCGGGCAGGCCGGTCGCGGACGCGGTCTTCGCGGACCTCGCCCCGCGGATCGACGCGCTGGTCGCCGCGGGGCACCGCCCCGGCCTCGGCACGATCCTCGTCGGGGACGACTCGGCGAGCGCCGGGTACATCCGGATGAAGATGGACAAGGCGACCGAGCTCGGGTTCACCTCGCCGCACATCCACCTGCCGCAGGACGCCACCCAGGCGGACGTCCTGGCGGCGGTGCGGGAGATGAACGACGCCGACGACGTCGACTCCGTCCTCATCCAGAACCCGACGCCCCCGCAGATCGACTTCGACGCGGCCATGCTCGCGCTGGACCCGGACAAGGACGTCGACGGCCTGCACCCCGTGAACATGGGGCGCCTCGCGCTCGGGATGCCCGGCCCGGTGCCGGCGACGCCGGCGGGGATCGAGACGCTGCTGGCGCACTACGAGATCCCGGTCGCCGGTCGTGAGGTCTGCATCCTCGGCCGCGGCACGACGCTCGGGCGGCCCCTGGCCCTGCTGCTCTCGCAGAAGCGCCCGACGGCGAACGCGGCCGTCACCGTGGTCCACACCGGGGTGCCGGACTGGCCGGAGTACACCAGGCGGGCCGACATCGTGATCGCGGCCGCCGGCGTCCCGGGCATCCTGCAGCCCGAGCACCTGACGCCGGGCGTCACGGTGGTCGGTGGCGGGGTCCGGTACGAGGGCCGCAAGCTGCTGCCGGACGTGGACGAGTCGTGCGCCGAGGTCGCCGGGGCGATCACGCCCCGCGTCGGCGGCGTGGGCCCCACCACGATCGCCATGCTGTTCCGCAACGCGGTGGAAGCCGCGGAGCGCGCCGCGCGGCCGTAGCCCCGCCCCGCACCTCGCGAGCGTCGACCGGGCCCGTCGTCCCCTTGGGGGCGACGGGCCCGGTCGCGTCCGCCATGATGTGCGCATGGTCGCGAGAAGCCAGCGTGGGTGGTCGGGCGAGCCGGGCGAGCTCCTGAAGGTGGGGCCGGGGTTCCGGCTCGCGGACGTCGACCCGGACTCCAAGCCCGGGTACGACGGGAAGAAGAAGGACGGCGCCGCCGACCTGCTCGCCGGCGAGCAGGAGCTCGACGAGCTGCAGGAACGCCTGTACGCGCAGAGCCGCGAGGACCCGTCCGCGCCGGCCGTGCTGCTGGTGCTCCAGGCGATGGACTCCGCGGGCAAGGGTGGCATCGTGCGGCACGTCATCGGCGCCACCGACCCGCAGGGCGTGCACCTCGTGGCGTTCAAGAAGCCGACGCCGCAGGAGCTGGCCCACGACTTCCTGTGGCGCGTCGAGAAGGAGGTCCCCGAGGCCGGCTACATCGGGGTCTTCGACCGCTCGCACTACGAGGACGTGCTCATCGGGAAGGTGCGCGAGCTCGCGTCGCCGGACGAGATCGAGCGGCGGTACGGCGCGATCAACGCGTTCGAGTCCGAGCTGGTCGCGCGGGGCACGCGGATCGTCAAGGTCATGCTGCACATCTCGCCCGAGGAGCAGAAGGCGCGGCTCGGCGAGCGGCTGGATCGCCCCGACAAGCACTGGAAGTACAACCCGGGCGACGTCGACGAGCGCCTGGAGTGGCCCCGGTACATGGACGCGTTCCAGACCGTCTTCGAGCGCACCTCCACCGACCACGCGCCCTGGTACGTCGTCCCCGCGAACGCCAAGTGGTACGCCCGCCTGGCGGTCCAGGCACTCCTCCTGGACGCGCTCGAGGACATCGACCCGCAGTGGCCCGCAGCCACGTTCGACGTCGAGAAGGAGAAGGCGCGCCTCGCGGCGTCGTGACCGTCAGGTCGTCGGCGCGGGGTGCTGCTCGGCCTCGTCGGGAAGGTTGGCGTCGAGCGGCTCGCGGTCCGTCTTGGTCCAGCTGCGCCGCCCGGCCAGCTCGCGGACCAACGCCACGGTGACGACCGGCCACAGCAGCCAGGTGTAGAGCATGTACGGGACGAGCCCGAACACCGCCCGCAGGAACGGGTGCCGCCCGGGCTCGGTCGTCATGAGCAGCGTGAGGAAGCTCGGCACCAGCGTGAGCGTCGCGAAGAACACGAGCGACGGCCACCAGCCGGAGACGAACGGGATGCCGCCGAACAGCCAGAACGCCAGCGAGAGCACCAGGCCGAGCCCCATGAGGAGCTGCAGCAGGGGCATGAGCAGGTACGCGACGTGGTCGAGCCGCGCGCCCAGCGACACGGGCGCGCGCAGCGCCCCGCGCAGCAGCGAGAAGGCCTGCCAGTTGCCCTGCGCCCAGCGGACGCGCTGCGTGAACAGGCGGCGCAGGCGGGTCACGCCCTGCTGGTCCACGCTCGTCAGCACGGTCTGCCGGCCGAGCCAGCCGGCGCGGATCAGGCGCACCCCGATGTCCTGGTCCTCGGTGAGGCGGTCGCGCCACGGGCCCCGCTCGACGCCGGGCGGCAGGTTCTCCGTGACGACGACGTCGTCCAGAGCGGCGAGGCGCACGTACTGCCCGTTGCCGCCCATGTTCGCCGTCCCCCAGGCGGAGCGCCCGAGCTGGTACACGTACGCCATCACCCCGAACTCCACGTCCTGGCCCCAGGTGAGGTAGTGCCGGCGGTTGTAGATGCGCACCAGCGCCTGCACGCCGCCCACCCGCTCGTCCGTGAACGCCCCGGCCAGCGCGCGCGGCGCGTCGGCCGGGATGCGCCCGTCGGCGTCGACGACCCCGACGACGACGCGCGTCGTCGGCCAGCCGGCGTACCGGCCGGTGAGGACCTGGTCGTGGACGAACTCCCACGCGTCGTCGAGGCCGGCGGACTTGCCCACGCGGGCGTTCGGCAGCTCGCGGCGCAGCACCTTCAGCTCGGGCACCTCGGCGCGCAGCCGGGCGAGCACCTCGGGGGTGCCGTCGTCGGAACCGTCGTCGACGACGACGATCGCCTTGTGCGTGGCCTGCACGGCGACGAGGCGGCTGACGCTGTCGGCGATCGTCACCTCCTCGTTCAGCGCGGGGACCACGAAGACCCACAGGTACTCGTCCTCCCGCGCCCGCTCGACGGCGCGGCGCTGCCGGCGGCGCTCGAACCACGCGCGCACCACGAGCCACACGATCACCCCGACGGTGACGAGCGTGAGGGCGAGCAGGAACCACATGAGCACCTGCACGCCCACCGGCATGCCGCGGTAGGGGTCCCACCAGGGGGCGGTCGCGGCGACCGTCGCCGCCGCTGCGGCGCCGCTCACCCGGCCGCCCCGTCGGCCGGGGCACCGTAGGGGGCGACCGTCGACCGCGGGGCGATGACCACGCCCTCGAGGTCCGCCGGCACGCGGTCCACCGGCGTGGGCTCGCGCACGTACTCCGGCCCGTCGACGGCGTCGGTGCGGTGGAAGCCCGCCCACTCCAGCACCTGGGCGCGCACGAAGCCGGGCCCCGACGTCTGCGGCACGGGGGAGGCGAAGACCAGGTGCTCCATGGCGTCGACGATGCGCTCCGCGGCGTGCCCGTCCCCGTACGGGTTGGGCTGCCGGGAGAACGCGGCGTGGGCGGCGGGGTCGGTGAGCACGCGGGTGGCGGCGGCGACGATCGTGTCGGCGTCGGTGCCCACCAGCTCGAGGGTGCCCGCCTCGACGCCCTCGGTGCGCTCCGTGGTGGTGCGGGCGACGAGCACGGGGACGCCGAGCGCGGGCGCCTCCTCCTGGATCCCGCCGGAGTCGGTGATCACCAGGGCCGACCGCGCCAGCAGACGGGCGAAGGTGTGGTACTCCATGGGCGCCGTGAGGGTCACGGCGTCGACGGCGCCCAGCTCGTCGCGCACGGCCTGCGCGACCCGGGGGTTCGGGTGCACGGGCACCACGAACCGGACGTCCGGGTGGGCGTCGGCCAGCCGGTGCACCGCCCGCGCGATGCTCGCGATGCCGCCGCCCCAGTTCTCCCGCCGATGGGCGGTGACCGTGACGACGCGCGAGCGCCCGTCGTCCTCCAGCCAGGCCAGCTCGGGCCGTCCGTACGGCACCTCGCGCGCGGCGGCCCACCGCAGCGCGTCGATGCCGGTGTTGCCGGTGACGTACGTGCGGCCGATGTCGACGCCCTCGCGCACGAGGTTCTGCACGTTGCTCCGGGTGGGCGCCGCGTGGAAGGAGGCGATGCGTGCGACGAGCTGGCGGTTGAGCTCCTCGGGGAACGGCGAGAGCGTGGTCCCCGTGCGCAGGCCGGCCTCGACGTGGAGCACGGGGATGCGCAGGTGGAAGGCGGCGACCGCGGCCGCCGCGGCGCTGGAGGTGTCGCCGTGCACGATGCACGCCGCGGGGTAGTGGTCCTCGCGGACGCGCCCGCTGATCCGCTCGGGCGGAGGGCCGTACCGGCCGGAGACGAACTCGTCCAGCCCGGCGATCACCGACGACGAGAGCTGGTTCAGCGTCAGCCCCGGCCGGCCGACGCCGAGGTCGCCGGCGACCTCGCACCCGGCCTCCTGCAGCACGTAGTCCACGAGCTCCCGGTGCTGCCCGGTCGTCACGACGACCGGGCGCAGGCGCGGATGGTCCTGCAGGCGCTGGATCAGCGGGAACAGCTTGATCGCCTCCGGGCGGGTGCCCAGCACGACCAGGATCTCGGGGCTGACGGGAAGCGGCATCTCTCTACCTTCGTCGAGCGGGGTGCGGGTGCGGCGCGCTCGCACCGATGAGTGACGGTCCGTCCGGCGGTCGGAAGGGTGCACGCACCGGCCGTGAGGGACGGTGCCCGTCAGGAGGGAGCGGCCATGGTGACCGCACGCACGCACCTGTGGTTCGGGAACAACCGCGCGCACGAGGCGGCGGCCTTCTACGCCGAGCACATCCCGGGGTCGGCGGTGGAGTCGGTGCTCACGTCGCCCGAGGGGGTGCCGGGGGCGGAGGCCGGCGAACCGTTCGTCGTCGAGTTCACGGTAGCGGGGCTTCCTGTGACGGGCCTGAACGCCGGCCCGGAGTTCCGGCTGAACGAGGCGTTCAGCTTCTACCTGCGGGTGGACTCGCAGGACGAGGTGGACCGGTACTGGGAGGTGCTCACGTCGGACGGCGGCGAGCCCGGGCCCTGCGGCTGGTGCAAGGACAAGTTCGGCATCTCGTGGCAGGTGATCCCGAAGCAGCTCGAGGAGCTGTCCGGCGACTACACGACGGAGGCGAACCTGCGCACCATGAACGCGATGCTGAAGATGGGCAAGATCGACGTCGCCGGGCTGGAGGCCGCCTACCGCGGGGAGTGACGCACCCGACGCCGGCGCGGCCGTGGGGTGTCGGCGTCCTGTGGTGGGATGTCTGGCGTGCTGACCGTCGCCACCGCCAACGTCAACGGCATCCGTGCCGCCTTCCGCCGCAACATGGACGCCTGGATCGCCGCCCGCACCCCCGACGTGCTGCTGCTGCAGGAGGTGCGGGCCCCCGACGAGCTGGTCCACGAGTACCTCGAGGGCTGGCACGTCGCCCACCTGCCCAGCGACCTCAAGGGACGCGCGGGCGTGGCCGTCGCGTCGCGCCTGCCGCTGCGCGCCGTCCGGACGGGCCTCGCCGCCCACGGCCCGGACGGCGAGCCCGAGCCGCCCGTGGACACCGGCCGCTGGGTCGAGGCCGACGTCGAGCTGCCGGGCGGCGGCCTGCTCACCGTCGTCTCCGCGTACCTCCACTCCGGCTCCAACGCTCCGGGCCAGGAGCACACCATGGCGGCCAAGTACGCCCACCTCGAGAAGGTCACCGCGCGCCTGGCCGAGCTCGCCGCTGCCGAGCACCCCGCCGTCGTGGCGGGAGACCTCAACGTCGCCCACCGGAACGAGGACATCGCGAACTGGAAGGGCAACCTCAAGAGCGCCGGCTTCCTGCCGCAGGAGCGGGCCTACGTGGACCGCTGGCTGGACGAGCTCGGCTGGGCCGACCTCGGCCGCGCGCACGGGGGCGAGGGCCCCGGCCCCTACACCTGGTGGTCCTGGCGCGGGCAGTCGTACGTCAACGACCGTGGCTGGCGCATCGACTACCAGCTCGCCAACGCCGCGCTCGCGTCGCGCGCCGTCAAGGTCGAGGTCGACCGCGCCCCCACCTACGAGGAGCGCTGGTCCGACCACGCCGCCGTCGTCGCGACCTACGACCTGTAGCCCGCCGCCCGCCGTGGCGCGGCGAGCACGATCCTGGCCCTGTTCTGCCACCAGAACAGGGCCAGAATCATGCTCGCCGCGGTCGGTGCTGCAGGTCAGCGCTGGCCGCGCGGGAACATCGCCCGCTGGACGGCGTCGTGCACGTCGGTGTTGAGCTGCGGCCCGGACAGCCGCTCGGCGCCGGGCCCCTGCGCGGTGATCGGGGTGGCCTCGCCCGTGTGCCCGCCGGTGGTCCAGTCGACGGTGAACTCGAGGTCGGTTCCCGGGACCGGGAAGGGGCCGTCCTCCGCCGTCGCGCCCTCGCCCGACTCGTCCTCCGGGTCGACGTTCTCGATCGCGAGCCCGCCCGTGGCGTGGTCGCCGACGACGAGCACCAGCGTGTCCCGGTGCTTCTTCTGGAAGTCGAGGGCGAGGGCGACGGTCTCGTCGAGCGACCGGCCGGCCTCGACGGTGCGCGTCGCGTTGCTCTGGTGCGCGAACTCGTCGATCGCCTCCTCCTCGAGGAAGAGGAAGAAGCCGTCGCGGTCGCGCTGCAGCACCTCGAGGGCCTTGGCGGCCATGTCGACCAGCGGCACCTCGGGGGCGTAGACGTCCCCCTCGCCCTCGTTCGCCTGCTGGAACATCTCCTCGTTCGCGAACAGCCCGAGCAGCCTCCGGCCGTCGGCGTCCGCGAGCCCCTCGGCGTCGCTCACGTACGTGTACCCGAGCTCCTGGGCGCGCTCGACGAGGTTGCCCTCGGTGCCCTTGCTCTGCTCCTCCGGGTCCTCCGGGGGATTGTCGGGCCAGGCGCCGGGCTCGCCCTCCGGGTACCAGAAGTCCTCGCCCCCGCCCAGCAGGACGTCGGGCCGGGACTCCTCCAGGTACTGCCGCGCGATCTCGCTCTGGTCGTACCGGTCGGTGACGTGCGCGCCGAACGCGGCCGGGCTCGCGTCGGTGACCTGCGCCGTCGAGACGAGGCCGGTGGCCTTGCCGGCGCGCTTCGCGTCCTCGAGCAGGGTGGGGACGGGGTTGCCGTCGGCGTCGACGCCGACGGCCCCGTTGAACGTCCGGACGCCCGTGGCGAACGCCGTCGCACCGGCGGCGGAGTCGGTCACGGCCTCCTCGGGGTCGGCGGAGTCCGTCGCGGTCCAGCCGGCCTCGTCCAGGGTGTCCATCACGAGGTGGCCGTCCTTGCCCACGGTCGCGAGGCGGATCAGCTCCCGGGCCGCCAGGCCCATGCCGTCGCCCTGGAGCACGATGACGTTCCGTGCCCGGTCCCTGTCATGCCGTGCGTCGTGTCGTGTGTCGTGCCCGCCGTACCCGCGGTCGTCGTCGCCGCCGGCCGTCGCGCCGACTGCCGTCCCCGCGGCGACCATCGCCGTGAGCGCCGCCGCTCCGACGCGGCGCATCGTGGTGCGTGCTGCCATCGCTCCTCCTCGAACGATCGGGCCGGCGGCGCTGCTGCCGCCGGGCCCTCGCACCGTAGGCAGGTGCCCGCGTCACCGGCATCCGGGAGGAGACGTCGCAGGTCGCGGTCGGGCAGCCCGGTCAGGCGGTCCGGCCCGCCGGGGCGGACGGCGGGGCGAGGAGGAAGCCCGGGGCCCGCAGCCCGGCGTCCGCGAACGCCTTGTCGACGCCGTCGGCGACCTGCTCGACCTCGTCGGCCCGCACGAGCGCGATCGCCGAGCCGCCGAACCCGCCGCCGGTCATGCGGGCGCCCAGCGCGCCCGCGGCCAGCGCGGCGTCGACGACCAGGTCCAGCTCGCGGGCCGAGACCTCGTAGTCGTCCCGCAGCGAGGCGTGGGACGCGACCATCAGCGGGCCGACCTCGTCCGTCCGGCCTGCCGCGACCAGGTCGCGGAACTGCGCCGTGCGCGCGATCTCCGTGACCACGTGCTGCACGCGGCGGCGCAGCACGCCGTCCGGGTCCTGCGGCGCGAGCGCGGCGAGCGTCTCGTCCAGGCGGGCCGGGTCCACCTCGCGCAGCGTCTCCACGCCGAGGAGGCCCGCCGCGCGCTCGCACGTGGCGCGCCGCTCGGCGTACTGGCCGTCGACGAGGGCGTGCTCCGCCCGGGTGTCGACGACGAGCAGCGTGAGGCCGGCGGCCGCCAGGTCGAACGGCACCGGCGTGCCGGACTCCAGCGGGGACAGCCCGGGCCGCGAGTCGACGAGCAGCGCGTGACCCGCGGTGGCGCGCAGCGACGCGGCCTGGTCCATGCCGCCCGTCGGGGCGCCGGCGATCTCGTTCTCCGCGCGCACGCAGGCCGTGACGAGGGCCGCGCGGCCGGCGTCGTCCCCCGCGAGCCCGAGGCCGCCCGTCTCGTCGAGGGCCACGGCGACGGCGCACTCCAGCGCGGCCGAGGACGACAGCCCCGCGCCGAACGGCACGCACGAGTCGACGACGGCGTCGAAGCCGCGCACGTCGTGCCCGTCCTGCGCGAGCGCCCACGCGACGCCCGCGACGTACGCGCCCCAGCCCGTCACCGCGCCCGGCGCGACGTCGGCCAGTCGCGCCGACCAGACCTCGCCCGGCGCCTGCGCGGACCCGAGGCGCACGACGTCGTCGTCCCGGTGCCGCAGTGCGACGAACGTGCGGTGCGGCAGCGCGGTCGGCAGCGCGAGGCCGCCGTTGTAGTCGGTGTGCTCCCCGATGAGGTTGACCCGGCCGGGGGCGGACCAGACGCCGTCGGGTGCACCGCCGTCGGCGAAGACCCGAGCGAACAGGTCGCGGACGCGGCGCGCCCCCTCGTCGTCGGACCAGGACTCGAGCCACTCGGGCGTGCTCATGGCGGGACAGCTCCTTCGCGGGCGGGACGGCAGGTGCGGGCGCCGGCGCGGCGCCCGGGGGAGGGTATCGCGGGTCAGCCCTGGACGGGGCTGAGGTTCAGCCGCATGCCCGCGAGGCCGCGCGAGCGGCCGGCCAGGGAGCGGGCGACGTCGCGCAGCACGCGCGCCCCGGCGGAGTCCGGGTCGCTGAGCACCACCGGCGTGCCGTCGTCGCCCGCGGCGCGCACCGCGACGTCGAGCGGCACCTGCCCCAGCAGCGGCACCGGCGTGCCCAGCGTGGCGCCCAGCCGGTCCGCGACGCGCTGCCCGCCGCCGGACCCGAACACCTCGAGCCGCGACCCGTCCGGCTGCTCCAGCCACGACATGTTCTCCACCACGCCGACGACGCCCTGCGACGTCTGCGTGGCGATCGAGCCGGCACGCTCCGCGACCTCCGCCGCGGCGGCCTGCGGCGTCGTCACGACGACGATCTCGCTGCCGGGCAGCAGCTGCGCCACCGAGATCGCGATGTCGCCGGTGCCGGGCGGCAGGTCGAGCAGCAGCACGTCGAGGTCGCCCCAGAACACGTCCGCGAGGAACTGCTCCAGCGCGCGGTGCAGCATCGGCCCGCGCCACACCACCGGCTGCCCCGCGGGCACGAACATGCCGATCGACACGACCTTCACGCCGTGCTCGATCGGGGGCAGCAGCATCGAGTCGACGCGGGTGGGCTGGCGGTCGACGCCCAGCATGCGGGGGATGGAGAAGCCGTAGATGTCCGCGTCCACGACGCCGACGCTCAGCCCGTCGGCCGCCATCGCGGCGGCGAGGTTCGCCGTGACGCTCGACTTGCCCACGCCGCCCTTGCCGGACGCGACCGCGTACACCTTGGTCAGGGAGCCGGGCTGGGCGAAGGGGATCACCGGGTCGCCCGCACCGCCGCGCAGCTGCGAGCGCAGCGACTGGCGCTGCTCCGGGGTCATGACGCCGAGCTGCACGTCCACGCCCGTCACGCCGTCGAGCGCCTCGACGGCGGCGGTGACGTCGCGCACCAGGGTGCCCTTCATGGGGCAGCCGGCCACCGTGAGGTCCACCCCCACGGTCACGTGGCCGCCGTCGTGCACGTCCACCGAGCGCACCATGCCCAGGTCCGTGATGGGCCGGCGGATCTCCGGGTCGACCACCGACGTCAGGGCGGTGCGGACGCGGTCGGTCAGCGGTGCGGAGCCGTCGGGGGAGCCGGAGGTCATGCCTCGATCCTAGGTGCGGCGGGCGGTGACGCCGGTGCGTCGTGGGTCACGGCCCGACAGCGCCGTCGTCACCCGGAGGGCCAGCGCACCGACGTCGACCGGGAGGGTCGTGTCCTGCCGCACCACCGGGCCGAGGGCGAGCGGCGCGGCCGCGGCGGACCAGGCCGCCCACTCGGCGGTCAGGTCGCGACGGTCGGCGTGCACGGGGTGGCGGCCCGTGCGGGCCTCGTAGCGCGCGCGGGCGACGTCGGGCGGTACGTCGCACCACACCTCGACGACGGCGTCCGCGCCCGCGGTCGCGAGCCCGCGCAGCACGTGGTCCAGGTCGCGGGGCCGGAACCACCACGACTCGACGACGACGCGCGGCAGCGCCGCCGCGGCCAGGCGCCACACCGCCTCCATGGCCGCCGCCCCGACGGCGGGCGCCCCGACCAGGGACGGGGCGCCCGGCCCGACGGCGTCGGCCAGGGCCTCCTTGACGGCGTCCTTCCCCAGCCACGGCGCACCGAGGCGCGCGGCGAGCGGGCGCGCCAGCGTCGTCTTGCCCGCCCCGGGCAGCCCGTTGACCAGCACCACCTGCCGCGCCACGCCGTCGCCTCCTCCGGCGGTCGACCAAATCCCGCGAGCGGGAGGATACCGGGCAGCGCGACGGCACGGCGTCGCGCGGTCCGAGGTGCCCGGGGCTACGTTGACGTGCATGGACGCCCTGGCCTCCCTGGCACGAGACTCGGCCCTGCTCGTGGCGGCCGTGCGTGCCGCGCCCGCCGACGCCGAGGTGCCGGCCTGCCCGGGCTGGACGGCCCGCGACCTGGCCTTCCACGTCGCGTCGGTGCAGGCGTTCTGGGCGTCCGTGGTGGGCCGCGAGCCGGGTGCCGGCCTGCCGGGCGCCGACGTCGTCCCGCTCGAGCGGCCCACGGACGACGCCGCCCTCGTGGGACTGGTGCACGACGCCACGGCGCACCTCGTCGCCGCGCTCGCGGGCCGTGACCCGCGCGAGCCGTGCTGGTCCTGGCACCCGGACGGCCACACGGTCGGGTGGGTGGCACGGCGCCAGCAGCACGAGGCGCTCGTCCACCGCGTCGACGCCGAGCAGGCGGCCGGCGGCCGGGTCACGCCGCTCGACCCCGACGTCGCGGCGGACGGCGTCGACGAGGTGCTCGACGTCCTGCTCGGCGGGCACCCGGCCTGGACGGCGTTCACCCCGGCCGGCGGCACCGTCGCCGTCGTCGTGGACGCCCACGGCGAGGCGCCGCACCGCTGGGACGTCGAGCTCGGGCGGGTGCGAGGGACCGGGCCGGAGTCCGGCCGGGAGTACGACGTGCCCGCCGGGCGGCTGGTCCCGCCCGACGGCGAGCCTGACGCCGTCGTCGCCGGCGCCGCCGCGGACCTCGACCTGTGGCTGTGGGGCCGCGGCGGGTCCGGGGGGCTGCGCGTCACCGGCGACGCCGGGGCCGTGGACGCGCTGCGCGCCGCCGCCGTCGACGCCATGCAGTGACGGGCGCGGAGCCCGGGGAGCGACGCCGCCCCGTCAGGACGAGGCGTCCCGGCTGCGCTCGGACTCCTTCTCGTCCAGCTCCTCGAGCAGGTTCCGGATCTCCGAGCGGACGAAGTCGCGCGTCGCGACCTCGCCCAGCGCGATCCGCAGCGCCGCCATCTCGCGAGCCAGGTACTCCGTGTCGGCGAGGTTGCGCTCCGCCCGCTGCCGGTCCTGCTCGGCGGTGACGCGGTCGCGGTCGTCCTGCCGGTTCTGCGCGAGCAGGATGAGCGGCGCGGCGTAGCTCGCCTGGAGCGACAGCATGAGGGTCAGGGCGGTGAAGCCGTTCGACGCGGAGTCGAACCGCAGCGACTCCGGGCCCCAGGAGTTCCACGCCAGCCACAGCGCGCAGAACACCGTCAGATAGATGAGGAAGCGCGGCGTGCCCAGGAAGCGGGCGATGCCCTCCGTGGCGCGGCCCACCGCGTCCTGGTCCATCTGCGGCCGCGGGATGAGGGTGCGCCGGGCCTCCTTCGGCTGGTCCAGGCGGTCAGCCACGCGGCACCTCCTGGAGGTTCTCGTCGACGTGCTCGCGCCAGTCGTCCGGGAGGATGTGGTCGAGCACGTCGTCCACGGAGACCGCGCCCAGCAGCCGCTTCTCGGTGTCGAGGACGGGCAGCGCGAGCAGGTCGTAGGCCGCCAGCAGGCGGGTCACCCGGCCCACCGGGGCGTCCGGCGTCAGCCACTCCGTGTCCGTGTCGAGCACCGACCCCACGGACGCGTGCGGGGGCTCGCGCAGCAGCCGCTGGAAGTGCGCGACGCCGAGGAACCGGCCCGTGGGCGTCTCCAGCGGCGGCCGCACCACGAACACCATCGACGCCAGCGCCGGCGGCAGGTCCTGCTTGCGGATCTGCGCCAGCGCGGTCGCGATCGACGTCTCCGGGCCGAGGATCACCGGCTCGGTGGTCATGAGCCCGCCCGCCGTGTCCTCGTCGTAGGACAGCAGCCGACGCACGTCCTTCGCCTCCTCCGGCTCCATGAGCTCCAGGAGGCGGGCCGCCTGCTCGTCGGGCAGCTCGTTGAGCAGGTCGGCGGCGTCGTCGGGCTGCATGGCCTCGAGGACGTCGGCCGCTCGTCCCGAGTCCAGGCGGGACACGATGGCGACTTGGTCGTCCTCCGGCAGCTCCTCGAGCACGTCGGCCAGGCGCTCGTCGTCGAGCGCGCTCGCCACCTCGAGACGCCGGGTGTCGCCGAGCTCGTGCAGCACGTCCGCGAGGTCCGCCGGGCGCAGGTCCTCGTACGCCTCCAGCAGCTTCGTGGCCCCCTGCTCCTGGGTGGAACCGGCGAGCCCCGTGACCGCGTCGACCGGCACGACGAGCGTCTCCCCGCGCCGGCGCAGCGACAGCCCGCGGGAGGGCTGCTTGCGGCGCACGAAGAGCTGGTCCACCAACCAGTCGCCCGTTCGCTGCCGCGTGATCGACAGGTCCTCGACCGTGGCCTCGCCGGAGCCGTCGGCGAAGCGGACCGTGCGGTCCAGCAGCTCGCCCAGCACCAGCGACTCCATCGCCCGCTGCTCGAACCGACGCATGTTGAGCAGGCCCGTCGAGATCACCTGGCCCGCGTCGATCGCGGTGACCCGCGTCAGCGGGAGGAAGACGCGCCGGCGTCCGGGGACCTCGACGACCAGCCCCACCGCGCGGGGCGCGCCCTTGGCGCGGATCAGCACGACGGCGTCGCGCACGCGCCCCACCTCGTCACCGATCGGGTCGAAGACCTGGGTGCCGGCGAGCCGTGCCACGAAGACCCTGGTTGCCGCGCTCACGTCGGTCAGCCTACGCGGGGCGGGCCCGTCGGTCCTGGTAGCGGGCGTGCGGCGAGGACGGTGTGGTGGTGCAGGGGCCACGACTGGGCCAGACTGGGCGAATGAGCTTCAGCCGCCCGAACGCCGTGCCCCGCGTCCCGACCCTCCCGGCGGGGGACGAGGTCGCCGCGTACGACACGTACCTCGAGGCCCAGCAGGCCGTCGACTACCTGTCGGACCACAAGTTCGCCGTCGAGCACGTGACCATCGTCGGCACCGACCTGCGCATGGTCGAGCGGGTCACCGGGCGCCTCTCGTACGGCCGGGTGGCGCTCGCGGGCGCCCTGTCGGGTGCGTGGTTCGGCTTCTTCGTCGGCCTGCTGCTGAGCCTGTTCGGCGGCACCGGCATGGGCGGCGTGCTGCTCGTCGGCATCGGCCTCGGTGCGGGCTTCGGGCTCCTCTTCTCCGTGCTCTCGTACGCGCTGACCGGCGGGCGCCGCGACTTCACGTCGTCGTCGCAGATCGTCGCGTCGACCTACGCGATCCTCTGCGCGGCGGAGCAGGCCGGCGAGGCGCGGTCCATGCTCCGGGAGTCCCCCGGCGGGCTGGGCAAGGCCCGGCACGGTGCGACCGCCGCGACCACGACCACGACCCCGCCGGTCGGCGCGCCCGCCGCCGGCGCCCCCGCCGCCACCGCGGCCCCTGCCGCGCCGCGCACGCCCGACCCGCGCTGGACCACTCCCAGCGGCGCCCCGCGGTACGGCGCCATGCGACCGGAGGAGCCGGCCCCGGCGCCGCAGCCCCCGGCCCCGCCGACGGAGCCGCACGCTCCGGAGCAGCAGGGGCAGCCGTCGGGTGCCGAAGGCGGTGAGCCGAAGTCGCCGGAGCAGGACGACCCCTACCGCCCGCCCCGGCCCTGATCTCTTCGGCACCGGGTGGATCTGTTCGGTACCTCGACGTGCCGAACTGATCCAGCCAGTGCCGAACTGATAGGTCAGTCAGGGCGGCGGAGGCAACAGCGGATGCGTGCGGAGCTTCCGCCGCAGAGCTTCTGGGAACCTCGCCGCCAGCGCGTTCGCCACCTCACCCAGTCGGGCGTTCCCGACCGCGGTCACCCGGACCGGGTTGACACCGGTGGCGCGGATGGCGTCGAACCGTGCCTTCTCCTGGAGCAGTTCCCGCGCGGCGTCGTGGCCGGGCCGGACACCGCCGTCGCGGTACTTGGCCAGGCCGTCGAACTCCGCGTACACGGACCAGTCCGGCCAGCCGAGGTCGCAGTGGAAGACGCCGCGTGACGTGATGATCGGCGCCTGGGTGACCGGCCGAGGCAGCCCGGAGCGCAGCGCGACATACCGGAGCCAGGTCTCCCACGCGGAGTCGCTGCCTCCGTCTGCGTGATCCAGCACCCACGCCGCCCGCCGGGTGCCGTTGCGCCGGCGCGCGACGGCGATCACGGCGCGAGACTCCTCCGGGTCGAGCCCTCGCGCCAGGGCGTCGTCCACGAGGACGAGTGCTTCGAGCGGGTGCATCGAGCGTGCGCAGTCCGCCACGGTGCGGGCCAGGGTGGTGACCGGCAGCCCGTCCCGGACCTCGCGCTGCTCGGGCGGCAGGACCATGAGGTGTCGCCGCAGGTCCTCGGCGGCGCGCCCCGACCGTCGGTAGTCCTGGACCACGTGCGTGGTGGCCGGCGGACGCCACAGACGCAGGCCGTGGAGCATCGCCGCCGTCTCGTGGCTGAACACGTGATCGGCGTCGAGCTGCCGGTGGGCCGCCCGGGCGACCGCCTCGGCGCGTCGTCGCGCCGTGCGGGACCGGTGCTCGTCCCGGGGCTCCTCGCGAAGGCGGTACGCGCCGCGGCGCAGCCGTTCGAGCTCGCCCTCCTGCCTCGCCCGGTCGAGCACGTGCCTCTGCAGCTCGCCGGCGAGGACGACCTGGTCGTCATGAACCATGTCGACGAGGGTGCCGGATCGGACCAGGTCCGGACGTCCGCCTGTGGACAAGGTCGGTGGGTCCGGGTTCAGTTCGGCAACGGGTGGATCACTTCGGCATGGTCACGTACCGAACTGATCTACCCGTTGCCGAACAGACAGGGCGGGGTCAGCCGCGCAGGCGGGCCATCCAGGCCTCGACGTCCTCGGGACGGCGGGGGAGCGCGGCCGACAGGTTCTCGTTGCCGTCGGCGGTGACCAGGACGTCGTCCTCGATCCGCGCGCCGATGCCGCGGTACTCCTCGGGCACGGCGAGGTCGTCGGCCTTGAAGTACAGGCCGGGCTCGATGGTGAACACCATGCCGGGCTCGAGCACGCCGTCCAGGTAGAGCTCGCGGCGCGCCTGCGCGCAGTCGTGCACGTCCAGGCCGAGGTGGTGGCTGGTGCCGTGCACCATCCAGCGGCGGTGCTGCTGGCCCTCGGGGGAGAGGGACACCTCGGCGGTGACACCGTCGGGCAGCAGTCCCCACTCCTCGAGGCGGGCGGCGATGACCTCCATCGCGGCGGCGTGGATCTCCCGGAACTTCGTCCCCGGCTTGGCGACGGCGAACGCGGCGTCGGCGGCGTCGAGCACGGCGGTGTAGATGCGGCGCTGCACGTCGGTGAACTCGCCGTCGACGGGCAGGGTGCGCGTGATGTCCGCGGTGTAGAGGGAGTCGACCTCGACGCCGGCGTCCAGCAGCACGAGCTCGCCGGAGCGGACCACGCCGTCGTTGGTGATCCAGTGCAGCGTGGTGGCGTGCTCGCCGGCCGCGGCGATGGTCTCGTAGCCGACGGTGTTGCCCTCGAGCCGGGCGTGCGCGTCGAACGTCGTCTCGATGACGCGCTCGCCGCGGCGGTGCGCGACGGCCTTCGGCAGCACCGGAACGACCTGCTCGAAGCCCTCGATGGTGCGGGCCACGGCCTCGCGCAGGTGCTCCAGCTCGAGGGCGTCCTTCACCAGGCGGATCTCGGACGCCGCCTCGACGAGGGACTCGTCGTCCGCCTCCGCCTCGACGCCCGCCTCCTCGCGGATGGCCTCGACGAGCGTCTCGACGTTCTCGTCCGCGCCGGTCACGACCAGCACGCGCACGCCGTCCGCGCCGACGTCCTTGGCGAGCGCGTCGCGCAGCTCGTCGACGTGGCGGGCCTCGACGCCGGTGAGCGTCGTGACGTCGTCGAGCGACGGCCGCGCGCCCACCCAGAACTCGCCGTAGCGCGAGTCGGCGTAGAACTCCTCGGTGTCGCGCGCGGCGAGCGGACGGACGTACAGGACCGCGTGGTGGTGCGTGCCGTTGCCGTTGCCGTCCGGGTCGCCCTCGCCGTCGGCCACGGGGTGCAGCACGAGCACCGCGTCGGGCTCCTGGTCGGTGCCCAGGCCGGTGAGGTGCGCGAACGCGGAGTGCGGGCGGAACCGGTAGTCGGTGTCGTTGGAGCGCACCTTGAGCGGGCCGGCGGGCACCACGAGCCGGGCGCCCGGGAAGCGGGCCGACAGCTTGGCGCGGCGCTCCGCCGTGTACGGCACGGCCTCGCCGGGCTCGACGCCGAGGTCGGCGCGCTCGCCCCACTGCGAGGTGATGAACGACTTGAACGCCTCCGAGACGGGGCGCTGGGAACGGTTGCTGCCGCGGTCCTCGGTGCTCGCAGGGGCGGCGGGCGCGGTCTCGTCGACGGGGGTGGTGTCGGTCATGCTTCCCAGTGTCCCACCCGCAGGGAGGGCCCGGGACGGCCGTCGGCGGCGGCGCTCGTCAGGCGCGCGCGAAGTCGTGCAGCGCCCGCGTGAGCACGCGGTTGAAGGCGTCCGGGGCGTCGGAGTTGACGTCGTGGCCGGCGTCCGGGACGACGACGAGCGCCCCTCGCTCGGCGGCCGCCACGTGCCGCGACTCCTCGAGCCGCATCCGGTCGCGCGCGCCGTTGACGAACCACACGGGCACGCGCAGGGCGCGCGTGCTGGCCACCGACGAGCGGCCCGCGAGGTGGGTGAGCGCGTCGGTGACGATGTCCCAGCCGGGCCGCGGGGCGGCGTCGCCCAGGAGGCCCGCGACCTCGAGACCGCCGGCGGGCGACCGGCCGCCCGCGAGCGCGGTGCGCCAGGCGCGGGCGGCGTCGCGCGCCCCGCGGCGCACCGCCGTCGTGCCGGTGACGGCGAGGTGCGCGACGTCCCGGAACAGGGCGACGGGCTTGCCCTTGGGGTCGGAGCTGCAGCCCGCGGCGACGACGCCGGACAGAGGGGTGGCGGTGGCGGCGGCGGCGTGGTGCGCCGCCCACGCGAGGGAGGTGTACCCGCCGAGCGACAGCCCCACGACGACGATCGGCCGGCCGGCGCCGAACGATCCGGCCGCCTCGTCGAGCACGTCGAACGCCCGCGGCATGGAGAACCGCTCCCGGTGGCGCGCGCCGTGGGCGGGCAGGTCGACGGCGACGGCGTCGTGCCCGGCGTCGCGCACGTGCTCGACCTGCCGTTCCCAGATCGCCGACGACGTGCGCATGCCGTGCACGAAGACGATCCCGGCCCGCTGCGGTGCGGGGTCGGTGCCGGGCTCGGAGGGCAGGGCGGAGGCCAGGGCGGGAGGCAGGGCGACGTCGGCGCTGGGGAGGTTCATCGCGAACGATGGTGCCCTGCCGGTCGGGGCGTGTCGGGGTCGGCGGCGGCGGGCGAGGTGGAGAGGTTGTGCCGAGATCTTCACGGGCGCGGTCGGCGGGAGTGTCCGACGTCGCACCGCGGGGACGCCGTTTCGCGCGTGCGGGCGCGCAGGGCTCCCTAGAATCGGTGATCGTGACGCCGCCCCGGATCGACCTCCACACGCACTCGCGGGCCTCCGACGGCACGGACTCCCCGCGCGGCGTGCTCGAGGCGGCGGCCGGGGCCGGGCTGGACGTGGTCGCCCTCACCGACCACGACACGACCGCGGGCTGGGCCGAGGCCTCCGGCGCCGTCGCGACGACCGGGGTCGCGCTGGTGCGGGGCACCGAGATCTCCACGCGCGTCACGACCGAGGGCGGCAGCATCAGCGTGCACCTGCTGTCCTACCTGCACGACCCCGACGACGCCGTCCTGCGCGCCGAGTGCGACCGCACCCGCGACGACCGCCTCACGCGGGCCCGGCGCATGACCGAGCGCCTCGCGGAGGACTTCCCGCTGACGTGGGACGACGTCGTCGCGCAGACGGGCGACGACGCGACGGTCGGCCGCCCGCACCTCGCGGACGCGCTGGTCGCGGCGGGCGTCGTGGCGTCGCGGGACGAGGCGTTCGCGACGATGCTGCACCCCGGCGCCCGGTACTACGTGCCGCACTACGCCCCGGACACCGACGCCGCCGTGCGCGCGGTGCTGGGTGCGGGCGGGGTGCCCGTGATGGCGCACCCGGGCGCGGGGGCGCGCGGTCGCACCGTGAGCGAGGAGACGATCGCGGCGCTCGCCGCCGTCGGTCTCGCCGGGCTCGAGGTGGACCACCGCGACCACGACGCCGCCACCCGCGACCGGCTGCGCGGCCTGGCAGGGGAGCTGGGGCTGCTGGTCACGGGCTCCAGCGACTACCACGGCACCGGGAAGCTCAACCGCATCGGGGAGCGCACGACCGCTCCCGAGGTGCTCGCCCAGATCGAGGAAAGAGGTCTGCTGGACGTGATCCGCCCGTGAGCGCGGTGCTCGACACCGCGCTGTTCACCGAGGTGTTCGTCACCCTGTTCGTCATCATGGACCCGCCCGGCACGGTGCCCGTGTTCCTGGGGCTGACGTCGGCGATGGGGGCCAAGCAGCGCAACCGCGCCGCGCGTCAGGCGATCCTCGTCGCGTTCGGCGTCATCGTGGTCTTCGCGCTGTTCGGCCAGCAGGTGCTGCACTACATGGGCATCACGCTGCCGGCGCTCCAGGCCTCCGGCGGGCTGCTGCTGCTCCTCATCGCGATGGAGCTGCTCACCGGCAAGATGGAGGAGCCCTCGCCGTCGGGCAACAAGGGCGTCAACGTGGCGCTCGTGCCGCTGGGCACACCGCTGCTGGCGGGGCCGGGCGCGATCGTCGCCACGATGGTGTTCGTCCAGCAGACCCGGGTGTCGGACTCCGGCGGAGTGCCGCAGCTGATCGCCATCGCGGTGGCGATCGTGCTGGTGCACGTGTGCCTGTACCTGTCGATGCGGTTCGCGAACGTCATCCACCGGGTGCTGCGGGAGTCGGGAGTCACGCTGGTGACCCGGATCGCGGGCCTGCTGCTCGCGGCGATCGCGGTGCAGCAGATCGCCACGGCGGTCACCGAGTTCGTCAAGATGGCGCAGTAGCGCCCGGAGGCCGGCCGCGGTCGAGGCTCCCGGGATCGCAAACATGGGATGTTAGGGTCTTTCGGTGCCCGAGTCCGTCCAGCCCCCGGCCATGCCCATGACGTCGCCGATCTCCCCGCCCCGCAAGGTCTCCGAGCTCGTCGTCGAGCACCTGACCGACCTCGTCGAGCGGGGGGAGTGGCCCGTCGGGTCCCGTATCCCCGCCGAGCCCGAGCTCGTCGCCGGGCTCGGCGTCGGCCGCAACACGGTCCGCGAGGCCGTGCGCGCCCTCGAGCACGCGGGGATCCTCGAGCCGCGGCGCGGCGACGGCACCTACGTGCGCGCCGCCAGCGGCCTGGACGCCGCCATCAGGCGCCGGGCACGCACCTCCGACGCGCTGCAGGTGCTCGAGGTGCGCTCCGTCCTCGAGCGCGGGGCCGCGCGCGCCGCCGCCGGCCGGCACGACGACGGCGCCCTCGCCGCGCTGCGGGGCGCGCTGGCCGCCCAGGAGGCCGCCGCCCGCGAGGGCGGCGAGGACGACTTCCGGGCCGCCGACGTCGCGTTCCACGCCGAGCTGGTGCGGTCCGCCGGCAACGCCCTGCTCGCCGAGCTCTACGACGGCATCGACCACGTGCTCGTCCGCACCCTCGCCACCGACGCCCACGGCCGCCACCACCGCGACGTGCCCGGCCACCGCGAGGTCGTCGCCGCCGTCGCCGCCGGTGACCCCGACGCCGCGGAGCGCGCCGTCGAGGCCACGATGGCGGCCGTCCGCGCCCACCTCGTCGACCAGGCCGCCGGCGCCGCGACGGGGTCGACGTCCGGCACGACGACGGAGGTGGACGCGTGAGCCTGCGTCGCCCGCTCGGGGCGGGGGCCGTCCTCGCCATCGTCCTCGCCGCGCTCAACCTGCGCCCCGGCGTGGTCGCCGTCTCACCGCTGCTGGGCGAGATCCTCGCCGAGGAGGGGCTGAGCGCCACCGCGGGCGGCGTCCTCACGACGCTGCCCGTCCTGTGCTTCGGGATCCTCGCCCCCGTGGCGCCCGGGCTGGCCCGCCGGGTCGGCCTGGAGCGCGCGCTGTTCGGCAGCCTCGTGCTGCTGTGCCTCGGCTTCGCCCTGCGGCTCGTGCCCGGGATCGCGCCGCTGCTGGTCGGCACGCTCGCCGTCGGCTCCGCGATCGGGCTCGGCAACGTGCTGCTGCCCGCCCTCATCAAGCGCGACTTCGCCGACCGGGTCGGGCTCATGACCGGGCTGTACTCGATGGCCCTGTCCGGCGGCGCCGCGCTCGCCGCGGGCCTCACCGTGCCGATCGCGACGGCCACCGGCATGGACTGGCGCGCCACCCTCGGGTCGTGGGGGCTGCTCGCCGTGCTCGGCGCGGTCGTCTGGGCGCCGCGCGCGCTCCGCTCGGCCGGCCCCGTCGGCACGCTGCGGCCGCCGGGCGCCACGCCCGCCGACGCCGTGCGGTCGGTGTGGCGCAGCCCGCTGGCCTGGGCGGTCACCGTGCTCATGGGCACGCAGTCGCTGTCGTTCTACGCGGTGAACGCGTGGCTGCCGGAGATCTTCGTCGCCTCCGGGCGGAGCATCGCGGTGGGCGGGTGGATGCTGGCGCTGACCAACCTGCTCGGCATCGTGGGCTCGTTCGTCACGCCCGTGCTCGCGGGTCGCCTGCGGCGGCAGCGCGCGCTCGGCGTGGTCATCGTCGCGCTCATCCTGACCGGCCTGCTGGGGCTCCTCCTCGCCCCGGGCGCCGCCGTGCTGTGGGTGGTGCTGCTCGGCCTCGGCCAGGGCGGCGGCATCAGCCTGGCGCTGACCCTCATGGCCCTGCGCACCGAGAACGCGGCGCGCACGTCCGAGCTGTCGGGCATGGCGCAGAGCGCGGGCTACGTGCTCGCCGCCTGCGGTCCGCTCGGGCTCGGCGTCGCCCACGACGCCACCGGCTCCTGGACGGCGCCGCTGGTGCTCCTCGTCGTGGCGTCCCTGGTGCAGGGCGTCGCGGCGTGGTTCGCCGGGCGGGACGAGATCGTCCGCTGACCGCCCGTGCTCAGAGGCCGACGGGCTCGAGCGTGACGCGCACCGTCGCGCCGGGCTCGAGGCCCTCGGCCACGCGCACCGCCTTCTTCATCGGCAGCACGTAGCCCTGCTGCTCGTCGCTGGGGAACACCGACGTCGACCACGTCGTCGTGCCGACGGTCACGGTGACCTTGATCGACCCGAACCCGCGCGGCGGCAGCGGCAGCTCGGCGAGCGTGTCGGACTCCTCGGGCGGCACGGTGACGAACCACCACGAGTCCGTGCGCACCTGCCACTGCCACAGCGGGGCCGAGAACGTCAGACGCATCCCCGCACGGTACGTCGTGCCCCGGACACGCATCGAGCGTGCTGACTCGTTCCTCAGACGTCTCGCCTGAGGAACGAGTCAGCAC
>NZ_JBHTVT010000029.1:0-50303 GCF_042792795.1 Isoptericola sp. NPDC056605 | reverse complement strand
CCTCAGACGTCTCGCCTGAGGAACGAGTCAGCACGCTCGATGCGTACCTGTGGTCGTGCTGGCGGGTCAGCCCTCCGACGGCGCCTGCGGGGCCGACGAGCCGCCCTCGACCGGGCGGCCGCCGCGGGTACGACGACGGTTGCGGTTGCGGCGGCGACGCTGCTCGCCGTCGCCCTGCTCGCCCGCACCGGACGCCGGGGCCTCGGCGCGCTCGCCGGCGCCGTCGGCCGAGCCCTGGCCGGAGCGCGAGCCCTGGCCGGAGCGCGAGCCGCCTCGGCCGCCGCGCGAGCCGCCGTCCCGGCGACCGCCGTCACGACCGCCGTCACGACCGCCACGGTGGCCGTCGCGCTGGCCGGACGAGCTGGTGCGCTTGCCCGTCTCGCCGAGGTCCTCGAGCTCCTCGGCCTCGAGGCCGCCCAGCTGCTGCTTGCTCTTGGGCAGCCGGCCCTTGGTGCCCTCGGGGATGCTCAGGTCGGAGAAGAGGTGCGGCGAGCTCGAGTACGTCTCGACCGGCTCCGGGAACCCGAGGTTCAGCGTGCGGTCGATGAGCTGCCAGCGGGGCACGTCGTCCCAGTCGACGAACGTCACCGCGGTGCCCTGCTTGCCGGCGCGACCGGTGCGGCCGATGCGGTGCAGGTAGGTGCGCTCGTCCTCGGGGCACTGGTAGTTGACGACGTGCGTGACGTCGTCGACGTCGATGCCGCGCGCCGCGACGTCCGTCGCGACGAGGACGTCGATGTGGCCGTGCCGGAACGCGCGCAGCGCCTGCTCGCGGGCGCCCTGGCCCAGGTCGCCGTGGATGGCGCCGGCCGCGAAGCCGCGGTCGCGCAGCTCGTCGGAGACCTTCGCCGCCGTGCGCTTGGTCCGGGCGAAGACGATGGTGCGGCCGCGGCCCTCGGCCTGCAGCAGGCGGGCCAGCACCTCGACCTTGTCCAGCGCGTGGGCGCGGTAGACCACCTGGCGGGTGTTCTTCACCGTCGCGCCGTCGTCGTCCGGCTCGGCCGCGCGGATGTGCGTGGGCTGCGACATGTAGCGGCGGGCCATCGAGACGACCGGACCGGGCATCGTCGCGCTGAACAGCATCGTGTGTCGCACCGCGGGAGTGCGGGCGAGGATCTTCTCGACGTCGGGCAGGAAGCCCAGGTCGAGCATCTCGTCGGCCTCGTCCAGCACGACCGTGGCCGCACGGGTGAGGTTGAGGTGGCCCTGGTTGAGCAGGTCGACCATGCGGCCCGGCGTGCCGACGACGACCTCGACGCCGTTGTTCAGCATCTCGATCTGCGGCTCGTACGCGCGGCCGCCGTAGATCTGCGCGATGCGCACGGAGCGCTTCTTCGAGGCGGTGGCGAGGTCGTTGGCGACCTGGACCGCGAGCTCGCGGGTCGGCGCCACGACGATCGCCTGCGGCTTGCCGGGGGCGGGCAGCTCGTCGTAGCCGGGCTCGCCGGGCGCGACGACGCGGTGCAGCAGCGGGACGCCGAAGCCGAGCGTCTTGCCCGTGCCGGTCTTGGCCTGGCCGATGATGTCGTGCCCCTGGAGCGCCACCGGCAGCGTCATCGCCTGGATGGGGAAGGGGTGGGTGATGCCGGACTCGCGCAGGGCCTCGACGATCTCGGGGCGCACGCCGAAGTCGGCGAAGGAGACGTCCTGCGCCTGGATGGCTGCGGGGGTGGAGTAGTCGGGCTCGCCGGTGGCGGGAGCCGTGGGGGCCGCGGTGGCGGCGGGTTCGGTCGTGGTCACGGGTACCTTCGTCTGCTCGTCGGCGCGCGCGAACCGAGGGGCTCCCGAACGGGCCGGGTCCGTCGACGGGCCGCACCGTTCAGGTCACACTCGTCGGGTCGCAAGGAGCGCCGAGGTGGTCGGCAGCCGATCGCGGAAGAACGTCGCTCAGGCTCGGCGGGGATCCCGCCGGGCCGCTGCGGTCGAGTCAGTGGATTGAGACCCATGGCATGACGACCGGGCAACCGAAGTACACGTCCATGGTACGCGACGGGCGCCCGGTCGGGGTGTGACGTCGACGGTCGCCTCTATCCTGAGGCGCGTGAGCCAGCAGCAGAGCACCCCGGACCCGGCCCTGACGACGCTCGTGGGGCTCGCGGCCTACACGGAGCTGGCGGCGTTCGGCCTGCTCTCGGCCCGGTCGGTGGACGCGCCCGACCTCGCCGTCCGCCAGACCCTGGCGACGGCGGCGGGGGAGTCGCTCGGTCGCCAGGAGCGGCTGCTCGCCCTCACCGCCGCACCCGGGGCCGACGGCGCGGCCGCGGCGATGGCGCCCTTCGACGGGGTGCTCGCCGACTTCGACGCGCGCACGCCTCCGTCCGGCTGGGCGGAGGGGCTGCTCAAGAGCGTCGTGGGGCTCGGCGTCGCGCAGGACCTGTGCCGCGAGCTCGCCGCCGGGCTGCCCGGCGGTGCGGGGGACTTCGTGGCCGCCGTGGGCGAGCCTCGCACCGACGACCCCGCGACCGCCGCGCTGGCGGGGGCCGCCGCGGCGGACGGCGTGCTCGCCGCCCGCCTGGCGCTGTGGGGGCGGCGCGTCGTGGGCGAGGCGCTGGGCCTCGTGCCCGTGCTGCTCGCGGCGCACCCGCCGCTGGCCGCGCTGGCCGCCCGCGCGCGGGAGGCCGTCGACGACGGCGGCGCGTCCACGCAGGCGTGGCTCGTCTCGCGGCTCACCGCCGAGCACACGCGCCGGATGGACCGCCTGGGCCTCGCCGCCTGACGGGCGTCAGAGGGCGCCGAAGCCCACCCTGGCCTGCTCGGTGGCGCCCACCTCGACGTACCCGATCGTGGCGGTCGGCACGAGGATGGTGCGCCCCCGCGAGTCGGTGAGCTCGAGCAGCCCCCCGTCGGTGATGGCGCCGCGCACCGCGGCGGTCACCTCCTCCGCCGTCTGGTCGGTCTCGACGACCAGCTCGCGGGCCAGGTTCTGCACACCGATCGTGATCTCCACGTTGTTGTCTCCTTCGCGAGCCGCGCCGGTCGTGCCGGCGCGCGTCTGTCGGCCGTCTCCCGGCCGTCGGTCGATCCCGGTCTCCCGGACGTCTGCTCGATCCTAGCCACGCCCGCGCGCGGGGAAGGGCCCGGGACGCGTTTGTCAGCGGAGGGTGAAACCGGCGCGCCGCGCGCCGGGGACCGGGGCCGTCGGTGGGGCTGTCGGTGGGGCTGTCGGTGGGGCATGGTCGAATCGGTCCCGTGACGTCAGCACCCCTCACCGCCGTGCGCCTCGTGGTGCCGGAGCCTGCCGGCGTCGCGAGCGACGACGTCGTGCTCGACGCGACGCAGGAGGCCGCGGTCGCGGCCGCCCTCGGGGGCGACGTCACGCTCGTGGTCGGCGCCCCGGGCACGGGGCGCACGACGGTCGCGACGACGGTGGCGGTGCGGGCCATGCGCAGCCCGGGGGACGCGCCGGGCGTCGACCCGTCGCGCGTGCTGGTGCTCGCGGCGTCGCGCCGGTCGGCCGCGAGGCTGCGGGACGAGGTGACCGCGCGCGCGGGGCGCACCGTGGGGGCCCCGATGGTGCGCACGCCCGCGTCCGCGGCGTTCGCGGTGCTGCGGGCGCGGGCGGCCGCGCACGGCGACGCGGCGCCCACGCTGGTCTCCGGGCCGGAGCAGGACCTGGTGCTGGCGGAGCTGCTCGAGGGGCACCTGTCGGGAGAGGGCACCGACCTCGTGCTCCCGCCGGGGCTGCCGGAGGAGTCGCTCGGACTGCGCGGGCTGCGCCAGGAGCTGCGCGACCTCCTGATGCGTGCGGCGGAGCGCGGGCTGGGGCCCGTGGACCTCGACGAGCTCGGCCGCCGGCACGACCGGCCCGAGTGGGTGCTCGCCGCGCAGCTCTACGAGGAGTACCTGGACGTCACGACGCTGCGCCTCGGCACCCCGGACGCGGGTGCCCGGTACGACCCGGCCGGCGTGATCGACGAGGCGGCGCACGCCCTCGCGGGCTGGGACGACGAGCTGCCGGACGTGCCGAGACCGTCGTGGGACCTCGTCGTCGTGGACGACTACCAGGAGGCCACGGTCGCCACGGCACGGCTGCTGCACGTGCTGCACGACGCGGGCGCGCGGCTCGTGCTGCTGGCCGACCCGGACTCCGCGGTGCAGGGCTTCCGCGGCGCGTCCCCCGGACTGGTCGGGCGCGCTGCGGCCCCCGCGCGCGCCGGCGTCGTGGGAGCGTTCGACGCGCGCACCGTCGTGCTGGGCACGGCCTGGCGGCAGCCGGAGGGGCTGCGCGCGGTGACGCGGGCCGTGACGTCGCGCATCGCGACCGTCTCCGGCGCGCTGCACCGCGGCGCCGGTCCGCGTCCGGACGCCGTCGGCCCGGTGGAGGACGGCGAGGACGCCGAGAACGGAGCCACCGGTCACGGCGCCGACGCCGCGCCGTCGTCGGACGGGACGTCGTCGGACGGGACGGCGGGGGAGGAACCCGCTGGCGCGAAACCGTCGGGCGTGCAGGTCGCGGTGCTCGCCGGGCCGGCACAGGAGGCCGCGTTCGTGGCGCGCGAGCTGCGCGCCGAGCACCTGCTGCACGGCACGCCGTGGGAGCGGATGGCGGTCGTGGCGCGCAGCGGTGACCGGCTGGCCTCGCTGCGCCGCGACCTGGTCGCCGCGTCGGTGCCCGTGGCGCTGCTCGGCTCGGACCTCCCGCTGCGCGACGAGCCCGCCGCGGCGCCCCTCCTGGCGGCACTGCGCGTGTGCGCGGCCGGCGGCGGCGTCGACCGGCTGATCGCGGACGAGCTCGGGGAACCCGGGCCCGGCGCGGGCTCCGCCCTCGACGCCGAGACGGCGGCGCTGCTGCTCACCTCGCCGGTGGGCGGTCTCGACGCCGTGGCGCTGCGGCGCCTGCGCCGCGCCCTGCGGGCGGAGGAGCTGTCGGGCGGGGGCGGCCGGTCGTCGGACGCGCTGCTGGTGGAGGTGCTGGACGACCCGGCGCGCGCGGAGACCCTGCCGACGCCGGTGCGGCGCGGCCCCGTCGCCGTCGCGCGCGTGCTGGCCGCGGGGAGGGCCGCCGCCGCCGAGCCGGGCGCCACCGCGCAGACCGTGCTGTGGGCGGTGTGGGCGGCCACCGGGCTCGCCGACCGGTGGCGCGACGCGGCGCTCGCGGGCGGACCCGCCGGGGCGCGCGCCGACCGCGACCTCGACGCCGTCCTCGCGCTGTTCCGTGCGGCCGAGACGTACGTGGACCGCATGCCCGGCGCCCCCGTCGCCGCGTTCGTGGACTACCTCGCGTCGCAGGACCTGCCCGCCGACTCGCTCGCGGCGTCCGCGGTGGGCGCGCACGCGGTCGAGGCGCTCACCCCGGCCGGTGCGGCAGGACGCGAGTGGGACGTGGTCGTCGTGGTGGGAGTGCAGGACGGCGTGTGGCCCGACCTGCGGCTGCGTGACTCGCTGCTGGGGTCGCAGGCGCTGGTGGAGCTGCTCGCCGGGCGCTCGGACGACGCGCACGGCATGGGCCCGGAGGCTCGGCGCCAGGTGCTGGCGGACGAGCTCCGGGCGTTCGCGGTCGCCACGTCGCGGGCGCGGCGCCGGCTGGTGGTGACGGCCGTGGAGGACGCCGAGGACGCGCCGTCCGTGTTCCTCGACCTCGTGGAGCCGCCCGACGGCGACCGTGCGGGGGCCGAGGGGCCGGACCCGCGGCGGGTGACCGTCGGCCCGCCGCTCGACCTGCGCGGCGTGGTCGCCGAGGCGCGCGCGACCCTCGTCAGGGCGGCCGGGCACGGGGACGACGACGGCCCGGTCGGCGTCGCCGCCGCTCTGCTCGCCGACCTGGCCGACGCGGGGATCGCGGAGGCCGACCCGCGCACCTGGTACGGCGTGGCCGCGACGTCCAGCGACGCGCCGCTGTGGGGGCCCCACGACGTGGTGACGGTCTCGCCGTCCAAGGTGGAGACGGTGAGCACGTGCGCCCTGAAGTGGGCGTTCGAGTCGGCGGGCGCCACGGCACCCGACGCCACGCACCAGACGCTCGGCACGCTGGTCCACGCGATCGCGGAGGACCTGCCGAAGGCGTCGCTGTCCGAGCTGCGCGCCGAGCTCGACCGTCGCTGGCCCGAGCTCGCGCTCCCCGACGGCTGGCCGTCGCGCCAGCTGCGCCGCCGCGCCGAGCAGATGATCGAGCGCCTCGCCGCCTACTACACGGAGGCGGGCGACCCGTTGCTCGTGGAGCCGGCGTTCGAGCTGACCGTGGGCCGTGCGCGCCTGCGCGGCAAGATCGACCGCGTCGAGGACGCGGGCGACGAGGGCGTGACCGTGGCCGACCTCAAGACCGGCCGCAGCGCGCCCGCCCGCGCGAAGGCCACCGAGCACCCGCAGCTCGGCGCGTACCAGCTCGCGGTGTCCGAGGGCGCGCTCGACCTCCCGCCGGGCACGCCCAGCGCGGGCGCTCGGCTCGTGTACGTCGGGACGCCGACCGTGGCGCCGACGCTGCGCGACCAGCCCGCGCTGCAGGTCGGCGAGGACGGGTCGAGCTGGGCGCGGGCGCTGGTGGAGAGCGCCGCCGACACGATGGCGGCGGGCCGCTTCACGGCGCACGAGAACGACCTGTGCCCCATGTGCCCCGTGCGCCGGTCGTGCCCCGTGCAGCCCGAGGGAAGGAACGTGATCGAGTGACCGGCGACGGCACCACCGGCACCGACGGCGCTGCCGCGCCGGAGCCCGGGGACGACCGTCCCCACGGCGGCCGCGACGACCTCGCCGCGGCGTTCGCGGACGAGACGTGGGCCGCGCTCGGCGAGCCCGGCCGCGAGGCCGACCTCGGGTTCCCCGAGCTCGCCGGCGTCGGCCCGGCCTCGCCGGACGCGGTCCTGTTCGACGACGCGGCGCTCTTCGGCGACTCCGCGCTGGTGGGCGGCCCGGCGGCCGACGGCGGCCCCGGCGCGACGGCGCGCCCCGCGCCGGCGGAGCCGCGGCTGTCCGCCCGCGACATCGCCGAGCTGCTCGGGCGGCCGTCGCCCACGGACGAGCAGGTCGCCGTCATCGAGGCGCCGCTCGAGCCCGTGCTCGTGGTGGCCGGGGCCGGGTCGGGCAAGACGGAGACGATGGCGGCACGCGTGGTGTGGCTGATCGCCAACGAGCTGGTCGCCCCCGAGGAGGTGCTCGGGCTGACCTTCACGCGCAAGGCGGCGGCCGAGCTCACCCAGCGCGTGCAGTCCCGCCTCGCGCAGCTCGCCCGGGCGCAGGGGCGCGCGACGTCGGGCCTGGACCTGCTCGCCCGGCCCACGGTCGCGACCTACAACGCGTACGCGGCCGCGCTGGTCGCCGACCACGGGCTGCGGCTCGGCATCGAACCCGGCTCCCGGCTGCTGGGCGAGGCGAACCAGTGGCAGCTCGCGGCGCAGGTCGTCGAGTCGTGGGCCGACGACCTCGGCACCGACAAGGCGGTGAGCACGGTCGTCGGCGCGGTGCTGGCGCTGTCGGGCGAGCTCGGCGAGCACCTGCTCCCCGTGGACGAGGCGCGCGACGCGCTGGCCGACGTCGTCGCCCGCCTCGACGCGCTGCCGCTCGGCCCCCGGCAGAAGAAGCGGACCAAGGAGGTCCAGGGGCTGATCGACTCGGTGGCGGAGCGGGCCCGCCTGCTCGACCTCGTCGCGGAGTACCGCCGCCGCAAGCGGGTCGCGGACTCGCTGGACTTCGGCGACCAGATCGCGTTCGCCGCCGAGCTCGCCAGGTCGGTCCCGGCGGTCGGCGCGACGGAGCGCTCCCGCTTCCCCGTGGTGCTGCTCGACGAGTACCAGGACACGTCGTACGCGCAGGTGGAGCTGCTCGCCGGGCTGTTCGGCGGCGGGCACGCCGTGACCGCGGTGGGCGACCCGCACCAGTCGATCTACGGCTGGCGGGGCGCTTCGGCGTCGGGGCTGGCCCGCTTCGGCGAGCGGTTCCGGACGCGCGCCGGCGCGCCGGCGGCCGTGCGCTACCTCAGCACGTCGTGGCGCAACGACGCGGCCGTGCTGGCGGCCGCGAACGTCGCCGCGGCCCCGTTGCGCGAGCGCGCACGGCACACCGGCACCGGCGTGGACGTGCCGCCGCTCGACCTGCGCCCCGGCGCGGGCACGGGCGTCGTGCGCGCGCACGTCGCCGCGACGAGCGAGGAGGAGGCGGAGGCGGCCGCGGAGTTCGTCGCGGCGCGCTGGCACCGCGCGACCCGCCGGGACGGGTCCGACCGGGTGACGGCCGCCGTGCTGTGCCGGGCGCGGTCGCAGTTCGCCGCCGTCGAGGTGGCGCTGCGGCGCCGCGGGCTGCCGGTGGAGGTCGTGGGCCTGGGCGGGCTGCTGTCCACGCCGGAGGTGGTGGACGTGGTCGCGCTGCTCGAGGCGGTGCACGACCCCTCGCGCGGCGACTCGCTGCTGCGGCTGCTCACGGGTCCCCGGGTCAACCTCGGTGCCTCCGACCTGCACGCCCTCGGCTCGTGGGCGTCGGACCTGGCCCGCGCCGACGGCGCCCGACCGGGAGACCGTGCGGCCGCGCCGGGCGAGGGACCGGAGGAGGACGGCGACGCCCCCGTCGTCGTCGAGGGCGACGTCGTGGACCACCGCTCGATCGTCGACGCGCTGGACGACCTGCCGGCCCCGGGGCGCCCCGCCCGCGACGGTCGCGTGCTGTCCGCCGCGGGCCACGGCCGGCTGACGGCGCTGGCCCGGCTGCTGCGCGAGCTGCGGGGCCTCACGTACCTCTCGCTGCCGGAGCTCGTGGTGGTGGCCGAGCGCGCGCTCGGCCTCGACGTCGAGGTCGCCACGGCGCAGGTGCTCGCGGACACGCTCACCCCGGCCACCGGCCCCGGAGGTGGGGCTGCCGCCGGCGTGAGCCTGCGCGGCCGGGAGCACCTCGACGCGTTCCGCGACGTCGCCGCGAGCTTCGCGCAGTCGGCCGACGTCGCGACGCTGGGCGCGTTCCTCGCGTGGCTCGGCGTCGCGGGCGACCAGGAGCGCGGCCTCGACATGCCCGTCCGCGAGCCCGACCCCGACGCCGTGCAGGTCATCACCGCGCACGCCGCGAAGGGGCTGGAGTGGGACGTGGTGGCGGTGCCCGGGCTGGTCGACGGCGTGTTCCCCAGCCAGGCGGAGTCGGCGCAGGGGCGGCTGGACAGCGGATGGCTCACCGACGTCTCCGCGCTGCCGTACCACCTGCGCGGCGACGCGCCCGACCTGCCCGAGTTCACCTGGGCGGAGGCCGCCGACACCAAGGACCTCGCCGCCCGGCGCGACCGGTTCCGCGCGGACAGCGGCGCGCACCGCCTCGCCGAGGAGCGCCGCCTGGCCTACGTCGCGTTCACGCGCGCCCGCCGGGAGCTGTTCCTCACGGCGCACTGGTGGGGCACGGGCAGCACGCCGCGGCGCGTCTCGCCCTTCCTCGCCGAGCTCGTCGAAGGTGGGGTGGCCGACGCGGGCGGCTGGGCCGAGCAGCCCGACCCGGCGGCGGGCAACCCCCGTGACGACGTCGAGCACGCCGCGCCGTGGCCCCCGCCCGAGCAGTCCGCGGGGGCCGGACGCGCGGACGACCCCGAGCCCGGGACCGGCACCGGGCCGGGCGAGGCCCCGACGCCGCGTGACGTCCTGCGGGCGTCGGCAGCCCGGGTCGAGGCGGCGCGCGCCGACCGTGCGCGCAGGGACCCCGCGAGGCCGGAGGGCGGCGCCGCGACCGGTGTGCTGCGCGACGCGGCGGGCCGCGACCTGGTGCTGCTGGCCCGCACGCTGCTCACGGAGCGGGGGGAGCGGGGGTCGCGCGAGGTGGAGCTGCCGGCGCACGTGTCGGCGTCGGGCCTGGTCCGGCTCGCCGGCGACCGCGCCGGGTTCGCGCTCCAGCTGCGCCGTCCGGTGCCGCAGGAGCCCACCGTGCACGCCCGCCGCGGCACGCACTTCCACGAGTGGGTGGAGCGGTTCTTCACGTCGTCGTCGCTGGTCGACGTCGACGACCTGCCCGGCGCCGAGGACGGTGAGATCGCGCCCGACGTCGACCTGGAGACGCTGCGGCAGCGCTTCACGGAGTCCGCGTGGGCGTCCCGCACCCCGCTCGCGGTCGAGGTCGACGTCGAGACGCCGGTGGGTGGCGTCATGCTGCGCAGCCGGATCGACGCCGTGTTCCCCGACGACGACGCCCCGCCCCCCGCCGAGGGCGAGGCGCCGGCGGTCGTCGTCGTGGACTGGAAGACCGGGCACGAGCCGCGCGACGCGGGCGCCCGCTCCGCCCGCGAGGTGCAGCTCGCCGTCTACCGGCTCGCGTGGTCCCGGTACACCGGGCTGCCGCTCGACAAGGTGTCCGCCGCGTTCGTCTACGTCGCGAGCGGTACCACCGTGCGCCCGCGCCGCCTGCTGGACGAGGCCGAGCTGGAGGCGCTGGTGCGGGGCGAGCCGCACCAGCGGTAGGCCTCACCAGCGGTAGTCGAGGAACTTCCCGTCGAGGGTCACCACCACGCGGTCGCCGTCCGGGTGGGCGCGGCGGGCGATGTCGACCTGGAAGTTGATCGCCGACATGATGCCGTCGCCGAACTCCTCGTGGATGAGCTCCTTGAGCGCCGGCCCGTACACGGCCAGCGCCTCGGTGAACCGGTAGATGGTCGGGTCGGTGAGCACCGCCTCGTCGCGCACCCGGTACGGCTGCAGCCGCAGGGCCTCGGCGACGTCCTCGCCCAGGCCGAGCAGCGTGCAGGCCGCGGACGCCTGCTCCGCGCTCATCGGGTGGTTGCCGAGCAGCGCGGCCGTCGTCCAGACGACCGGTGCGCCGACCTTGTCGGCGATCTCCTGCCAGGTGAGGCCGGAGCGGAGGCGGGCGGTGACGACCTGCTCGGCCGCGGCGGCCTTGGTCATGATCGGGTCCACGGGTGTCCTTCGGTCGGAGGGAGGTCTGGCGTCGACGTGGTGCGGCGGGTCAGCCGACCGGCGCGGCCACGCGGTCCTCGGCGACGGGCTCGGCCGGCGCGGGACGACGGCGCTCGGGCCGGGTGCGGTAGTGCGTGAGGTAGAGCGGGAGGCCGACGAAGGTCAGGCCGCCGACGAGGTTGCCGAGCACGGTCGGGATCTCGTTCCACACGAGGTAGTCCATGACGGTGAAGTCACCGCCGAGCAGCAGGCCGGACGGGAACAGGAACATGTTCACGACGGAGTGCTCGAAGCCCATGTAGAAGAACAGGAACACCGGCATCCACATCACGACGGCCTTGCTGATCGTGTCCTTCGACATGAGGAAGGCGACGACGCCGGTGGAGACCATCCAGTTGCACAGCACGCCGCGGACGAACAGCGTGAGCATGCCGGCCGCGCCGTGGTCGGCGTACCCGACGGTGCGCCCCTCGCCGATGTGCCCGAGGGCCTGCCCGATCTCGTTGGGCGGTGTGGAGAACCCGTAGGTGAAGGTGATCGCCATGAGCACGGCCACCGTGAACGCGCCGGCGAAGTTGCCGCAGAACACGAGGCCCCAGTTGCGCCACATGCCGGCCCAGGTGGCGCCGGGGCGGCGGGCGATGACCGCGAACGGCACCAGCGTGAAGACGCCGGTGAGCAGGTCGAAGCCCATCAGGTACAGCATGATGAAGCCGATCGGGAAGAAGGCCGCACCCAGCAGCGGGTTCCCGGTGTTCGTCGAGATGGTCACCGCCATCGCGGCGGCCAGCGCGAGGATGGCCCCGCCCATGAACGAGCGGATGAGGGTGTCCCGGGTGGACATGAACAGCTTCTTCTCGCCGGTGGCGATCATCTGCGAGACGAAGTCCTGCGGCATCACGTACGACATGGCGGACCCTTCGGCGGGAGTGGAGGCGCTGGTGTGCCGCCGAGTCTCGTCGTCGCAGGTTGTGGCCACGTCGCCACGACGTTGAGGTCGTGTTTCGGTACCGCCCGAAGCCGTGAGCCCGGGGTTTCGCCGACCTCGCAGGCCGGGTCGAAGGGCTGTGAGACCGGCGGCTGCGAGAACGCCCCCTCGCCCTGGTCAGGCGGGGGCGTCCTCGCGGGTGGCCTCGTCCAGGTCGGCCAGCATCGCCTCGGCGTCGGCGACGACGTCGTCGAGCCCGCGGCGGACGCCGTGCAGCAGCCAGCGGGCCAGCGCGAGCTCGCCCACGAGCAGCGCGCGGTCCACGAGGCGCGCGTCGTGCAGCTCGGTGCGGCGCAGCTGGTAGGCCTCCATGATCGAGTCCACCGCGTCCGGCGGGGCGGCGACGAGGAGCCAGGCGAGGTCGTCGGCCGGGTCGGCCACGCGGGCGTCGGACCAGCCGCTGATCGCGGTGACCCGTCCGCCCGTGACGAGCATCTGGTCGGTGGCGAGGTCCCCGTGCACGACGACGGGCTGGAAGCGCCACAGGGCGACGTCCTCCAGGGCGGCCTCCCAACGGCGCAGCAGGGTGGGCGGCACCTTGCCGGTCGCGGCCGCCTCGTCGAGCTCGACCAGGCGGCGCTCGCGGTACTCGGCCGCGGTGTACGACGGCAGGCCGCACGACTCGACCACGGACGCGGGCAGCTCGTGCACCGCGGCGAGGGTGCGGCCGAGGTCGGCGGCGAGGCCGGGCCCGGGGCGCAGGGCCTCGAGGTCGAGGGCCGTGCCGGTCACGTGCCGGTGCACGACGGCGCGCCCACCCTCGGGCAGCAGGGCGAAGCCGGCCACCTGCGGGACGGTGAAGGGCAGCACGCCGGCGTCCACGTACAGGTGCAGCGCGTCGAGGAGCTCGGTCTCGGCCTCGAGGGCGGCCCCGGCCATCGTGGTGCGGGGGGCGCGCACGAGCCAGTCGACGCCGTCGTCGGCGGTGACGACGGCGACGTCGTAGTCGCCCGGGAGCTCCTCGGGGCGGACCGAGCGGGCGTCGAGGCCCGGGACGGCGGCCGTCGCGAGGGCGGCGAGGGCGAGCGGACTGCGTGGCACCCGCCCACCGTAGACGGTGCCGGGTCCCGCCCGGGAGCACCGCCGCGCGCGTGTCCGCCGACGTCCCGCGCGCCGTCCCGCCCGGCGCGCGCCCGTCGTCAGGGCGGGCCACCCGAGGGCCGCCGCCGCGGGTACGGTCGAGGCGTGACGGCCCCCTTCGCGATCCCCGACCTCTCCTACACGCACGCCACCCACGACCGGGCGGCCGAGCGCCGCGCCGACCCGGGGCTGCTCCCGCGCCTGCTGGCCGACCCCACGACGCGCGTCGTGCTGGTGCTGCGCGGCCGCGTCGCCGTCGACGCCGCGGGAGACCTGCTCCTGGTCGGTGCGGCGGAGGCGGACGGCCTCCCGGCCGAGCCCGAGCGGGCCGACCGCCCCGACGCGCACGTGCCCGGGCACCGGTGGCTGTTCCTCGGCGAGGAGGACGGTGCGGGGCTGCTCGCCCTCGTGCTGCCCGACGAGGCCGACGCCGACGCGGTCGGGATCGAGGGCGTCTCCCCGGCCGCGCCCGCGTCGCGGCTGGCGCGCGAGCACGCCTGGGCGGGGCTGCGCGAGGTGGGCGGACGCCGCGGCGACGCGCTCGCCGCGGAGGCCGTGGCCCTCGCCGCGTGGCACGCGTCGCACGAGCGCTGCCCGCGGTGCGGCGAGCCGACCGTCGTCGAGCAGGCGGGCTGGGTGCGGCGGTGCCCGGTGCAGGACGTCGAGGTGTACCCGCGCACCGACCCGGCGGTGATCATGGCGGTGGTCGACGACGAGGACCGGCTGCTGCTGGGGCACGCCGCGCACTGGCCGGAGGGCCGGTACTCCACGCTCGCCGGCTACGTCGAGCCGGGGGAGGGGCTGGAGCAGGCGGTGCGCCGCGAGGTCGCCGAGGAGACGTCGGTCGTGATCGGCGACGCGCCCGGCGACGTCGTCTACCGCGGCAGCCAGCCGTGGCCGTTCCCGGCGTCGCTCATGCTCGGCTTCCGCGCGCGCGCCGTGGCGACGGACGTCGAGGTGGACGGCGCCGAGGTGACAGCGGCGCGCTGGTTCACCCGCGACGAGCTCGCCGCGGGGGTCCGTGCCGGCGAGGTGGGCCTGCCGGGGCGGCCCTCGATCGCCCGTGCCCTCGTGGAGGAGTGGTACGGGGAGGAGCTGCCCGGCTGACCGGTCGGCCGACCGGTCCCGTCAGGCGGTCAGGCGTGCCTTCACGTCGAGCAGCGACGGGTTCGTCGCCGCGGTGCCGTCGGGGAAGACGACCGTCGGGACGGTCTGGTTGCCGCCGTTGACCTGCTCCACGAACGCGGCCGTCCCCGGCTGCTCCTCGATGTCGATCACCGTGTACCCGATGCCCTCGGAGTCGAGCTGGGTGCGCAGCCGCCGGCAGTACCCGCACCACGCGGTCGAGTACATGGTGACGGTGCCCGGGGCGGGGAGCTGCGGCGTGACGACGGTCATCGGGATCCTCCTGTGACGGTGGCTGGGGACGACGGGAGCGGGGTGTCGGCGACGGCTGCGAGAATCGCAGACGATGTCGACCACCACCAACTCCCCGAGCGCCCCGCTTCATCCCGACGCGATCCTCGACGCCCTCGACCCCGAGCAGCGGGACGTGGCGCTGGCCCTCACCGGGCCGGTGTGCGTGCTCGCCGGTGCGGGTACGGGCAAGACGCGGGCGATCACGCACCGCATCGCCTACGGCGTGCGCACCGGCACCTACAAGCCGACGTCGGTGCTCGCGGTGACGTTCACCGCCCGCGCGGCGGGGGAGATGCGCACCCGGCTGCGTGACCTGGGCGTGGTCGGCGTGCAGGCGCGCACGTTCCACGCGGCCGCGCTGCGCCAGCTCGGCTACTTCTGGCCGCGCGTCGTCGGCGGCGCACCGCCGCGGATCCTCGAGCACAAGGCCTCCGCCGTCGCGGAGGCCGCGCGCCGTGTCGGCGTGAGCGTCGACCGGGTCGCCGTGCGCGACCTGTCGTCCGAGGTCGAGTGGGCCAAGGTGTCGCTCGTCACGGCGGAGGACTACGTGAAGGCGGCCCTCGTCGACGACCGGCCCGCGCCCTCGGGCTACGACCACCAGACGGTCGCGCGCCTCATCACCGCGTACGAGGACGTCAAGACCGAGCGCGGCGTCATCGACTTCGAGGACGTCCTGCTCATGCTCGCCGACATGCTCAACTCCCACCGGCAGGTGGCCGACGAGGTCCGCTCGCAGTACCGCCACTTCGTCGTCGACGAGTACCAGGACGTCTCGCCGCTGCAGCAGTTCCTGCTCGACCAATGGCTGGGCGACCGTAAGGAGCTGTGCGTCGTGGGCGACCCGTCGCAGACCATCTACTCCTTCACGGGCGCGACCCCGCACTACCTGCTCGACTTCACGCGGACCTACTCCGACGCCCAGGTGGTGCGGCTGGTCCGCGACTACCGGTCCACGCCGCAGGTCGTGCACCTCGCGAACCAGGTGCTGCGCCGCGGCCGGGTCCCCGGGGCGCTGGAGCTGGTGGCGCAGCGCCCCGCGGGCCCGCCCGCGAGCTTCACGGCGTACGACGACGACGACGCGGAGGCCTCGGGCATCGCCGCCCGGGCGGGTCGGCTGATCGCGTCGGGCGTGCGGCCCAGCGAGATCGCGGTGCTCTACCGCACCAACGCGCAGTCGGCGGCGTTCGAGTCGGCGCTCGCGGACGCCGGGATCAGCTATCTCGTCCGCGGGGGCGAGCGGTTCTTCCAGCGCAAGGAGGTGCGCGACGCGATCGTCCTGCTGCGCGGAGCGGCGCGGTCCGCCGACCCGGACCAGCCCATGCCCGAGCAGGTGCGCGACGTGCTCGTCACCGCCGGGTGGACCGAGCAGCCGCCTGCCGCCCGGGGCGCCGCCCGCGAGCGGTGGGAGGCGATGCAGGCGCTCGTCGGGCTGGCCGACGACGTCGCGGCCGCGGCGCCCGAGGACGCGCCGGCCACGATGGCGACCCTGGTCGGCGAGCTGGAGGAGCGGGCCTCGGCGCAGCACGCGCCCACGGTCGAGGGTGTCACGCTGGCCTCGCTGCACGCGGCGAAGGGTCTCGAGTGGGACGCCGTCTTCCTCGCGGGGGTGAGCGAGGGCCTCATGCCGATCTCGCTGGCGGAGACGGACGAGGCGGTCGCGGAGGAGCGCCGCCTCCTCTACGTGGGGATCACCCGCGCCCGCGAGCACCTGGAGCTGTCCTTCGCGCGGTCCCGCAACCCGGGCGGCCGGGCCACGCGTAAGCGCACCCGCTTCCTCGACGGGCTGTGGCCGGACGACCCCTCGGACCGGCGGGGCCGCGGACGTGCGGTGCGCGGCCAGGCGCGCCAGCAGCTCACCGGGGAGCACGACGTCGCCCTGTTCGACGCGCTGCGCGAGTGGCGGCTGTCGGTGGCCCGCGAGACGGACAAGCCGGCGTTCACGGTGCTGGGCGACTCCACGCTGGCCGCCATCGCGGAGCTCAAGCCGACGTCCGTGGCGCAGCTCGCGCGCGTGAACGGCGTCGGCCCGGCGAAGATCGACCGCTACGGGCAGACGATCCTCGCCATCGTGGCGGAGCAGGCCGGCTGAGCACGTACGGCAAAACCCGTATTTGTGAGCGGACCTGACGAAGACCCTTGTCGGGCCGACCGCCGGGGTGCCAGATTGTCGAGGTCCGTCCCCGACGAGAGGTGTCCTCCATGGTCCCGCCCGGGCGTTCCCGCCCCACCGCCCCAGCCGGTCGCCGCGCCCGCAGGGCGCCGGCCGCGGGCGCCGGCCTCGTCCTCGCCGTCCTGCTGGCGGCCTGCTCCGCCGGTGGCACCGACCCCGGCGACGGCAACGGCCCGCGCAGCGGCGGACACGGTGAGCACGGCGGATCCCCTGGGGCCGCCGGGGCCGGGGGCCACGCCGCGCACGACCTGCCCGCGGGCTTCACCGAGGCCCTCGAGAGGGTCACGACCGACCGCGGCACGGAGATCCTCGAGGACGGGCTGATCACCAAGGCCGAGGTGCAGGACCTGCAGCAGGTCCAGGTGGACTGCCTCGTCGGCGAGGGGTTCGACGCGAGCCGCGGCGACGGCGGGCTGCAGGTCCGGGCGGTCCCGGACGGTCTCGACGACGCGGGTGTGGCAGCCGCGGTGGAGGGCTGCCTGGGCGACCTGGTGGTCATCGGACCGCTGGAGGCGGCGGCGTCGTCGGGGGCCTGAACGGGTGCCCGAAAAAACTCGTCGAAGAAATCTCGAAAAAAGATGTGGCGGCCTGGGCGAGGCCGTCTATGCTCGGAGAGTCCCAGACGGAGTGGCGTCTGCCGAGAGGCGGAGGTCCGAGAGCAGTGAGGAGGTGGGTGCACAAGATGGACACGATGACTCAGATCGTGATGGCGACCGCGTCTGCTGGTGCGCCCGGGTACACGTCTGCCCGTGGCGAGCTCGACGCCGTCCGTCCGTTCCGCGCGCGTCAGCACGGAGCAGGCAACGCCGATCTCCACATCGCACCCGACTCCGCCTCCTGGAGACATCCGGTCTAGAACCGGATCCAGGCCGCGGAGTCCCCCCGGGACCCGCGGCCTTCGTCTTTCCGCTCAGGGAAGAAGACCTCACCAGGTCGTTCGAGCCGGACCTCTGACTCCAGAGGTCCACCCGCAGGTCCTGAACACCGACGTTCACATCAATACCCAGGACCTGACGGAGGAACTCGTGCGCCTCGCACAGCTGTTGGACGAGCGGCTGCTCGACACGATCCCCCAGGGCGGAAACGGCCCTTGGACCCCGCATCAACCCCTCACCCAGAGCCCGGCCGAGGTGGCCGAGCTCGACCGCCAGTTCGCGGCGCTGCTGCCGTGCCGTACCAACGACCCGGAGCTCTGGTTCGCCGAGCACACCACCCAGGTCGAGGAGGCCAAGGCGCTGTGCCGCGGCTGCCCGCTGCAGGCCGGCTGCCTCGCCGGTGCCCTCGAGCGGCAGGAGCCCTGGGGCGTCTGGGGTGGTGAGGTCTTCGTCGACGGCAAGGTCGTGGCCCGCAAGCGCGGTCGCGGCCGGCCCCGGAAGTCGGAGACCGTCGCAGCATGACCGCGCAGTGCGCCCGGGCTGCCCGGCGTGCTGAACAGGCAGGACCCACGACAGGCCTCCGGCGAGACCCCGGAGAGCGCGCCCGCATCACGTGCGGCCGGCTCTTCGCCGTCTCGCCGGGGGCCTGTCCTCATGTCGGCAGCCGGGCCGGCAGCCGGGCCGGCAGCCGGGTCGGCAGCCGGACGCACCCGCACGCCGGGTGCGGCGCGACGTCCCGCACGCGCGGCACCGCCTCGGGCAGCGCGACCTCCAGGCGCCGCCCCACGGTCGCGGGCGTCGCGCCGTCGAGCAGCGCGAGCACCTGCCCGGCCGCCAGCGCGGCGGCCGTCGCCGCGAGCATGGTCTCGTGGGCGACGTCGTCGGCCGGGCGGAGCGCGAGGTCCGCCGCGACGAACGGCCACCCCCGGTCCGCGTCGGCGGCGTGACGGTCGCAGCACCCCACGCACGGCGAACGGCCCGGCAGCACGAACGGTCCGACGACGACGTCGGCCTCCCGCACCACCACGGGGAGGTGGGGGACCCCGGCCCCGAGCAGCCGCTCGTAGCGCTCCGCGCGCGCGGCGTGTGCCTCCACCACCACGACGGCGTCCGGCAGGCGTGGCCCGCCCGTCTCCGCGACCGCCAGTGCGCTGCCGACCCGGAGCCGCGGGTGGGCGGACGCGAGCCGAGCGGCGGCGGACTGCTCCCGCGGACGGCCGACGTCGCCGGGTCCGTGGCCGCCGAGCCCGAGGTCGCCCACCTGGACGGGGTCGCGGTCGTCGAGCACGAGGGCGCCGACGCCGGCACCGGCGAGGAGGCCGGCCAGGGCCGTGCCGGTCCGGCCGAGGCCCCGCACCCCGACGACGCCGGCGTCGCGGCGGGCGAGCGTGGCCGCGCCGGCGCCGTCGGGGCGCAGGGCACCGAGCACGGTGGCGTCCGGCGTCCAGGGCGGCGCGGCGTCGGCGGCCGCGGCCGGCCGGTCCGTGGCGGTGCGGACGAGGAACCCGCCGTCGGCCAGCACGCGCTCGATCTGCTCCTGACGCTCGGGGCTCACGCCCCACTGCCGGGCGCCACGATCCAGGGAGCGGTGCCGCCGTGTCCCGGCGTCGCGCAGCCATCGCGCCTCGTGGTCGTCCAGGCCGGACAGGACGAGGCTCCAGCGGGGGTCCGTGCCGAGCTGGACCTCGCCGTCGCCGTGGTCGAGGACGGGGGTCGCCGGGCGCAGCGTGAGGAGGTGACCCGTCGCGGCGGTCAGGTCGTCGGCGTCTGCCATGCGGCCACCCTGGCACGCGGGTCAGGGACGGTCGGGGCGTCGTCCACAGGTCCCTCGCGCGGATTCCCGGGGCGCCCGGTTCGTGAGTTCTGACACACAAAGTTCACGATTCCCCGGTACCGTCGTGCCGTGGCCCACGACACGATGATGACGTCGGTGGAGGTCCGGCGCAGCCGTCGGCGGACCGCCACGGTCAGCGCGTACCGCGACGGGGAGCGTACCGTCGTGGCCATTCCCGCGCGCTTCTCGCGTGCCCAGGAGCGCGAGTGGGTGGCGAAGATGCTCGCGCGGCTCGAGGACAAGGAGCGGCGTCGGCGCCCGTCCGACGCCCAGCTCGTCGAGCGGGCCAAGGAGCTCTCCGAGCGGTACCTGGACGGTCGTGCCCACCCGACGAGCGTGGCCTGGTCCCCCCACCAGGGCCGGCGCTGGGGGTCGTGCACGCTGGTCGACGGCTCGATCCGGATCTCCACGCGCGTGCAGGGGATGCCCGAGTGGGTGCTCGACTACGTGCTGCTGCACGAGCTGGCGCACCTGCTGCACGCAGGGCACGGCCCTGCGTTCTGGCAGCTCCTCGAGGCCTACCCGCGCACGGATCGGGCGCGCGGGTTCCTCGAGGGCGTCTCGTTCGTCCAGGACGACGGCGGAGCGTCGCCCGGCCCGGCCGACGACAAGCCCGCCGGCTGAGCCGGCCGGTGTCGGCGGCGCGGGCCGAGGCGACGGGTCGGACGGGCCGGGTCAGGACGAGGGCGTGTCCCCGTCGCCGGTGCCGTCGTCCTTCCCCGAGCGGTCCGCCGCGTCCAGGATCTGCGCCAGCGCGGCGTCGACGTCGGACTGTTCCTCCGCCTGCTCCTGGCGTCGCGTGAAGTAGCCGGAGGGGTCGTCGAGGTCCGCGGTGCCGGGCAGCAGGTCGGGGTGCTCCCAGACGGCGTCGCGCGCCTGGGGGCCGCCCTCGGCGAGGACGTGCGCGAAGAGTGCGGTGGCGTCGCGGGAGCGCCGCGGGCGCAGCTCGAGCCCGACCAGCGTGGCGAAGGTGTGCTCCGCGGGCCCGCCGGCCGCACGGCGGCGCCGGATCATCTCGCGCAGCGGGTAGGTGTGCGGCAGGTGGGGGAGCGCCGCGGTGGCCGCGACCTCGGTGACCCAGCCCTCGACGAGCGCCAGCGCGGTCTCGAGGCGCAGCAGGGTGGCCTCCTGCTCGGGGGTGTGCTGCAGCCCGAAGACGCCGCCGGTCAGGGCGCCGCGCAGCGCCTCGGGGTCGCTGGGGTCGATCTCGCGCACCTGCTGCTCGAGCACGTCCAGGTCGATGGTGATGCCGCGTGCGTACTGCTCGACGAGGCCGTGCAGGTGCGCCGTGAGCCAGGGGACGTGCGTGAACAGCCGGGCGTGCGCGGCCTCGCGCAGCGCGAGGAAGTGGCGCACCTCCTCCAGCGGCGCGTCGAGCCCGTCGGCGAACGCGGTGACGTTGGTCGGCAGCAGCACGGTGGCAGGCTCGGACAGCAGCGGGACGCCGACGTCGGTGGCGCCGAACACCTCCCGCGACAGGGTGCCGGCGGCCTGCCCCACCTGCATGCCGAACACGGCCGACCCGAGGCGGCGCATCATCTGCGCGGGATCGAACCCGCCGCCGAGCTCGCCGCCCAGGGCGCCGGCAGGCAGCCCCGCGAGACCCGGCACGCCCAGCGCGTCGGTGTCGCCGAGGTCCCCGGGGAGCTGGTCGCGCAGCACGGTGGCGAGGGCGTCGGCGACGGACGTCGCGACCGGCGCCACCAGGCGGTGCCAGGCGGGCAGCGTGGCCTCCACCCACTCCGACCGGCTCCACGCGTGCGCGCGGCCGCCGGCGGGCGGCAGGTCGGTCACCGCGTCGAGCCACAGCTCCGCGACCCCGAGCGCGTCGGTCGCGGCCTTCGCCTGGCCACCCGTGAGCGACGGGTCGCCCTCGGCGACGGCGACCTGCCGGGCGATGTCGTGGGCGACGTCGGTGTTCACCGGGCCGTCCCCGGACGCGGACAGGAGCCGCTGCACCTGGGCCAGGACGTGCTGCATGGTCGCCGGGTCGGGCGTGCCGGCGCCGGGCATGCCCGCGAGCGCGGCCGGGTCGATGCCCTGCGCGCGCATCTGGGCGAGGACCTCGTCGGTGCGGTCCCCGAAGAAGCCCTCCAGCATCGAGCGCAGCATGCGCTCGCGCTCCTCGGCACCCTCGGGGTCGTCGGGAAGGTTGCTCATGCGCGGGGCTCCTCGGCTGTGCGGTGGAGGGACGTCGGACGACGGCGGCCGCCTTCCGACTGGTTCACCGTAACCACCGACGACGTCCGGCCGGGCCGTGGAGTTCCGGCGGTTCGCTCTGGGCGCAGATCTCCCGGAGACCCTGAGGGGCGGGCCGGTGACCGGGCTCGTGAGCGGGCGCCACGTCCAGGAACGTCGGCGATGATGTGCCGGTGACCTTCGACCGCGACATCCTCGCGCCCGACGACCCGTCGTCGCCCGACGAGGACACGCTCCCCGCCTCGCGCGCGTCGCGACGCAGCGTGACGCTCGGCGTCTCCCTGCTGGTGACGGCGCTCCTCGCCGCCGTCCTCCTGGTGCTCCCGACGCCCTACGCGATCCGTGCGCCGGGGCCGACCGAGGACACGCTCGGGCTGCAGGGCGCGGACGTGCAGGGCGGCGCGGGCGAGACGTCGAGCGGGGGCAAGAGCGCCACCGCGAAGCCGGTCGTGGAGATCGAGGGCGCGAAGACCTACGACGTCACGGGCGAGCTGCGCCTCACCACCGTGTCGGTGTACGGCGGGCCGGGCGGCGACGTCCTGCTGGGGGACGTGCTCTGGGGCTGGGGATCGCGCGAGCGCTCGGTGCAGCCGGTCGAGGCGATCTTCCCGCAGCAGACCACGCGGGAGCAGCAGCAGGAGGTCGGTCAGGCGCAGATGGCGGGGTCGGAGTCGGCCGCGACCGTGGCGGCGCTGACGGAGCTGGGGTACGAGGTGCCCGCGACGCTCACGGTGGCCGGCACGGTGCCCGACTCCGGTGCCGACGGCGTCGTCGAGCCGGGGGACGTGGTGCGCAGCATCGACGGGCAGGAGGTCACGACGCACCAGGACCTGCTCGCCGCTCTCGACGACGTGCCGGCGGGCGACGACGTGACGCTGGGCGTCGAGCGCGACGGCGAGGCGGAGGACCTCACGGTGACGACGTCGGAGGGGGACGGGCGCGCGGCGCTCGGCGTGCTCCTCGACCCGACGTACGACTATCCGGTCGACGTGACCATCCGGCCGGGCGACATCGGCGGGCCGAGCGCCGGCACGATGTTCGCGCTGGCGATCATCACGAAGATGACGCCCGACGACGAGCTGGACGGCGCCCACGTGGCGGGCACGGGCACGATGAGCGTCGACGGTCTCGTCGGGCCGATCGGCGGCATCCAGCAGAAGCTCTTCGGCGCGGTCGACGCCGGTGCGGACTGGTTCCTCGCCCCGGCGGGCAACTGCGACGAGGTCGTCGGGCACGTCCCGGACGGGCTGCAGGTGGTCCGGGTGGCCACCCTCGAGGACGCGCGGACGGCGATCGAGGCGATCGGCGCGGGGGAGGGCGCGGGCCTCCCGACGTGCTCGTGACCGGCCTGTGAAGGGCCGGTCGCCCACCCGCGGGCGAAGCGTGGGAACCTGAGGGATGACAGGGACGTTCCACACCAGAACGTCCGTCCGTCCCGAGCACGAGTGAGGTGCCCGCACCGTGTCCTTCGCTGCCCCACCCCGTCGACGACCAGGCGGCCCGCCCGCCAAGCGTCGCCGCAGCCCTCTGGCGATCACGCTGGTCGTGATCGCCGCGGTCGTCGTCGCGCTGCTGCTCCTCGCGCAGTTCTGGACCGAGATCATGTGGTTCGACGCGCTCGGCTTCGGCAACGTGATCTGGACGGAGTGGATCACCCGCGGCATCCTCTTCGTCGTCGGCTTCCTCGTGATGGCGGCCGCCGTCTTCTCGTCGTTCGCCGTCGCGTACCGGGTGCGCCCCGTCTACGCGCCGTCGACGCCCGAGCAGGCGACCCTGGACCAGTATCGGGAGGCCATCGAGCCCCTGCGTCGCGTCGTCACCATCGCCGGACCGGTCGTCGTCGGGTTCTTCGCCGGTGTCGCGGCGTCCGCGCAGTGGCGCAGCGTGCTCCTGGCGATCAACCCCTCCTCGTTCGGCGAGAAGGACCCCCAGTTCGGGATCGACCTCGGGTTCTACGTCTTCTCGTTGCCCGCGCTGCGGTTCGCGGTGAGCTTCCTCATGGCGGTCGTGATCATCGCCGGCATCGCCGCGCTGGTGACGCACTACCTGTACGGCGGGCTGCGTCTCGGGCCCGTGCCGGCGGGGACCCCGCGCACCACCCGCGCGTCCCGCGTGCACCTCGCCGTGCTGGGCTCCACGCTCATGCTGGTGATCGGTGCGAACTACTGGCTCGACCGGTACTCGCTGCTGACGGCGACGAACGGCGGCAGCACGGCGGCCACCTACAACGGCGCGTCCTACTCGGACGTGCACGCCGTCATCCCGTCGAAGGAGATCCTCACGGGTGTCGCGGTGCTCGTGGCGCTGCTGTTCGTCGTGGCGGCGGTCCGCGGCACGTGGCGCCTGCCGGCCATCGGCGTCGGCCTCATGGTCGTGTCGGCGATCGCGATCGGCGGCATCTACCCGGCCGTCGTGCAGCGCTTCCAGGTGAACCCCAACGCCCAGGAGCTCGAGGCCGACTACATCCAGCGCAACATCGACGCCACGCACGCGGCGTACGGGCTGGACGACATCGAGACCCAGCCCTACGACGCCACCACGGAGGCGGAGCAGGGCGCGCTGCGAGAGGACGCGGACACCACCGCGTCGGTGCGCCTGCTCGATCCGCAGATCGTCAGCCCGTCGTTCCGCCAGCTGCAGCAGAACAAGCAGTACTACAACTTCGCCGACAACCTGTCGGTGGACCGGTACGACATCGACGGCGAGTCCCGCGACACCGTGATCGCGGTGCGCGAGCTCAACCTCGACGGCCTGGGCGACGGCCAGCGCAACTGGGTGAACGACCACACGGTGTTCACCCACGGGTACGGCGTCGTCGCCGCGTACGGCAACCAGCCCGGACCGGACGGCCAGCCGGCCTTCTACGAGGGCGGCATCCCGACGCAGGGCGCGCTCACCGACAAGGGGTACGAGCCCCGCATCTACTTCAGCCCGTCCACGTCGGAGTACTCCATCGTGGGCGCGCCGGAGGACGCGACGCCGTGGGAGCTCGACTACCAGGCCGACGACGAGGAGGGCGGCCAGCAGGTCAACACCACCTTCCCCACCGAGGACGTGACCGCGGGCCCGTCGGTCGGCTCGTTCGGCAGCAAGCTCCTGTACGCGCTGAAGTTCGGCTCCCAGGAGATGCTCTTCTCCGAGCGGGTGAACGACGAGTCGCAGATCCTCTACGACCGCGACCCGATGACCCGCGTGCAGAAGGTCGCCCCGTGGCTGACCCTCGACCAGGGCATGTACCCGGCCGTCGTCGACGGGCGCGTCAAGTGGATCGTCGACGGGTACACCACGTCCGACGCGTACCCGTACTCGACCAGCCGTCCGATGCAGGAGGCGACGGCGGACTCCCTGACGCTCGCCGCCCAGGGCGTGCCGGTGGAGATGCCGCCGGAGGTCAACTACATCCGCAACTCGGTGAAGGCGACCGTCGACGCCTACGACGGCTCGGTGGACCTGTACGCCTGGGACACCGAGGACCCCGTCCTGAAGGCCTGGTCCGACGTGTTCCCGACGTCCGTCAAGCCGATGTCGGAGATCTCCGGCGACCTGATGAGCCACATCCGCTACCCCGAGGACATGTTCAAGGTCCAGCGCACGCTGCTGACGCAGTACCACGTCGAGGACGCGGGGCAGTTCTTCTCCGGCCAGGACTTCTGGGCGAACCCGGCGGACCCGGTGGCCAGCGGCGGCGCGAACGGCGCGAACGCCGCGAAGCAGCCCCCGTACTACATGTCGCTGCAGATGCCGGGGCAGCAGAGCTCGGCGTTCTCGTTGACCAGCACGTTCATCCCGGGCGGTAACACCGACCGCGAGATCCTCACGGGGTACCTGGCCGCCGACGGCAACGCCGGGTCGACCGCGGGCGAGGTGGCGGAAGGCTACGGGAAGCTACGGATGCTGGAGCTGCCCCGTGACTCGACGGTGCCCGGCCCGGGTCAGGTGCAGAACAACTTCGACTCGAACCCGACGATCTCCGAGCAGCTGAACATCCTGGAGCGCGGCTCCTCGAACGTCGTGCGGGGCAACCAGCTGACGCTGCCCGTCGGTGGTGGCCTGCTCTACGTGCAGCCGGTGTACATCCAGTCCGCCGGGGGCACGGCGTACCCGCTGCTGCGCCGCGTGCTCGTCGCGTTCGGCGACCAGACCGGGTACGCGGAGACGCTCGACGAGGCCCTGGACCAGGTGTTCGGCGGCGACTCAGGCGCGACGGCCGGCGACGCCGACGGCGAGGTCGAGTCCGAGGTGCCCACCGCGCCGGTCGACGGCGGGGACGGGGCCACGGAGCCGTCCACGGAGCCGAGCACGGAGCCGAGCACGGAACCGAGCACGGAACCGAGCACGGAACCGAGCGGTGGCACCACGCCGTCGGGCGACGCGCAGTCGCGACTGAACGCCGCCCTCCAGGAGGCGAACGACGCGATGACCGCCAGCGACGAGGCGCTGAAGGCCGGCGACTTCACCGCGTACGGCGAGGCGCAGGACCGCCTGCAGCAGGCGATCGAGGACGCCGTCGCGGCGGAGAAGGAGATCGAGTCCGCCGGCTGACCGGCGGGTGGTGCGAGGCGCGGGGTCGTCGGTCCGTCGGGACCGGCGGCCCCGCCGTCGTCGGACGGGCGTCGTCGCAGGCCGGAGGCGGTCGCGGGTGTGACCTCGGTCCCATTCGCCCGATGCGATTTGATTCGTGCCCGGTGACGCCGTAATGTTCAGGGAGTCGACGCGGGGTGGAGCAGCTCGGTAGCTCGCTGGGCTCATAACCCAGAGGTCGCAGGTTCAAATCCTGCCCCCGCTACCACGGGATGTCGTCGACATCCACGAAGGCCCCGACCGGGTTCCGGTCGGGGCCTTCGTCATGTCCGGGCCACGCCCCCGGCACCACGCCCCCCGGTTCGTCGCCCTCGGGATGCGACCGAGCGAGGTCGTGGCCACGGTGGAGTCGCCGCGTGGAGACGACGCGCGGCGCCATGACCCGACGGACGGGCGTGATCGGGAGGAGCCGCAGGATGCCGCGACGAGACGCAGGGCCGAGCGTCAAGGACAAGGAGCTCTACGAGGAGCTGCGCGACGAGGGCAACAGCAAGGAGAAGTCGGCGCGGATCGCGAACGCCGCCGCGGCGCGCGGCCGGAAGAAGGTCGGTGCCAAGGGCGGGAAGTCCGGATCCTACGACGACTGGACGGTCACCGACCTGCGCAAGCGGGCGGCGGAGATCGGCATCGAGGGACGGTCGTCGATGCGCAAGGCCGAGCTCGTCGAGGCGCTGCGCTCGCACTGACCGCGCCGTGCCAGGGGCCCGTGCCGGGCGCATGATGGAAGGAGCCACCGCCGGGACGGCGGGCACCCGACGACGACGCGAGGAGGCGGCGATGAGAGCGACGGTGGGCGACCGGATCGTGGTGGCGTCCGGGGTGGTCGGCGGGGCGGTGCGCGACGGCGTCGTCGTCGGCTGCCCGCACGAGGACGGCTCGCCGCCCTATCAGGTGCGCTGGTCGGACACGGGCGAGGAGACGCTGGTCTTCCCCGGCGCCGACACCCTGGTGCAGCACGACGGCGGCGGGACGGAGCCGGCGCCGCCGCGGCGGTCGCCCGCGCGGGCGCTCACCTGGGACGTGCGGGTCTCGCTCGTGGAGTCGGCCGGGAGCACGACGGCGGAGGCGATGCTGACGCCCGGCCCGGACGTCGGCTCGTTGCGCGGCGTCGGGCACGCGCGCAAGGACCCGGGCGACCTGCAGGTCCCGGTCATCGGGGACGAGGTCGCCGCGGCGCGGGCCCTGCGACGGCTCGCGGACGCGTTGCTCGAGCAGGCGGAGCAGGACATCTCCGCGCAGACGGGGCACCAGGCGCACGTGCACCCGTGACCGCCCGGCCCGGGTCGGTCAGGCGAGCTGCGCGCGACGGCGGCGCAGGTGGTCGCGCTCGGCGCCGTGCCCGCACAGGGCCAGCGCCGCGTCGTAGGCCCGGCGGGCGCCGTCCGCGTCCCCCGCGCGGCGCAGGAGCTCCGCCCGCAGGGCGGGCAGCCGGTGCCCGGGCAGCGCCACCCCCGTGAGGGCGTCGAGGCCGGCGTGCGGCCCGGAGACCTCCGCCACGGCGACCGCGCGGTTGAGTCGCACGACCGGGGTGTCGGTCAGCGTCAGGAGCTCGTCGTAGCGGGCGAGGATGCGGTCCCAGGCGGTCGCGTCCGGGGTGCGGGCGATCGCGTGCTCGGCGGCCACGAGGGCCTGGAGCAGGTACGGCGTCGGGGGAGCGGTGGCGAGGGGCGTGAGCAGGTCGAGAGCCTCGGCGATCTCGCCCTGGTGCCACCGGGAGCGGTCCTGGTCCGGCAGCAGCACCAGGGCTCCGTCGCGCACCCGGGCGTCGCGGCGCGAGTGCTGGAGCAGCACGAGCGCGAGGAGGGCGTCGAGCTCGCGTGCCGCCACGCCGTCGTCTCCGGCGCCGTCGTCCTGCGCGCCGCGGCCGCCCGCGGCGCCGCCCGGCGCGGGGAGGACGTCGCGCAGCACGCGGACGAGCCGCACCGCCTCGCCGGCGAGCTCGCCCCGCACGACGTCGTCCCCGCTGGTGGGCGCGTAGCCCGCGGTGAACGCGAGGTACGCGACGTCGGCCGCGACGCCGAGGCGGTCGGTGAGCTCCCGGGCGGACGGCAGCGCGAACCGCTCGCCCGCGAGCCTCTTGCGCGCCCGGGTCAGGCGTGCCGCCATCGTCGGCGTCGACTGGAGGAACAGGCGGGCGACGTCGGCGGTGGGCACGCCCAGCACCAGGCGCAGCGAGAGCGCCGCGGCCGCCTCGCGCGACAGCCGCGGGTGGGCGCACAGGAGCACCAGGCGCAGCCGCTCGTCGGTCAGGGGCTCGCCCGCGTCCGCCATCACCCGCTGCGCGCGGGTGGCCAGGTCGGCCTCCACCTCCAGCAGCGGCATCGATCGCGCCAGCACCCGTTCGGACCGGAGCCGGTCGAGCACCCGGCGCCGGGCGGCGGTGAGGAGCCAGGCGGGGCCGTTCGCCGGCACGCCGTCGCGCGGCCAGGTACGGGCCGCCGCCTCGAACGCGTCCGCGAGCCCGTCCTCCGCCAGGTCGAGGCGACGGAACCGCGCGACGAGCAGGGCCAGGAGCCGGCCCCACTCGTCGCGCATCAGGTCCTCGAGGGCTGCCACGGGCGTCCTTCCGGGTCCGGTCTACCCGGCCACGGCCGGCCGCAGCTCGACCGTGAGCTCGTCCGGGAGCAGCCGCGCGAGCTCGACGGCGGTGTCCAGGTCGGGCACGTCGACGACGTAGAAGCCGCCGAGCTGCTCGGCCGCCTCGGCGAAGGGGCCGTCGGTGACGGCGCGGTCGCCGCCCGTGCCCGGCCCGAGCGTGCGGGCGGCGGCGGGGTGGCCGAGGCCCTCGCCCGCGACGACCGCGCCCCGCTCGGCGACCGCGGAGTCGAACGCCTCCAACCGGGCGTAGAAGCGCTCGCGGTGCGCGTCGTCGGCGGCGCCCCAGATCTCGTAGTGGTCCGGTTGCGTGAGCAGGACGACGACCTTCATGCGCTGCCCTCCTCGTGGTCCACGGCGGCGCGCACCTCGACGACGCCGTCGGCGTCGCCGGACGACCCGGCGAGCGTCGCGCTGATATGGAGCAGGTCGTCGAGGTCGTCCGACTCGACCAGGTAGAACCCGGACAGCTGCTCCGCCGTCTCGGCGAACGGCCCGTCGGTGACGACGACCCGCCCCGCGGCGTCGCGGCGCACCTGCTTGGTGGTGCGGGAGTGCGTGAGCTCGGCACCCCCGGTGACGCGGTGCCCGCGCTCGGCCAGCAGCCGGGCGAACTCCTCGTGCCTCGCGTACACGGCGGCGCGCTCCTCGGCACTCGCGCGTTCCCAGACGTCCTCGACGCCGGGCAGCAGTACGACGTACGTGGTCATGGTTTCATCGTCCTTCCTCGTGGCTGGTCGTACACCTGCTCGTACACCTGGATGACGCGCGAGGACCGTGCAGTTCGACAACCCGGGGAAGATCGACAACCGCGACGAGGTTGCCCTGTGACGACCGCCATGCCCCCGCGACCCGCGGTCGGCATAGGCTCGTCGGCGGCGTGACCCCCTCCGTCTTCGTCGGTCCCCCTCGTCGGAAAGGCTCCACCCGTGCGCACCTCCCGTCCTGTCCTCGCGGTCGCCCTCGCGTCGGCCGCCACGCTCGCGTTCGCCGGCTGCTCGTCGTCGGACGACGGCGACGGTGCGCCCGCGGCGTCCGGCAGCGCGACCGACTGCACGCCCGAGGGGATGCAGACCCTCACCGACGGCACCCTGACCGTGGGCGCCAGCGACCCGTTCGAGCCCTGGTACGTGGGCGAGCCGAGCACCGGGGAGGGCTTCGAGTCCGCGCTCGTGTACGCCGTCGCGGACGAGCTCGGGTTCGCGAAGGAGGACGTCGAGTGGACGTCCGTGACCTTCGAGCAGATCATCAGCCCGGCCGTGAAGCCGTTCGACGTCGCCGCCTACCAGACGACGATCACCGACGAGCGCAAGAACGCCGTGGACTTCTCCAGCCCGTACCTCACCAGCCGGCAGGGCGTCATCGTGGCCGACGAGGGCGAGTTCTCCGAGGCGGCCAGCCTGGCGGACCTCAAGGGCGCGAAGATCGGCGTCACCGCCTCGCAGACGTCGCTCGCCGTCGCCGACGCCGCGTGGGGCGACGACGTCGAGGTGACACCGTTCAACGCCGCCGGCGACGGCATGACCGCCCTGAGCTCGGGCACCATCGACGCCATGGTGATGGACGTCGACCAGGGCGTCGCCGCCTCGACCGTCTACTTCCCCGACACGCACGTGATCGGCACGCTGCCGCCTGTGGGCGAGCCGGAGCAGCTCGGGCTCGTGCTCGACAAGGGATCGTCGCTCACGGCGTGCGTCTCGGCCGCCGTCGACACGATCGAGGAGAACGGCACGCTCGACGAGCTGCGCACCACCTGGCTCAAGTCGGACGACGTCCCCGAGCTGTCCTGACGCCCGTGACCGGACCCGCGACGACGCCGACCGGCGGCTGGCAGCCGTCGGAGCGGGCACGCGCCCGCACGGCGTACCGGCGGGCGCAGCACCGCCGCGCGCTGCTGGTGGCCGGGGTCGCCACGGCCCTCGTGCTGGCCGCCGTCGTGTACGTGGTGACGACGGCGCCCGGCTGGGAGCGGGCGCGCGAGGCGTTCTTCTCCCCGGAGCGCGCCTGGGAGGTGCTGCCCGAGGTCGCGGCGGGGCTGTGGCTCAACCTGCGGGTGTGGGTCGTGGCGAGCGTGGTCGCGCTCGTCGTCGGGCTGCTGCTGGCCGTCGTGCGGACCTCGCGGGTGCCGGCGCTGTTCCCGCTGCGGATCTTCGCCGTCGCGTACGTGGACGTGTTCCGCGGCGTGCCGCTGCTGCTCGTGCTGCTGCTGGTGGGTTTCGGCCTGCCCGCCCTGCGCCTGCCGTGGCTGCCGGTGAGCGCCGCCTTCCTCGGCGGCCTTGCGATCGTCGTCTGCTACACGGCGTACCTCGCGGAGATCTTCCGCGCGGGCATCGAGGCGGTGCACCCGTCGCAGGTGGCGGCCGCCCGGTCGCTGGGCCTGACCCGCGGGCAGGCGGCGCGGCGCGTCGTGCTGCCGCAGGCGGTCCGCAACGTCACCGCGCCCGTGGCCAGCATGCTCGTGTCGCTGCAGAAGGACTCCGGCCTCATCTCGATCCTCGGCGCCGTCGACGCGATCCGCGCCGCGCAGATCGCGACCACCGGCGACTACAACTTCACGCCGTACGTGGTGGCGGGCCTGCTGTTCCTGGCGATCTCGATCCCGCTCACCCGGCTGGTCGACGCATGGTCCGCCCGCCAGGGCTGGCGCGGCGAGCTGCGCGGCGTCGCCGGTGCGGGGGTGGTGCGATGAGCGACATCGTCCCCGGGGCGCCGCTCCTGTCGCTGCGCGGCGTCCGCAAGTCCTTCGGCACCGGTGCCGACCGCAAGGTCGTGCTCGACGGCGTCGACCTCGACGTCGCCGCGGGGTCGTGCGTCGTCGTGGTCGGGTCGTCCGGGTCCGGCAAGTCCACGCTGCTGCGCGTCGTCGACCTGCTGGAGGAGGTCGACGACGGCCAGGTGCTGCTGGACGGCGAGGACGTCGCCGACCCGTGGGTGGACGCCGACGCCGTGCGCGCCCGCCTTGCGATGGTCTTCCAGCAGTACAACCTCTTCCCGCACCTGCGCGTGCTCGACAACGTGACCCTGGCGCCGCGCGTCGTGCACAAGGTGCCGCGGGCCGAGGCCGAGCAGGCGGCGCTGGCGATGCTCGAGCGCGTCGGCCTCGCCGACAAGGCGCGCGCGTACCCCGACCAGCTGTCGGGCGGTCAGCAGCAGCGCGCCGCCATCGCCCGCGCGCTGGTGAACGGGCCCGAACTGCTCCTGCTCGACGAGGTGACCTCCGCCCTCGACCCCGAGCTGGTCGGCGAGGTGCTCGACCTCCTGCTCTCCCTGCGCAGCGAGGGCGTGGCCGGGCGGCCGACGACGATGCTCGTCGCCACGCACGAGATGGGCTTCGCCCGCGAGGTCGCCGACGAGGTCGTCTTCCTGCACGCCGGGCGCGTGCACGAGCGCGGCACGCCCGAGCAGGTGCTCCGGGACCCGCGGGAGGAGCGCACGCGCGAGTTCCTGCGGCGCCTGGGCTGACCGTCAGCCGCCCAGCGGTGGTGCGGCGGCTCCGGCCCGGTCGACGAGGACGGCGAGCTGCTCGCGCGCGGTGAGGTCCAGCTTGGCCATCGCGCGCCCGAGGTGGGCCTTGACCGTCGACTCGGAGAGGTAGAGCCGCTCGCCGATCTCCCGGTTCGACAGGCCGTGCGGCAGGAACGACGAGATCTCCTGCTCCCGGACCGTGAGGGCGTCGAGGGCACGGCGGGCCTCGTCGCGACGGCTGTCGAGGCGGCGGCTGCCGCTCAGGTGCCGGATGACCGCGCCCGCGGAGGCGTGGTCCAGCGCGCCGGAGCCGGCCGCGACCTCGCGCACGTGGGCCGCGATGTGCTCGGGGTCGTCGTCCTTGCCGAGGAAGCCCTGCGCGCCTGCGGCCAGCGCGGCGACCACCGTCTCGTCGGTGCCGAACGACGTGAGCGCGATGACGGCGGGGGGCTCGTGCCGACGCCGCAGCTCACGGATCGCGTCGAGGCCGCCGGTCCGGCGCATGTGCAGGTCCATGAGGACGACCTCGGGGCGGCACGCGGCGACGGCGGTGACGACCTCGTCGCCGTCCGCCGCCTCGCCGACGACATCGATGCCCTGCGCGGTCAGCACCGTGGTCAGGAGCCGCCGCACCATCGGATCGTCGTCGACGACAAGGACGCGGACCTTCATCCCGGCGAATCGTAGCCCGAGGCGCACGCCCTCGCCGGGGGAACGCCCTGGTCACGTCGCGCGCGTGACCCACGGCAGGCGGGCGCGCACCACGAACGCCCCGTCCGCGCGCCCGGCGGACAGCGTCCCCCCGACGGCGTCGGCGCGCTCGTGCATGCCGAGCAGACCGGAGCCGGTACCGGGGACGGTCGGCCCGCGGGCGGTGTCGGTCCCGGTGGGGCCCTGCAGCGGGTTGCGCACCGTGATGTCCACCCCGAGCGCGGGGGAGGCGTCGACGCGGATGTCGACCGGTTCGCCGGGCGCGTGCTTGCGGGCGTTGGTCACGGCCTCCTGCACCACCCGGAACGTGGCGCGCACCAGCTCGGGTGCTGCGTCCTGCCCGCCGGTGACGGACACCTGCGCGGTGGTCCGTGGGTTGTCGTCGGTCATCCGGTCGACCAGGGGGAGCAGGTCGTCGAGGGTCGCGCCGGGGAACCCGGTCACGGTGTCGCCCGAGCGCAGGGTGGTCACCAGCGAGCGCAGCTCACGGATGGCCTGCTGGGCCGAGGCGCGCATCTCGCGTGCGGCCAGCGCGGCCTCCGGGTCGTGGGTGCTCGTGACCTCGAGGGCCGACGCCTGCAGCGAGATCTCCGCGACGTGGTGCGCCACGGTGTCGTGCACCTCGCGCGCGATGAGGCGCCGCTCGTCCTGGCGTCGCACCTGGTCGCGGAGGACGGCGGTCGCGGCGGCCGCCGCCTGCTGCTCGTCGCGGGCGCGCTCCGCGACCAGCTGCGCCCGGCGGACGAGCCCGGCCGCCACGGAGACGCCCAGCAGGCCGAGACCGACCACGACGTAGGCCGCCGCGGTCGGGTCGGTCGACAGGACGCGGGTCCGCTCGTCGACGGTCACCAGCACCTGGGCGGCGTGGTCGCGCAGCGCGTCGCGGACAAGGGCGGCCGCGGTCGCCGCCGTCGTCGCGCCGACCGCCGCGAGGCACGCCCGGACCGTCCGGGTGGCCAGCACCCAGGGGAGGGCGAGGAGCGCCGCCGACGCGTCCAGGGGGAGCAGGATCGAGCAGGTCGACGCCGTGAGGCAGAGCGCGAGGGGGAACCGCTGTCGCAGACAGAGCAGACCCGCGAGGACGAGACCGACCAGCGCGGTCACCACGTACAGCGCCGGGTGCAGCGAGCCCGTCGGAGCGGCCGCGTGCGACGCGAACCCCACCGCCACCAGCGAGCTGGCCGCCGACACCGCGACGGCGACCACCGTCCCGGCCACCGACGCCCAGCGCAGCACGGTGGCCCGCCCGGCGGGGGCGTCGTCGCCGCCGCCCGGAGCGGCAGTCGCTCGAGCGAACATGCGTCGACAGTACGGCGGGACGCGGCTTCGTGCGTCCGCCGGTCGGGCACGTCCGGCCGCACGAGGGCTGCCCGGTCGGGCACCCGGCGATGACCGGTCGGCCGATGTGTCCCGGCCCGGGTGGGGCGGATCGTGGAGGACGGCAGATCGTCCGACCGCCCGTGGGGGCGACGGGCGCACGTTCACCGCATTCCATGTCGCACCGAGGAGCACCCATGTCCCAGACCATCCCGCCCGCACAGGACGCACCCGTTCCCCCCGCCGCCGGCGCGCCCTCTCAGCCCGCGCCGGGGTATCCGGCACCGCAGGCGCCGCGCCGCGGCAACGCCCTGGCGGTCACCGGGTTCGTGCTGGCCCTCCTCGGCTTCCTGCTGTGCCTCGTCCCGATCGTCAACGCGTTCGCGATCGTGCTTGCCGTGGTGGGCCTGGTCCTCGCCGTGATCGGGCTGGTCAAGACCCGCAAGGGAGCACCCCGGAAGGGCCTGGCGATCGCCGGCATCGTCCTCGCCGTCCTCGGCGGGGTCGGCGGCGGAGTGTCGGCCGCGCTGTACAGCTCGGCCGCCGACGCCGCGATCGAGACGCTGGACGACGCGTCCGCCGACCTGGACAAGATGACGGGTGACGCCACGGAGCAGGTCCTCGCGGAGGACGTCTCGGTCGAGATCGGCGACTTCACGGCCGACGAGGACGAGTACGGCCTGGTCACGACCGAGCTGCCGGTCACCCTCACCAACACGTCGGACGAGACCCAGAGCTTCATGGTGACGGTCGACGCGCTGGACGAGTCGGGCAACCGGGTCGCCCAGGACATCGCCTACTCGAACGAGCTGGCTGCCGGTCAGTCCGAGAAGGTCGACCTCTTCCAGTTCGTCGAGCAGGGCGACCTGGACGCGATGAAGTCCGCGACCTTCGAGGTCGTCGAGGCGACCGCAGCCTGATCCTCGTTCTCTCCTGATCCGGGCCCGAGCCGTCGGCTGCTGCGCTCCACGGCCCGGGCCCGACCTCCTACTCCCTGACGAAGGAACTCACGTGAGCAACCCGACGCCGCCCCCTGGCTGGTACCCCGACCCGCAGAACCCGCAGTCGTCCCGGTGGTGGGACGGACGTTCGTGGGGTCCGTCCGCGGCAGCCGCGGGCGCGCCGGCGCAGGGGATCCCGACCCACCCTGCCGTCGTGCTGGGCACGGGCGTGTTCGTCCTCGCGATCGCGTCCCTCGTGTTCTTCTGGATCCCGGTCCTGGGCCTCCTGCTGGCGGCCGGTGCCCTCGCCTGGTCGATCGTCTCCCTCACCAGGAACCTGCGGACCTGGAAGGTCGTCAGCGCCACGGTGCTGTCGTCGGTCTCCCTCGTCCTCGGGGTGGCCTTGATGGCGTCGTTGGTCGGCGGGAACGACGACCCCGCTCCGGCGGTCGAGTCCGGTTCGACGACGGACGAGGGCACGCCTGGTGCGGCGTCGGACCCGGAGCCGTCGGACCCGGAGCCGTCGGAGATGGTGCCGACGGACCCGGAGGACGAGGCCGCCGGCGGAGCGTCCGACGCGCCGCGGTCGAGCACGTCCGAGAGCGACGAGCAGCAGAAGAGCGAGTCCAAGGGGTCCGAGGACACCGCGACGTACGGCAAGCAGCCCCGGTCGGAGCGCGAGTTCGTCGCGATCGTCACGGACGGGTTCGGCACCTTCGACGAGGCGGACACCGACCTCCAGCAGTCCGAGGCGATCCGCAAGCGGAACGAGAAGATCTGCAGCGAGGTCGGCTCGACCGCCGACGGCTGGACGGGTGTCGTCGCGGACGTCGGCGCGAACGGCGAGGGCAAGGCGTGGGTGGAGATCGAGGTGGCGCCGCACGTGACGGTGCACACGTGGAACAACGCGCTCTCCGATGCCTTCGACGACACGCTCATCGCACCGGGTTCGTCGATGTTCGACAACCTCGTCGCACTGCAGGAGGGCGACACGGTGACCTTCTCGGGTGAGTTCGTGCGCGACGACGACGCCTGCGTGCAGACGACGAACGTGACCCAGTACTTCAGCGGGGTCGATCCGCAGTTCCTCATGCGGTTCTCCGCGGTCGACGCACGCTGAGGACCCGTCCTCGACCGCCCGACCGGACGCCTCGCGGCCGGGCGGGCCGGCTTCGTTAGGGTGCAGGGGCACGGACCGCCGCCCGGCGTCGTGGTGTTCATCGCTCGGAGGTCAGAGGATGCAGGGCACGTCGATCGGGTTCGTCGGCACGGGACCGATGGGGGCGCCGATGGCGCGGAACCTGCTGGCGGCGGGGTTCGACGTCGCGCTGTGGAACCGTACTCCGGCGAAGGCGCAGGCGGTCGCCGAGGGTGAGCCGCGCGCGACGGTCGCGGCGACGCCGGCTGAGACGGCTCGGCCGGTGGTCGTCGTGATGCTGCCGGACCTGCCGCAGGTGCGGGACGTCGTCGACCGCCCGGACGGGCTGCGGGCGGGGTGGCGCGCGGCCGGGGTGGCGGACCCGGTACTGGTGGTGATGAGCACGGTGAGCCCGGTCGCGATCCTCGCGTGGGCGGAGCAGCTCGCGGCCGACGGGATCCGCCTGGTGGACGCGCCCGTGAGCGGCGGCGTCGAGGGCGCGGTGGCGGGCAGCCTGAGCATCATGGCGGGCGGCGCGGACGGCGACCTCGCCGCGGTCCGGCCGGTGCTGGACGCGATGGGCTCGACGGTGCGCCACCTCGGGCCGGTGGGCGCGGGCTCGCTCACCAAGACGTGCAACCAGATCGTCGTGGGCGGCACGCTCAACGCACTGGCCGAGGCGGTCGCCATCGCCCAGGCCGGTGGCCTGGACCTCGCCACCGTGCTGGAGGTGCTGGGCGCCGGGCTGGCCGGCTCGCAGGTGCTCATGGACAAGTCGCGGCGCTACCTCTCGGGCGACTACGCGGACGGCGCCGCGTGCCGCACCCAGCTCAAGGACCTCGAATTCGGCCTCGCGGTGGGGCAGCAGCTCGGCGTCGACACGTCGCTGACGGCGGTCGCCCGCGACCGGTACCAGCGGATGGTCGACCGCGGCGACGCGGAGCTGGACCACAGCGCCGTCATCCGCGTCGTCGTCTGAGCCTGCCCACGACGCCGCCGGTCGGGGACCTTGCACGACGGCGTGAACGCTCGTCGTATCAGCGCCGCGCTGGCACCCTCCGAGGTACATGGAGGGGACGACCATGAAGCGACTGGTGCTGTGCTGCGACGGGACGTGGAACCACGCCGTGAACTCGCAGGTGTCCAACATCGAGAAGATCGCGCGCTCCGTGCTGCGCTCCGGCGGGAGCGCGGACCCGGACGTCGAGCAGGTCGTCGGGTACGTGGCGGGCGTCGGCGCCCGCGGCTACCTGGTGGACCAGCTGCTCGGCGGCGCGTTCGGGTACGGGTTCACCCGCAACGTGGTGGACGGCTACCGATTCCTGACCATGAACTACGAGCCCGGTGACGAGATCGTGGTGCTCGGCTACTCCCGCGGGGCGTACACGGCGCGCAGCGTCGTGGGGATGCTGTCGCAGGTGGGCCTGCTGACCGTGGAGGCCCAGGACGACGGGCTGCTGTGCGAGGCGGAGCGCGTCTACCGCCTCAGGCCGCCGACGGCGCGCCGCGTCGCGCGGGCCGAGCGCACCGTGGCCCGCACCCGGCCCGGGTCGTGGCGCCGGCGCCGGGCGGAGGCCCTGCTGCGGCGGGGCGAGGAGGTCCGCGCCGAGAAGCGGGCGTTCCGTGCGGAGCACGGGATCGAGGTCCCCGTCCGCTTCCTGGGCGTCTTCGACACGGTCGGCGCGCTCGGGGTCCCGGGCCCGTCACGGCGCAAGAACCGCTTCCACGACGTCTCCCTCTCGCCCGCGGTCCTCACCGCGCGGCAGGCGCTCGCGATCGACGAGCGCCGGCTGACCTTCGCGCCGTGCCTGTGGACCGTGCCCGACGGCGACCCGCCCGACCGGGTGCAGCAGGTGTGGTTCCCCGGCACCCACGGCGACGTCGGCGGCGGTGGCGCTCGCTGCGGCCTGTCGGACGTCGCGCTGCAGTGGATGGCCGCCGAGATGCGTGGCGTCGGCGTGCAGTTCGACGAGCACCGGCTCGCGCGCCAGCTCACCCCGCGAGCCGCCCTGGTCCTGGACCAGGCGCCCCCGTGGCCCTTCCGCATCCTCAACATGTTCACCCGTGTGCGGCCGCGCTACGCGACGGTCGACGGCCGCCTCGTCTTCCGCAGGGGCCTGCGGGTGCTCGCGCTGCCGGCCGCGACGTCGTCCCCGGCGGAGCTCACCACCGGTGCTCCGGCCCCGGACGTCGTGACCGCGGAGGTCGTGGGGGCCTGGCGCGACGGTGTGCGCCTGGCGGACACGGTGCTGCGGCACGTGCTGCGCGACGGCTACGCCGCCCTCGCCCCCAACCTCGGCTGGTGGATCACCGAGGCCGGAGGGGTGGAACGGGTCCCCGTCGAGCAGGTGGACGCCGCCCGCGGCGACCTGCGCCCCTTCGTGCTGCCCGGCAGCGACGCCATCGCGCCGCAGCTCGCGACCCCACAGGAGCCTCGCGCCCTGCCCGCGGGTCGCTGACGGAGCCGGCTCAGGACGGTGCGGTCACTCGTCGTAGGTGTCCTTGACGACGAGCACCGGGACGGGGGAGTCCAGCAGCACCCGCTGCGTCGTCGTCCCGACGAGGAACGTGCCCGCGTTGGAGCGCTTGCGGGAGCCGAGGACGACGAGCGTCGCGCCGGAAGCCTCGGCGGCGTCGAGGATCGCGTCCGCGGGCTCGGTGCCCGAGGGCCGGCGGGTGACCGGCTGGACCTCGACGCTCGCGGCCGCCTCGGCGAGGAGGCCGTCGAGCGGGTCGCCGTCGGCGGGGTCGTCCGACCGTGCGAGGTGGACCACGTGCAGGGGGAGACCTCGCCGGGACGCCTCCGCGACCGCGGTCCGGACGGCCGCCTCACCGTGGGGCGACGGGTTGTAGGCCACGAGCACCGTCATGCGCACACTCTCGCACACGGAGGGAACCTCGCGCCGGTCCGGGCCGTTGACCCCACCAGCCGACGAAGGAGCAGCGCATCATGCAGTGTCCGCACGACCAGACCGTCCTCGTGATGTCCGAGCGCAAGGGGATCGAGATCGACTACTGCCCGCAGTGCAGGGGCGTGTGGCTCGACCGCGGCGAGCTCGACAAGCTCATCGAGCGCTCGCTGGAGTCGGAGATCGCCGCCGAGGCGCGCGGTCCCGTCCCGCCCGCTCCGGCGTCCGCGCCTGCCGGTGCGGCCTACCCGGCGCCCGGCTACGACGACCGCCGCTACGACGACAAGCGCTACGACGAGCGCCGCTACGACGACAAGCGGTACGACGAGCGCCGCTACGACGACAAGCGGTACGACGACCGCGGGTACGACCCCCGCTACCGCAAGCGCAAGAAGAAGGAGTCGTTCCTCGGGGACCTGTTCGACTTCTGACCCTCGACGAGGGCCGTCAGGCGGCGGCGAGCTGCTCGCGCACCTGCCGCTTGGCACGGGTGAGCATGCCCGCCATGCCGTTGAGGCGCAGCGGGCTGACGGCGCGGGTGAGCCCGATCATCAGCGGGAAGTCGTCGGGGACGTCCAGCACCTGCTGCGCCGAGAGCCCGGACAGCCCCTGGGCGAGGATCGACGCGAACCCGCGCGTGGTGGGCGCCTCCTGCGGGGCGGTCGCGTAGAAGTGCACGACGTCGCCGTCGACCTCCGCGAACGCGCGCACGGGGGACTGGCACTCCTCCACCGCCTCGAGCAGGCCGGGCGCGCTCTCGTACCGCGGGGGCAGGCCCGGCAGCTCGCGGGAGAACTCGAGCAGGAGCTGAAGCCGGTCGCGCTCGGGCAGGGCGAGGAACTCCTCGCGGATCTCGGCGAGCGGCTCGGGCAGGGGGGCGGCGTCGGTCATGGACCCAGTCTCTCGTAGGGGGCCGGACACCGGTCGAGCCGGTCCGGACCGCGGAAGGGTCCGGACCGGCTCGAGCTCGGCGCCGTGGCTGGTCGGTGCGTCAGGCGGCCTGCTGCTGCCTGACGCTCGAGGGGACCTCGCCGGGCTCGGCGCCCGCGACGATCGGCACGCGCACGGCGTTGCCCCACTCGGTCCAGGAACCGTCGTAGTTGCGGACGTCGTCGATGCCGAGCAGGTAGCGCAGCGCGAACCAGGTGTGGCTGGAGCGCTCGCCGATGCGGCAGTAGGTGATCACCGAGTCGCCGGCGGTGAGGCCGAGGCCGCCCTCCTGGTAGATCGCCTCGAGCTCCGCGCGCGGCTTGTAGGTGCCGTCCTCGGCGACCGCGGTGGCCCAGGGGACGTTGCGGGCCGACGGGATGTGGCCGCCGCGCAGCACGCCCTCCTCCGGGTAGTCCGGGATGTGCAGACGCTCGCCGGAGAACTCCTGCGGGGAGCGGATGTCGACCAGCGGGCCGTTGCCGAGATGGGCGAGCACGTCCTCCTTGAAGGCGCGGAACGTGGCGTCGTCGCGCTCGACGACGGGGTACTCGCCCCGGGCGGGGGAGGGCACGTCGGTGGTGAGCTCGCGGCCCTCGGCCACCCACAGGTTGCGGCCGCCGTCGAGCAGGCGGACGTCCTCGTGGCCGAACAGGGTGAAGACCCAGGCGGTGTAGGCGGCCCACCAGTTGTTCTTGTCGCCGTACAGCACGATCGTCGTGTCGCGGGAGATGCCGCGGCTCGCGAGCAGGTCGGCGAAGCCGGCGCCGTCGAGGTAGTCGCGCTCGACGGGCTGCAGCAGGTCGGTGTGCCAGTCGATCTTCACGGAGCCGGGGATGTGGCCGGTCTCGTAGAGGAGGACGTCCTCGTCGGACTCCACGACCACCAGGCCCGGGGTGTCGAGGTTCTCGGCGAGCCACGACGTCGTCACGAGGCGCTCGGGGTGCGCGTACTCCGCGAGGCGCGGCGTCGGGTCGGTGGGTGCGGGCATGGTTCCTCCATCTGTGCGGCGACACCGGACGCCGGCCGGCGCGGTGGTTCGTGGCCACTCGGGCCTGGGACACGCGGGTTCTGTGGACACTCTAGGAACTGCACCACCAGCAGCGACAGCCCGTGTCCATCATGTGGGACCACGATGCGAGACGGAGTTCATCGCGACGAAACACCCGCGATACGGAATTGTGATTCCAAAACGCTTGTGGCGTCGGTCACCGAGTGTTAGCGTCGCGGTTGCCTACGGCGGGCCCGGGCCGTGCGGACGTCGACGTCGACTCCCGCGCGGTGATCGACGAGATCGATCCGACACCGGCAGCTATCTACCAGGCGGCATGAAGGACAACTCGCCTGCAGCGACCCGCCGAGCGCCCGGTCTCCACCGGGTCCTCGAAGGGCCGACGGACCCGAGCACCCGGGGGCCGCTGCCCGAACCGTGGAGACTCACCATGGACCGCAATGCCGTGATCAACACCCAGGCACCCGGCACGGCCGTCGCTCCGGCCGTCCATCCGGCCGCAGCACACCTCGAGAAGGCCGTCTCCCTGGCCGTCGACAGCGTGGCGAACGCGGGCGGCCCCTTCGGAGCCGTCGTCGTCACCCGTGACGGCCGCGTCGTCGAGGGCAATAACCGCGTCACCCAGGACAACGACCCCACCGCGCACGCGGAGGTCACCGCCATCCGGCGCGCCTGCGCCGAGCTCGGCACGTTCGACCTGTCGGGGGCCGTCCTCTACTCGAGCTGCGAGCCGTGCCCCATGTGCCTCGCCTCCGCCCTGTGGGCGCGCGTGGACGCCGTCTACTTCGCCGCCGACCGCCACGACGCGGCCGCCGCGGGGTTCGACGACGCCGTGTTCTACGACTTCTTCGCCTCCCGGCTCCACGCCGCGCCCGAGACCCGGGCCGCCGGCGGGGTGATGACCGTGCGCCACGAGCGCACCGGCAGCGCCGTCGCGCCGTTCGACGCGTGGCGTGTCCTCGAGACCCGCGTCGACTACTGACGCGCGGGCCGGAAAGGACACAAGGACGTGACCATCCTGGGAACGCGGCGGGACACCGCCGAGAACGACAAGACGCCCTCCACCGGCGCCGGCCGCGGCGTGCTGGAGCGGCTGTTCAAGATCACCGAGCGAGGATCCACCACGGGACGCGAGATCCGTGGCGGGCTGGTGACCTTCTTCGCGATGGCGTACATCGTCATCCTCAACCCCCTGATCCTCGGCGGCACCAGCGCCGAGAACGCCCCCACCGACGTCGCGGGCGGCTGGCTCGCGACGGCCCAGGTGGGCGCCGTCACCGGCCTCGCCGCGGGCGTGCTGACCATCCTGTTCGGACTCGTCGCGAACCTGCCGTTCGCGCTCGCGGCCGGGCTGGGGATCAACTCGTTCCTCGCCGTGGCCGTGATCGGCGACGTGACCTGGCCCGAGGCCATGGGCCTGGTGCTCATCAACGGCCTGCTGATCGTGCTGCTCGCCGTCACCGGCGCGCGGTCGGCGATCTTCAACGCCGTCCCGCGCCAGCTCAAGGCCGCGATCACCGTGGGCATCGGCCTGTTCATCGCCTTCATCGGCTTCGTCGACGCCGGCTTCGTCACCCCCACCGAGGGCGGCCCGCCGGTGCAGCTCGGCGACGGGGGGTCCATCACGACCGTCCCGACGATGATCTTCGTCCTCGGGCTGCTGCTCATGGGGATCCTCGTGGCGCGCAGGGTCAAGGGCGGCCTGCTCATCGGGCTCGTCGCGACCACGGTCGTGGCGATCGTCGTGGAGGCCGTGCTCCAGCTGGGCCCGGCCGGCGACGACAACCCGGGCGGCTGGCACCTGTCGGTGCCCGCGCTGCCCGACTCGCTGGTCTCCGTCCCGGACCTGTCCCTGCTGGGCCAGTTCAGCTTCGGCGCCTTCGACCGCATCGGGGCGCTCGCGGCCACGATGCTCGTGTTCACCCTGTTCTTCACGAACTTCTTCGACGCGATGGGCACGATGACGGGGCTCGCCAAGCAGGGCGGGCTGGCCGACAAGGACGGGAACTTCCCGAGGATCAAGTCGGCGCTGGTCGTCGAGGGCGTGGGCGCCGTCGTCGGCGGTGCGACGTCGTCGTCGTCGAACACCGTGTTCGTCGACTCGGCGGCGGGCGTCGGCGAGGGGGCCCGCACCGGCCTGGCGTCGGTCGTGACGGGCGGCCTGTTCCTGGTCGCCATGTTCCTCACGCCCCTCACCGCCGTCGTGCCGATCGAGGTCGCCAGCGGCGCCCTCGTGGTGGTCGGCGCGATGATGATGCGGGAGATCAAGGAGATCGACCTGGGCGACTTCTCCGTCGCCCTGCCGGTCTTCCTCACGGTCGTGACGATGCCGTTGACGTACTCCATCGCCAACGGGATCGGGATCGGCTTCATCACGTGGGTGCTGCTGCGGTTCGCCTGCGGCAGGGCGCGCGAGGTGCACCCGCTGCTGTGGGTGGTCGCCGCGGGCTTCCTCGTGTACTTCGTGCGCGGCCCGCTCTCGGCGGCGATCGGCGCCTGACGACGATGTCGGTCGGGCCTGCCGTGACCCGGTAGGCCCGACCGACCGGGAGGACCTCTGACATGCTCACCTTGGCTGACCAGCTTGCCGAGTGGCTCGAGCCCGGCGCGGAGCCGTTCGCCGTCGCGACGGTGGTCGGCGCGTCCGGCTCGGTGCCGCGCCCGGTGGGCACCGCGATGGCCGTGCGGGCCGACGGCGCCGTGATCGGCAGCCTCTCCGGCGGCTGCGTCGAGGCGGCCGTGCACGCGGCCGCGCTCGACGCGATCGCCGTCGGCGAGTGCCATCGCGAGACCTTCGGCTACTCCGACGACGACGCGTTCGCCGTCGGGCTCACGTGCGGCGGCAGCCTCGAGGTGCACGTGCAGCCCGTGCGCCCCGGCGACGAGGGCGACCCCGCCGCCGTCGCCCTCGCCCGCCTGGCTGCCGCCGGCGGCGACTCCGCCGCGCTCGTGCGCCGGCTCGACGTCGCGCGCCCGACCGCCGTCGTCCTGCGGGACCTGTCAGGGCCAGAGGGCGGTATGCCCGGCGCCGGCCCTGACAGCTCGCTGCGGGGGCTGGTCGACGACGGCGCGCTGCCGGCCGTGTCCGCCCAGGTCGCGGCCGTGCTGCGGGCGGGTGGCGCCGCCACCGTCCATGCGGCGCCCGGCGTGCCCGACGGCGCGTGCGACGACGGCGCCCCGGAGGAGCCCGTGACGCTGCTCGTCGAGACCCGGCTCCCGCCGCCGCGCTTCGTCGTCGTCGGCGCCAACGACTTCGCGGGCGCGCTCGTGCGTGCCGTGCACCTGCTCGGGTACCGCGTGACGCTCGTCGACGCCCGCGAGGTGTTCGCCGCGCCCCGCCGGTTCCCTCAGGCGGACGAGGTGGTCGTGGACTGGCCGGACCGCTACCTCGCCGCCGAGGCCGCGGCCGGGCGGCTCGACGCCCGCACCGCGATCGCCGTCCTCACCCACGACGTGAAGTTCGACGTCCCGACCCTGCGGCTCGCGCTCGGGCTGCCGCTCGCGTACGTGGGGGCGATGGGCTCGCGCCGCTCGCACACCCAGCGGCTGCAGGCCCTGCGCGACGAGGGCGTCGCGCCTGACCGGCTGGCGCGGCTGCGCTCGCCGATCGGGCTCGACCTCGGCGCCGTGACGCCGGAGGAGGTGGCCGTGTCGGTCGTCGCCGAGCTCGTCGCGGTGCGCTACGGACGGGACGCCGCCGTCCCTCTCAGCCGCACGGACGGGCCGCTGCACGCGGCCCGCGGCACCATCCCCGGCACGACCCGGAGCAAGGAGCGTCCCCGGTGGACATGAACACCGTCACCGACCTGGTCCCCACCACCGACCCCGCCGACTGGCGCGAGGGCGACGCGTGGCTGGCGGGCGGCACCGTCCTGTTCTCGTACGGCAGCCAGACGCTGCGCCGCCTGCTCGACCTCACGAGCGCCGGCTGGCCGGCGCTCACGGTGACCGACGACGGGCTGGAGATCGCCGCGACCTGCACGGTCGCCGAGCTGTACGCCTTCCCTGGGGCCGCGGCGTCGGCCCCGGTGCGCGCCGCGTGGCCCGCGCTCGCCCTCGTGCGCCCGTGCTGCGACGCGTTCGTCGCGTCGTTCAAGATCTGGAACACGTCGACGGTCGGCGGGAACGTCGTGACGTCGTTGCCCGCGGGGCCGATGACGTCGCTCACCGCGGCCCTGGACGGCGTCGCCGAGGTGTGGGGGCCGGGCGGGGGGCGGCGCGCCGAGCCCGTGGCCGAGCTGGTCACCGGCGAGATGCGCAACACCCTGGCACCGGGCGAGCTGCTGCGCGCGATCCGGCTCCCGGCCGCCGCGCTGCGCGCCCGCACCGCCTTCCGGCGGCTGTCGCTGTCGAACCTCGGCCGCTCCGGCGTGCTGCTGATCGGCCGGCTCGACGCGCCCGATGACGGCGGCGCGCTCGTCATCACCGTGACCGCGTCGACCCGCCGGCCGGTCCGGCTGCAGTTCCCCGCCGGCACGCACCCCGACGCCGTCGGGCTGGCCGCCGCGATCGACGCCGCGATCCCGTTCGACCTCTACCACGACGACATCCACGGCCTCCCGGCCTGGCGTCGTGACATGACCTACCGGCTCGCGGAGGAGATCCGCGCCGAACTGACCGACGGAGGCCGGCGATGACCGACGCGACCACCCGCCCCACGACCCTCTCCCCGGGCGCCTCGCCCGTGCTCCGGGTGGACGGCCGCGACGTGGACGCCGTGCCGCGCGCCGGCCAGTGCCTGCGCACGTTCCTGCGGGAGCAGGGCTCGCTCGGCGTGAAGAAGGGCTGCGACGGCGGCGACTGCGGCGCGTGCACCGTGCACGTCGACGGGGTGCCCGTGCACAGCTGCGTGTACCCCGCGCGGCGCGCGGCCGGGCGCGAGGTGACCACGATCGCCGGGCTCGCGGCCACGGCCGAGGAGCCCACCGCGGAGGGCCTGCACCCGGTGCAGCAGCGGTTCCACGACGCGCAGGGCTTCCAGTGCGGCTTCTGCACCGCCGGCATGATCATGACTGCCGCGACCTTCGACGACGACCAGCGCGCGAACCTGCCCCGCAGCCTCAAGGGCAACCTGTGCCGGTGCACGGGCTACCGGGCGGTCGCCGACGCGGTGCTCGGCGACGACGCGTGCGGCACGGCCCACCCGGCCGGGGCCGCGCCCTGCGACCACGCCCACGACGGGTGGACGCCGCAGCGCTCCCGCGGCGTCGGGGACCGGGCGACCGGCTCCGCCGCGTCGGGCACTGCGTTCGGCACCTCGGAGCCCGCCCCCGCGAGCCGGGGCGTGGTGACCGGTCAGGTGCGCTACACCCTCGACGTCGACCCGGAGGCGTACCCGGGCCTGCTGCACCTCAAGCTGGCGCGGTCGCCGCACGCGCACGCGCGGATCCTGTCGATCGACACGGCCGACGCGCTGGCGGTGCCCGGCGTGCGGGCCGTGCTCACGCACGAGGACGCGCCGTCCGCCCGGTTCAGCACGGCCCAGCACGAGCTGTGGACCGACGACCCGGACGACACCCGGGTCCTCGACGACGTCGTGCGGCACGTCGGGCAGCGGGTGGCCGCCGTCGTCGCGGACTCGGTGGCCGCGGCGGAGGAGGGCGTGCGCCGGCTGCGCGTCGAGTACGACGTGCTGCCCGCGCTGATCGACCCGGAGCAGGCGATGGCGCCCGGGGCCCCGCTCGTGCACCCGGACCTGGACGCCGTCACCGCGCGCGTGTCGCGGCCGGGCGCCAACGTCGTCGCCGAGCTGCACAGCGAGCTGGGCGACGTCGAGGCGGGCCTCGCGGAGGCCGACGTCGTGCACGAGGCGATGTACCGCACCCAGCGCGTGCAGAACGCGGCGCTCGAGACGCACGCCGCGATCGCGTCCTTCGACGACGACGGCCGCCTCGTCGTGCGGACCTCCACCCAGGTGCCGTTCCTCGCGCGCCGCCACCTCGCGCGCGTGCTGGACCTGCCCATGGACCGCGTGCGCGTGGTGTGCGAGCGCGTGGGCGGAGGCTTCGGCGGCAAGCAGGAGGTGCTCGTCGAGGACGTCGCCGGGCTCGCGGCCCTGAAGCTCGGACGCCCCGTGCAGCTGGAGCTCACGCGCACGGACACGTTCGTCGGCACGACGACGCGGCACCCGTTCCGCATCAAGGTCCGTGCCGGCGCGCGCCGCGACGGGACGCTGACCGCGCTGCACCTGGACGTGCTGAGCAACACGGGCGCGTACGGCAACCACGGGCCGGGCGTGATGTTCCACGGCTGCGGCGAGTCGATCGCCGTCTACTCCTGCGCGAACAAGAAGGTCGACGCGCACTGCGTCTACACGCACACGCTGCCCGCAGGCGCCTTTCGTGGATACGGGCTGAGCCAGATGATCTTCGCGGTCGAGTCGGCGATGGACGAGCTGGCCCGGCAGCTGGGCATGGACCCGCTGGAGCTGCGGCGCCGCAACGTGGTGCACCCCGGCGTGCCGATGCTGTCCACCGCGCCCGAGCCCGAGGAGGACGTGCTGTACGGCAGCTACGGCCTCGACCAGTGCATCGAGCTGGCCGACGACGCGCTGGCCCGCGGTCGCGCGCGCGACGTCGCGGCGTACGGCGCGGACCCGGCCGACCCGGCCGAGTCCCCGCTGCCGTGGCTGGGGAAGGAGTGGGGCGTCGGCGAGGGCACCGCCCTGTCGATGATCGACACCGTGCCGCCGCGCGGCCACGTGTCGCACGCCCGCGCCCGGCTGCGCCCCGACGGCGTGGTGGAGGCCGAGGTCGGCACCGCCGAGTTCGGCAACGGCACCACGACCGTGCACGCGCAGCTCGTGGCCAGCGCGCTGGGGCAGCGGGCGGCCGACGTCGTCGTCCGGCAGTCCGACACCGACCTGGTCGACCACGACACCGGCGCCTTCGGGTCCACCGGCACGGTGGTGGCGGGCAAGGCGTCGCTCGCGGCGGCGACCGAGCTCGCCGAGCGCGTGCGGGTGGTGGCGTCGTCGCTCACGGGCACGCCGTCGGCAGACTGCACGCTGGTGCCCGGCGGGGTCGAGTACGGCGGCGGCTCGGTGGTGCCGCTGGCCGAGGTGGCGCGCCATGCCCGGGCCGCGGGCGTGCGGCTCGAGGCCGAGGGACGCTGGGGCGGCACGCCGCGGTCCGTCGCGTTCAACGTGCACGGCTTCCGCGTGGCCGTGCACCGCGGCACCGGCGAGATCCGCATCCTGCAGAGCGTCCAGGCCGCCGACGCCGGGGAGGTCGTCAACCCGCGCCAGTGCCGCGGCCAGGTGGAGGGCGGCATCGCCCAGGCGCTCGGTGCCGCGCTCTACGAGGACGTCGTGATCGACGACACGGGCCGCGTCACGACCGACATCTTCCGCCAGTACCACCTGCCCACCTTCGCGGACGTGCCGCGCAGCGAGGTGTACTTCGCCGAGACCTCGGACTCCACCGGGCCGATGGGGGCGAAGTCCATGAGCGAGAGCCCGTTCAACCCCGTCGCCCCGGCGCTCGCGAACGCGCTGCGCGCTGCGACCGGGGTGCGGTTCACCGAGCTGCCGCTCGCGCGCGACAAGGTCTACCTGGGCATCAAGGCGGCCGCGGCGTCGTGACCGCCGGGGCCTCGTGGACGGTCAGGCGAGCAGGTCGAGGTCGGCCTCGGTGTCGACGTCGCGCCCGTCGCCGGGGTGCGTGACGACGTCGATCAGGTCGGCGTGCGCGCGCAGGAACGCGCGCGCCCCGGCGTCGCCGACGGCGCTCGCGGCGGCCGGCGCGGCGAGCGCGGCGTCGAGGACGAGCGGGTGCGACCAGCGCGGCCGGTCCCGGTCGGGAGCGTCGGCCCAGCGCGACGCGGTGACGCGGCCGGGGCGGTGCGCGGCCAGCAGGCGCGCGACGTCGTCGGACGTCACGCCCGGCTGGTCCACGTGCGCGACGACGAGCCGTGCCGGCGGCACGCCGTCCCGCGGCTCCAGCGCGGCCGCGACGCCGGCACGCAGGGACGAGGCCATGCCCGTGGCCCAGCCGGGGTTGAGCACGACGCGGACCCCGGGGCCGTCGAGCGACGCCGCGGCACGCACGCGCTCCGCCCCCGCGCCGAGCACGACGACGACCGCGTCGCACCCGCCGGCGAGCAGGGCAGCCGTGACGTGCTCGACGAGCGGGCGGCCGCGATGGGGCAGGAGCGCCTTGGGGCCGCGTCCCAGCCGTGTCCCCGCGCCGGCCGCGAGGAGCACCGCGACGTCGGAGGTCCGGTCCGGGAGCGGGGGCGCGGCAGGCACCCGGCCAGGATAGGTCGCGGGCGGGTGCGCTCGGGCGCCGCCGGGCCGACCCGCGGCGACCTGGGGATTTTGCCGGGACTTGGCCCCGTCATCGGCGGCGGCAGACACCGCTATGCTCAGCGCGGCCCAGCGGCCGCGCGACTCGAACTTCCCCGACCCGCACGACACCGAAGGATTCCGGATGAGCTTCTTGGAGAAGCTGCGTGGACAGCTGATCGACATCGTCGAGTTCCTCGACGAGAGCCGGGACACGATCGTCTGGCGCTTCCCCCGCCAGGGCAACGAGATCAAGAACCAGGCCAGGCTGGTCGTGCGCGAGGGGCAGGCGGCGGTGTTCGTCAGCGAGGGCCGCCTCGCCGACGTCTTCGGCCCGGGCACGTACACGCTGGAGACGAAGAACCTGCCGATCCTGTCCACACTCCAGGGCTGGAAGCACGGGTTCAGCTCGCCGTTCAAGGCGGAGGTCTACTTCGTCGCGACCCGCCAGTTCACGGACCTCACCTGGGGCACGCAGAACCCGGTGATCCTGCGCGACCCCGAGCTCGGGGCGGTCCGTGTCCGCGCCTTCGGCACCTACGCGCTGCGGGTGGTGGACCCCGCCGCGCTCCTGCGGCAGCTCGTGGGCACCGACCCGCAGTTCCGCACGGACGAGATCGGCGACTACTTCCGCAGCCTCGTCGTGGGCCGGCTCGGCCCGGCGCTGGCCGAGGCGGGCGTCGCCGTGATCGACCTCGCCGCGAACCAGCGCGAGATCGCCGGCCGCCTGGCGGACCAGCTCTCCGAGGACCTGACGGAGTACGGCGTCGCCGTGCCGCGGTTCGTCCTCGAGAACGTCTCGTTCCCGCCGGAGGTCGAGGCGGCGCTCGACAAGCGGACCCGGATGGCCGTCGTCGGCGATCTGGACCAGTACACGAAGTTCCAGGCGGCGACGGCGATCGAGACCGCCGCCGCCAACCCGGGCGGGGCCGGCGAGGGCCTCGGCTCGGGGATAGGCGTGGGGATGGGCCTGGCGATGGGGCAGCAGATGGCCCAGGCGCTGGCGCCGTCGGCGCCGTCGGCGCCGCCCGCGCCGCCCGCGCCGCCCGCGGC
>NZ_JBHTVT010000028.1:30932-51722 GCF_042792795.1 Isoptericola sp. NPDC056605 | reverse complement strand
GCCCCGAGCTCGCGCTCGGGGCGGGCGCCCACAGCAGGTGCGGTCAGGCCCGGCCGGTGACCCGCTGGGTCGTCGGCTCGCCGGTGACCAGCGGCGCGATCGTGATCGCGTCGATGTTCGGCGCGAAGGCGTCCGGGTTGCCGAAGCGCAGCGGCTGGTCCGCGGTCGCGAGGGTCACCGGGACGGTGCGCTCCCAGAAGCTGTCCCACGAGAACGTGTAGCGGACGTGGGTGGCCCCGGCGACGGCGCCGCCCTCGATGACCTGCAGCTCCCGGTCGACGACCTGGGGGTTGTAGTCGTGCTTCCCGGACAGCTCCGCGTTGGCGTACCGCACGGTGACGTCGTAGTCGCCGGCGGCGGCGAAGCCGGCGGCGCGGGCGATCTCGAGGTAGTTCTCCTCGCCGTCGCCGAGCCACTCCACGACCTTGCCGCCCGAGGCGTTGGACCCCGACGCGGCGGACTTCGTGGCGACGACGGCCGTGCCGTGGAGCGCGGCGTCCTCGGCCTGGACGGTGACGGCCGCGTCGTCCGGCGCGCGCGTCGTCGTCACGGAGCCGACGAACGACCCGGCGTCGGAGGCGAGCTCGAGCTCGTTGATGCCCTCGGCGAGGTGGACGCGTGCCGTGGAGGTCCAGGCCCCAGGTCCGCGGACGCCGAACGACGTGGCCGCGCGCCCGTTGACCGTCAGGGTGAGGTCGGACGCCCGGGTGGTGGTGTGCCGCACGGTGACGTCGTAGTAGCCCGACTCCATCGCGGTGGCGTACACCTCCGCGCGCTGCTCCTCGCCCTGGACGCGGGCGAAGCCGCGGGCGTTGCCGCGGTCCCAGTCCAGGCGGGCTCCGCCGGACAGGCGCATGGTGCTCGCCGGGTAGGCGGTGGGCTCGCCGTCGCTGACGTCGGTCAGGACGAGCTTGTCGAGCGTGATGTCGGCGTTCGGCAGCAGGGTGCTGCCGTCCTCGCTGGCTCGCAGCGACAGGACGTGCTCCCCGGCGGTGAGCTCGACCTGCACCTCGGTGCTGCCGCGGTACTGCCACTTCTGGGCGCTGGTCAGCGCGAGGTCGGCGGTGTACTGGACCGGCTGGTCGAGCGTGCCGTCGACGAAGAGCGCGTGCCGCCCGGGCACGCCCGGCGTGGCGCCGATGACCTGCAGGCGGTAGGTGCCGTCGCGGGGCACGGTCACCGTCCAGTCGGCGCGCGACGTCGCCTTGTTGAACGAGCCGACGTCGCGGCCGCCGGAGGCGAGGAACTTCCAGCCGCCGCCCTCCTGCGGGTCCTGGGTGTAGACCTGGGCGTCGGTGAGCTCGGTGTCCTCCGCCTCGACGCTCGTCGTCCAGACGTCGGGCCCCGGGTCGGTGCCTCGCGCCGGCGTCACGACGACCTGGTACGCGGCGTACCGGTCGTAGGGGTCGAGGTCGAGCTTCAGGCCGCCGTCGCGCACCTTGGCACCGTCGATCCTCTGAACCACGCGCGGGGTGTTCGCGAGCCCCTGCGCCCCGGAGAGCGTCACCTCCCGCACCTCGACGTCGACCTTCTGGCCGAAGGTGCGGCGGTCGAGACCGGACAGGTCGAGGCGGACGTCGTCGTCGGTGCCACCGAGCAGGACGGTCGCACGGCGGTCGTCCTCGTCGATCGCGCCGATGCCCTGCAGGGTGTCGACGGTGTCGGGGTGCGGCGGGTCGACCTGGACGGTCTGGCTGCCCTCGAGGTCCCCGTACCACTTGAACATCCACCAGCCGGCGTTGGCGCCGCCGGCGCGGGCGGTGTTGTCGGACAGGTTCCCCGCGTAGTTCCAGTAGGCGGTCTGGGCGTCGACCTTCTCGTCCTCGAACATCGACAGCCACTGCACGAGCTGGCCGGGCACGCCCATGTCGCGCAGCATCCCGTACTCGGTGATGTTCACGTGGATCGGGTCGATGCCGAGGTCCTGCTCCAGCTGCCGGTAGTCGCGCATGTGGGAGCGGAAGGTGGCGAGGTTGTCGATGCCGAGCTCGTGCCAGATGAACACGTCCGGCAGGACGTCGTGCGCCTTGGCGTAGGTCAGGTAGTCGGCCGACCGCTCGGGCTGCCAGCGGGTGTCGCCGGGGCCTCCGATCCGGGCGCGGCCCAGCCCGTGCCGGTCGTAGACCTCCTGGATCTTTTCGTACGTGGCCTGCCAGTCCGTGAGGAACTGGTCCTTCTGCGCCGCCCAGTCCGGGTACCAGTTGCCGCCGTCGGGCTCGTTGAACGGGATGAACAGGTACTTCTCGGGGTGGTCGGACTGGGTGGCGACGGCCTCGGTGACGAACTCGACGATCTCGAGGTAGTCCCACACGCCGTTCGGCTCGTCGACGTAGGTGCCCGTGGCCTGGTCGTAGGTGCGGGCGTCGCCCGGGCGCTTGCCGCCGTTGTAGGACCAGTCGGGGTAGTAGTCCTGGATGTAGATCGCCAGCTCCTGGCCGTGCTTGGCGAAGAACCCGTCCTCGATCGTCAGCGCGTCGCCGCTGGGGTGCTGGGTGCCGTACGGCGCCTTCTGGGACGAGTTGGTGATGTGGGCGCCGTCGATGAGCGCCTGCGTGGGCACGCCGTCGTCGCCGAAGCCGTACAGGGTGCCGGTGGCGCCTCCGCGGAAGTCGCCGGTCGTGCGGGCGAAGTCGACGGCGAGGACGTCGGTCACGGGTTCTCCTTCGTCGGTGGCGGGCGCCGCCCATCCTGCCTGGGCGGAAAGGCTGAGCGCAGCGAATGCCGCGACGGCGAGGGCGCCTCGCCGGGCGCCGATCTGATGCACGCTTTCACGTGGCTGGGGCACGATCCACTCCTTCGTAGGTCTGATGGCGCCTGGACAGTCGACGTCGGGCGCCGAGTGCCATGAAAGCGTGAATCATGCTCGACCACAAGAGCGGGCCGTGGTCGCGTAACCTTGCGGCGTGAGCCAGGTCCCGAGGGTGAAGCCGCCCGTCATCGCCGACGTCGCCCGGGTCGCCGGCGTGTCGGTGCCCACCGTCTCGCGCGTGCTCAACGGGACGGTGCCGGTCAGCGCGGAGCGTCGGGAGCGGGTCATGGCGGCGGTCAAGAAGCTGGGCTTCCGGCCCAACGGCGCCGCCCGGTCGCTGGCGAGCCAGGCCGGTTCGATGATCGCCGTGTTCGCGGGCAACACGACGCGCTACGGGTACGCGGCCACGATCCAGGGCATCGAGGAGGCCGCGCGACAGGCCGGCTACATGGTCGTCATCTCCGTGGTGGAGACGGCCGACGGCCCCACCGTCGAGCGGGCCATCGACCATGCCCTCGGCCAGCCGCTCGCGGGCGCGATCGTCCTGGAGTTCGACCCGCCCGGCGTGGCGGCGCTCGCGCAGATGCCCTCGTGGCTGCCCGCCGTCGCGGCCGCCTCCGGCGGGTCGTCGGACGAGGCCATCTCGCACGCGTACATGGACGACCGGCACGCGGCCACCCAGGCGACGCGCTACCTCCTCGACCTGGGGCACCGCACCGTCCATCACGTGGCGATCCCGTCCATGGGGGTCGAGAGCGCGCGCATGGTCGGGTGGCGCGAGGCGCTGCGCGACGCCGGGATCGAGCCGCCGCCGGTGATCCACGCGGGCTGGGACCCCCTCGCCGGCTACGACGCGGGGGTCCGCCTGGCGCGCGACGCGTCGGCGACCGCCGTGCTCGCCGGGAACGACGAGCTCGCCATCGGCGTCATGAAGGGCCTGGTCGACTCCGGGCGCTCGATCCCCGGCGACGTGAGCGTGATCGGTTTCGACGACCACCCGCTGAGCCAGCTGTGGGTGCCACCCCTCACCACGGTCCGCCAGGATTTCGTGGGTCTGGGCCACCAGGTGTTCGGGCTGCTCGTCGGGCGGATGGACGCGGGGGAGCCGCGACCCTCGGTGCGCATGATCCCCGACCTCGTGGTGCGCCAGTCGACCGGGCGCCCTGCCGCCTCGAGCTGACCCGGATCCTCCGTTCGCGCCGGCTCGCCGACGCCGTGGCCTGAAACCGAAGATCAGATATCCCTGGTTCACCCGGCATCCGTGCTTGCATTTTCAGATGATCGACGCTTTCATAGCGTCATCGACGATGCGCCATGGTGGCGAAGGAAGCGAGGCAGAGATGCCGGATCGGGCCGACGTGGGCCGCGAGCTGATGACGTGGGGTGACGGGGCCCTGCGGCTGGTCGTGCGCCGCCCCCTGGACGGCCCGGTCGCCGTGTCCCTGGTTCCGGCCGGCGAGCGGCCCGGCCCGGCGGTGCAGCCGCTGGTCGAGATCCTCGCCGTCGGGCACGGGCACCGCTCCGCGAACCTGCGGAACACGGCCACCGAGATCGGCGCGCGGCTGCGGTACGTGAGCCACGAGGTGACCGAGGACCGCGGCTGGCAGCGCCTGGAGGTCGTGCAGCGCGACGAGGTCAGCGGGCTGGACGTGCGGTCCACCCTCCGCGCCCGGACCGGGGGGACCTCGGTGCAGGCCTGGACGACGGTCCGCAACGCCGGCGCGGCCACGGTCCGGCTGCAGGCGGTGTCGTCGCTCATGCTCGCGGACCCGTGCGGCCCCGACGGGCTCGACGACGCCGTGTCGATCGAGGGCGACGGCGAGTGGCTCGGCGAGTGGCGGTGGTCGTCGACGCCGGTGCGCGGCCAGACCGGGCTGCCCGCCCTCGGGCTGGCGTCGCACCAGCGGCAGGACTCCCGCGGTGCGCGGGCGGTCGTCAGTCACGGCACCTGGTCGTCGGGGGAGCACCCGCCCGCCGGGGTGCTCACCACGGCGACGGCGAGCCTGGCGTGGCAGGTCGAGCACCCCGGACCGTGGCGGACGGAGCTCGGCGTCCGGCTCGGCGCGGACGACCGCGAGGCGCTGGTGCTGGGCCTGCTCGGCCCCACCGACGCCGACCACGCCTGGCTGCGCAGCCTGCGGCCCGGCGAGGAGTTCGCCTCGGTGCCCGTGTCGGTCGCCTGGGCCGACGGCGACTGGCAGGCCGCGGTGGGCGAGCTGACGCGCCACCGCCGCGCGGACCGTCGTCCGGCCCGCGCCGCCGGGGCCGTCGTCTTCAACGACTACATGAACACGCTCATGGGCGACCCCACGACCGACAAGCTCCTGCCGCTGATCGCGGCGGCGGGCGAGGTCGGGGCCGACTACTTCTGTGTCGACGCCGGCTGGTACGACGACGGTGGCGACTGGTGGGACTCCGTGGGGGAGTGGCAGCCGTCGCACGTGCGGTTCCCCGACGGCGGTCTCGACCGGGTGCTCGACGCGATCCGGGCCGCCGGCATGGTGCCCGGGCTGTGGCTCGAGCCCGAGGTGATCGGCGTCCGCAGCCCGCTCGCGGCGCAGCTCCCCGAGGACGCGTTCCTGCAGCGCCACGGCACGCGGATCGTCGAGCACGGCCGGTACCTGCTGGACCTGCGCGACGAGCAGGCGCGCAAGCACCTGGACGACGTCGTCGACCGGCTTGTCGACGAGCACGGCGTCGGCTACTTCAAGCTCGACTACAACGTCACGCCCGGTCCCGGCACCGACCGGGACGCCGACAGCGTCGGCGACGGGCTGCTGCGCCACACCCGGGCGTACCTGACCTGGCTCGACGGCGTGCTCGCCCGGCACCCGCGCCTGGTCGTGGAGAACTGCGCGTCCGGGGCGATGCGCGCCGACAACGGCCTGCTGTCCCGGCTGGAGCTCCAGTCGACGACGGACCAGCAGGAGCCGCTGCGCTACCCGCCGGTCGCCGCCGGCGCGCTCGTGGCCGTGCTGCCCGAGCAGGCGGGCAACTGGGCCTACCCGCAGCCGTCCATGTCCGACGCCGAGATCGTCTTCACCATGGTGACCGGGCTGTCCGGCCGGCTGTACCTGTCCGGGCAGCTCGACGGGATGGACGAGGCCCAGCGCGCGCTCGTGGCCGAGGGCGTGCGGGCCGCGCGCGCCTGGGACGACGAGGCGCGCGGCGCCGTGCCGGTGTGGCCGCTGGGCCTGCCGGACTGGGACGCGCCCTGGGTCGCCGTCGGGCGGGCCACCGCGGACGAGACCGTGCTGGCCGTCTGGTGGCGCGGCGGGGACGAGCCCGAGATCTCCGTCCCGGTGCCGCAGGGCGCCGTCGAGACGGTCTACCCCGCCGACGGCCCGGCGTCCGGGCTCGAGGCGCACGCCGAGGACGGGCGCCTGAGGCTGCGTGCGGCCTCGGGCGAGCCGGCTGCGCGAGTACTGAGGATCCGCCATCAGGACGTGCGGTAGCACCACCGTCGTCCAGCCAGGTCCCGGCGTCGTCGATGACGCCGGACGAGTTCCGAGGAGCTGATATGAAGAAGTATCTGACCGGCGCGGCCGCCGCAGCAGCAGTGGCGGCGCTGACACTGACCGGCTGCAGCGACCCCACGGCGGGCGGTGGCAGCGACGGGGGCGCCACCCAGGCCGCGGACTGGCCGGAGCAGACCGCCGACCTCACCGGCACCACCCTGACGATCTGGGCGGCCCAGAACTCCAACACCGTGCCCGAGGCGGTCACGGCGGCGTTCGAGGAGGCCACCGGGGCGAAGGTCGAGATCGTCACGATCCCCGACCCGTACGAGCAGGGCATCCAGACCAAGGTCGCCACCGGCGACAAGCCGGACCTCGCGTTCTGGCAGCCGACGGCGTCGATGCTCACCGCGCTGAACGCCCCCACGAACCTGCAGCCGCTCGACGACGCGCCCTGGCTCGACTCCTACAGCCCCGAGGTCAAGGACATCACCGGCACGCTCGACGGCACCCGGTACGCGGCGCTGATCACGAGCCCGGCGGTACAGGGCGTCTACTACAACAAGAAGGTCTTCGCCGAGCACGGCATCGAGGACACCCCGAAGAGCTGGGACGAGTTCGTCGAGCTCGGCCGCACGCTGAAGGGCGAGGGCGAGACCCCGTTCTTCGAGATGGCCGGCGACCGGTGGGCGACCCAGTGGTGGGTGCAGGTGCAGCTCGCCGACGCCGCGGCCGACGGTCTGTGGGACCGCGTCAACACCGGCGAGGAGAAGTTCACCGACCCGACGATCCTCGGCGCGATCGAGACCTACCAGGGCCTCATCGACGACGGCCTGTTCAACGACGACATCAAGACCGCCACGCTGGAGGACCAGGCCGACGCGCTGCTCGCCGGCGACGCGGCCATGGCCGTGCAGGTCAACTCGTTCTTCGGCCAGCTCCAGGCCAAGGCGGACACCGCGGAGCTCGACGACACGATCGGGTTCTTCCCGATCTCGCCCGGCGGCAACGTCGCGACCGTCATCCCCGACCAGTCCAACGCGCTCGTCGCGTTCAAGACCGGGGACGCGACGCGCGAGGCCGCGGCCCGCCAGCTGCTGTCGTTCTGGCTCGGGGACGGCTACGCCGACTTCGTCGCCGACCGCGAGACCGTCTCGCTCCAGCCCGACGTGCCCACGCCCGACGGCGTGCCGCAGGCGCTGCAGGACGTCCATGCCTCGCTCGCCGACTCCGTCGGGTCGATGCAGTCGCTCGCCGTGGCCAACCCCGACCTGTACATCTACCTGGCCGACATGATCCAGGGCACCACCACGCCCGAGCAGGTCGCCCAGCAGACCCAGGACCAGTTCGCCCAGCTCGCCCGCGCCCAGGGCGTCGAGGGCTTCTGATCCCGGCCTGAGACCAGCCGCGGTGCCGGGGCGGGCGTGCGCCCGCCCCGGCACCCCTGAAAGGTGATGCACCGATGACCGCGACCCTCAGCACCGGCGCCCCGGCCCGCCCGGCGGCGAAGCCCCGGCGCGCCGCGCCCGGCAGGGACGAACGCACCCGCAAGAACCACCCCGCGTGGTTCCTCGTGCCGGCCTTCGTCGTCCTGGGCGTGTTCTTCTTCGTCCCGACGATCTTCAACTTCGTCTACGCGCTCACGGACTGGTCGAGCTTCAAGTCCTCGATCTCGTTCGTCGGGCTGCGCAACTTCGCCGACCTGCTCAGCAGCGGCACGCTGCTGGCCTCGCTGCGGATCACGCTCGTCTACGCCGTGCTCGTCGCGATCTTCCAGAACCTGTTCGGGCTGCTCCTCGCGCTCCTCCTCGAGCGCGACACCCGCGTCAACCGGTTCGCGCGGGTCATGTTCTTCATCCCCGTGATCATGTCGGCGCTCGCGGTCGGCTACGTCTTCCAGGCGATGCTCAAGCCGGACGGCGCGGTCAACGGGGTCCTCGGCACCCTCCTCGGCACCGACGTCACGATCCCGTGGCTGGGCAGCACCACGTGGACGCTGCTCGTCGTCGCCCTGATCCACTCCTGGAAGTGGATGGGCCTGTCGATGCTCATCTACCTGGCCGGGCTGAAGACCATCAACGAGGACGTGCTCGAGGCCGCCCGCCTCGACGGCGCCTCCGCGTGGCGCACGTTCCGCGACATCCGCTTCCCGCTGCTGGCGCCGGCCATCACGTTCAACGTCGCGACCGCCCTGCTCGGGTCGATGAACGGCTTCGACATCGTCCAAGCCACCACTGGCGGCGGCCCCGCCCGCACCACCGAGCTGCTCAACATCTTCATCTTCCGCACGTTCGGCCAGGGCCTGTTCGCGCAGGCCACGACGATGAGCCTCGTCCTGTTCGTCGTGGTCGTCGCCCTCGCGTTCCCCGTCATCCGCACCCTTCGCAAGCGGGAGGAAGTCCTGTGACCGCGCAGACCGCTCACCTGAGCACCCGCACCCGCACCCGCACCGTGCGTCGACCGACCGGCGGGCGGACCGGGGGCTGGCGTCGGGTCCAGCCCGTCGCCGCGCTGCTCGCCGTCGTCGTGCTGATCGGCATGCCGCTGTGGATCGTCGTCGTCACGGCCGGCAAGACCCAGGCCGAGGCGCTCAACCCCAACCTCTCGCTGCCCACCACGTGGCAGTACCTCGAGAACTTCTCCGCCGTCTGGGACCAGGGCCGCGTGCCCGCCGGTTTCTTCGGCAGCCTGCTGATCATGGTGCCCGCCGTCATCGGCGTGCTCGTGCTCGGTTCGCTCGCCTCCTGGGTGCTGGCCCGTCGCACCACCCGCGGCTATGCCGTGCTCTACGCCCTGGCGATCAGCGGCATCGTGCTGCCCCCGGCCGTCGTGACCATCGTGCTGCTGTTGCGCCAGCTCGGCCTCGCCGGCACGGCCATCGGCATGATCGGCGTCTACATGGGCATGTACATGTCCACGGTGATCTTCTTCGTCACGGGGTTCGTGCGGACCATCCCGCACGAGCTGGAGGAGGCCGCCCGCGTGGACGGCGCCGGGCCCCTGCGCGTCTTCGGCACGATCATCCTGCCGCTGCTCGTGCCCGTGCTCTCCACCGCCACGATCCTGATCTGCCTGTACGTGTGGAACGACGTCTTCTACGCGTTCTTCGTCGTCGGCGGGCGGCTCGACACCCTGCCGCTCAACCTGTTCCAGGTGGCCAGCGCGGGGCTCTACCTCGACAACTGGCACCTGATCTTCGCGTACGTGATCCTCATGAGCCTGCCGCTGCTGGTCGTCTTCGTCGTCGCGCAGCGCAAGATCATCTCGGGCATCACGTCCGGGGCGGTGAAGTAGTCCCCCCTCACCCCAGGGCGTGCCTCACGTGCTCGAGCCAACGGGCGACCGTGGCGAGCTCGTCGTCGGTGAAGCCGTCGGTGAGGCGGTCGTTGACCTCGGCGAGGGCTGCGCGGACGTCGTCCAGCGCGGCGGTGCCGGTGGGCGTGAGGTCGAGGCGGACGGTGCGGCGGTCGTCGGGGTCGGCACGACGGCGCACGAGGTCGGCGCGCTCCATGCGGGCGAGCAGGCCGCTGGCGCCGGCCGGGGAGGCCTCCAGGGCGGCCGTCACCTCGCCGACCGTCGCGCCGGGGTGGTCGGCGAGGTGCAGCAGCACGCCGGCGGCGGGGGCGCCGATTCCCTGGCCGCCGTTCCCCGCGGTGTGCGCGCCGCGCCGCGCGATCCAGCGCCGCAGCTGGCGCTCCGCCGCGATGGTGAGGAACACCAGACGCGGCGGGCGGCGCGTCATCGGCGCGGCTTCCTGGCGCGGAAGCGAACGTTCCCGTCCTCCTGCGTCGGCGCGGCCTCGGCGCGGGCGTCGAGCCAGGCGAGGAGCTCGGGCCACAGCGTGTCGCGCAGGCCGCGGCGGAAGAAGCCCAGGTGCCCGATCGTCTCCACGCCGCCGTCGGCGGGGCTCCACGTGCGTCGCTCGACGCGGGCGGCGGTGAGGCGGTCGGTGATCGCGTCGATCTGCGCGGGCGTGGCCCACGGGTCGTCGGTGAACCCGACGGCGAGGACGTCGCCGGTGACGCGCGCGGCGTCCTCGGTGGCGGTCATGGTCGGGTCGTCGAAGAAGTAGTGCGGCATGGTCGACCAGCGGCTCCACTCGAGCATCGCGGCGGCGGGCATGTCCTCCCCGAGGCCCATGCGGCGGCCGGGGACGTAGCCCAGCAACCGCGCCGCCGCGGGCCCGAGCGCCCGCAGGATCATCCGGACGCGTGCCCGCTCGGCGCGGTCGGGGATCGTGGACGTCGCGGCGACGTGCGACGCGACCGTGACGAACCCGGCCAGGCCTCGCGAGCCGTTCCCCAGCGCCAGCGCGTGCCCGCCGATGCTGTGCCCGATGGCCAGCTGCGGCACGTCGCCGAACCGTGGGCGCGCCCACGCCGCGACCGCGGGGACGTCGTCGGACATCCAGTCCCGCATCCGCAGGCCGCGATGCTCGCGCGGGCTGCCCGACCGGCCCGTGCCGCGGTAGTCGTACGTGACGGCCACGTACCCGTGTTCGGCGAGGAACTCCGCGAAGCCGGTGTACAGGCGCTCGGGCACTGCCGTCGCAGGGTGGATCACCACGACGCCGCGGGGCGACTCGTCCGCGAGCTTGCGCACCGTGCCGACGACCCACCCGCCTGCCGGGATCTGGATCCGCAGCTCCTCGGACTCGACCGTCGACGTGTCGTCACTTCGCATGCGAAGTACCCTAGCGGCCGATCCGCGCGCGTCTCAGAGGATCTTGATCGAATGAGCCCCGGCGCTGGCCGCGGTCAGGTACCTCGCGGCCGTCGACGAGGGGGTGAACGACACCGTGACGGGGTACGTCCGAGGACCACGCTTCTTGGGCAGGGACACGACGACCTTGCCCTTGTTCGACGCAGTGAGCGACACCTTCTTGGTCGTCGTGCCGACCTTGACGGTGACGGTGCCGACGGGTGCAGTGACGCCGGCGGCCTTGACGGCGACGGCCACCTTCGGTGTCGTCGTGCGGCGGATCGTCGTGGCCGCCGGTGTCCCGGTGACGGTCGGCTTGACCTTCGGCACGACCGCGGTCGACCCCGTGGTCGCCGAGGCGCTGGTGTAACCGGCCTTGGTCGCAGTGACCTTCACGCTCAGGCGTGCGCCGACGTCCGAGGTGGTGACCCGGTAGCTCGACGCGGTCGCTCCTGCGATGGACTTCCCGGACCGGAGCCACTGGTATCGAACGGTGATGCCGCTCGTCGACCACTTGCCTGCGATGGCGGTCAGGAGCGACCCGACCTTCGCGCTGCCGCCGAAGGTCGGCGCGGTCGTCGCGCGGGGCGCCGGGCCGGGAAGGACCTTGGCAGGAGCGGTCGTCGACGTCGCGTCACGGTAGCCGTCGTGGCGCGCCGTGATTCTCACGGAGAGCTGGTGTCCGAGGTCTGCGGCGATCGGCCGGTACGACGACGACGTGGCGCCTTGGATCGCAGCGCCGTCCCGGAGCCAGGTGTAGGCGTAGGTGGCGTTCGGCACGTTCCATATTCCCGACTTCACACTGAGCGCGGTGCCGACCGTCGGCGGACCGGAGAGGGTCGGCCGCACGGTGTTCGTCATGGTCACGGCGATGTCAGCGCCCGTGACGGTCGAGTCGCAGTCTTGGACGGTGACGGTCTTCCCGGACGTCGTGTCCCCGCCGTGGTAGTAGGTGGCCGAGATCTTGGGGTCGTAGCTGAAGCCCTCGGCGGACACCGAGTACCTCCCGGGAGCAAGCCCGGTGATCTCGAACGTGCCGTCTTCGTCGCGCGAGCTCGACCGGCTCGACGAGTCGTCATCGAGGTTCGTCGCCGAGATGCCCCACAGCCTCATCTGGGGCCATCCGTCGAGCCCGGTCACCCGGCCCGAGATCGAGCCGCATGCCGTGAGCGTGACGTCGACGTTCTCGGTGATCTCGCCGCCGACGAGGGCCACCGGCGTGGCGCCGTTCATGCCGAGCGACCCGCCGGCACCGTCGTAGAACCTTGAGGCGAAGCCTTCTCCGCCGTCGAACTTCACGAGGTAGTTTCCCGGCGCGATCCCGGCACGGTCGAGCGACCGCCCTGAGATCACGTAGCCGCCCCCTGCCCCGGTCGGCCATGCGTCCGCGTCGTACGCGTGCCGCCCGTCCGTCGTGTAAAGGGTCACTCCCCGGGCGAACTGCGGATCGAGCGTGGGGCCGTCGATCCGGCCGGTGATCCGCCCTCCCGGGAGCGCCTCCAACGAGAGGTCGAGCTGCGCCCCCGGCGTGATGTCGATCAGCTCGGCGGCGTCGGCGTCGGCGACGCCGGGATAGTAGGTCGGAAGGTAGCCCACCCGGCCCGCGTTGGCGTCGACCCTGAGGCGCCACTGCCCGAACACTCGGGTCCGGAACGTGTAGACCTCCGCCGACGAGATCCCCCAGTAGTCGGCACGTACCGTCCCGTCCGAGCCCTCGAGGTTCGCTGTTCCGATGCCCCAGACATCACCGTCGATTCCCGTCACGCGCACGGTGACGGAAGCGCTGGGCTGCGGCTGGTAGTCCACCCGCAGCAGCTGGGACCCGTCCCCGACCGTGACCGGGACATGATCGGCGGCCACGGCATCGTCAGCCTCGTCGCGGACCGTGACGAAGTAGTCGCCAGGCTCGAGGCCGTCGGCCGAGTACGCGTTCGCGGCCTGCACGCCATCGGACGGCAACCAGGTGCCGTCGTAGAGCCAGCCCGAACCGTGAACCGTGCCGTCGGCGTCCTCGACCGTCACCCACGGCCGGACAAAGTCGCAGTCGTCCGCGGCGACCTGTGAACAGTCCTTGTCGACGACGACCGTTAGGAGTCCGGAAGCGTCGTCGGCAAGCGCTGGGGCCGTCGAAGCCGCCACCATCGACATCGAGACCACCGCTGCGGCCACGATGCGTCCTGCACGTCCCACGAGTACCTCCGCTGTTAGGGCCATCGATGGCCCTCAGGGCACGCTCCGGGAACCCGTGGCGCAGCCGAAGAATAGGGCCGCCGACGGACATGCATCCCCACGCGAGCGGGTGAACTTGGCTAGGCCAGAACCACGGACGTCGCCAGCCCTCGCATGGGGCGTCGGACCGCGGGCAGCGACGAGTCGGCGGGCACACACTCCGCCGTCCGGCAGGAGCCCTCCCTGACCGTCAGGTGTGGCGGCGGTGCCGTATCAGCCTGGTCGAGGATCGCGGCCTACCCGACCGACCTTCCCGCCTTGAGGACTTGGGCGATCGCTCGGGCCAGGTCTCGAGGAGCCCGCGCGGTGACACGGGCGATGCGGTCCAGCTCGGCGCGGGCCCGTGCTCGCCGGACGTCTCGTTCCCTGCGCCGGAGCCAGTCGGCGAGGGAATCGACGTCGGACAGCACACGATCGCGCTCGGCTGCTCACGCCCACGAGTCTGACCTCGTTCTGCCGATCGTTGCTGACCTGTCGAACGCTCGGCCTGTGTGCGTCCCCCAGGTGAGTGGTCAAGCCCCTCTATCTGTGCGGCCTGGCCCTTGGTTTTTCGAACCCGGCGCGTCGCTCGCCCGAGTTGCCGAGCTTCAACCGTCCTGGGCTGCGCCCGGAGCATACGATCGTTCGATGGTGCACGTGCCGGCCTATGTCGCCGACCGGATCCGGCAGCCCGTCCCTGACGGGTGCTCGGTCGTGCCGGGATCCACTCCGATCGTCGTCTTTGGCGATGTGCGCACGGCCACCGTGGCGACCCTCGGCTTCAATCCGAGCAAGAAAGAGTTCGTCACCAACCACGGTGCGCCGGTGGACCCGCGCCGGCTCGCGACCTATGAGTCTCTCGGTGTCGAGACGCTCATGACGGCGACGGACGAGCAGGTCGCCCAAGTGCTGACCGAGTGCTACGAGTACTTTCAGCACTACCCGTACTGGACCTACTTCAAGCCGTCGGAGAACCTGCTGCAGACGACGGTAGGAGCCTCGTACCTCGACGGCACCGCGTGCCACCTCGATCTCATTCAGTGGGCGACCGACCCTGTCTTTGGCAAGTTGCCCGGGACGGTCCGCAAGAAGCTCGTTGCTGCTGATCAGGAGTTCCTCCGCCAGCAGCTCCTCTCCGAGAATGTCCGCCTGGTCCTCCTCAACGGTGCTGGCGTGATCGACGCCGTGAGGAAGATGGGCGTGGATCTCGTCGAGGCCGAGCCTGCTGTCGCCGATGACAGGGTTGCGAAGGTCGTCGTCGGGGAAGAGTACGGGGCCCGCTTCATCGGCTGGAACAGGTTTCTCCCGAGTGCCCGCGGCGTGACGAACGCGCTCAAGCAAGCGATCTACGCCCGGGTCAAGGATGAAGCGGCGAAGGCGGAGTTCACCCTTCATCCCGCGCCCGTGACGCCGTCTGACGGCCTCATCGAGCGCGGCGCGATCGTGACCACAACGGGCGAGTTGCACGCGCTCCTCAAGGACTGGACTGAGACCTCGAGCGCCGCCACGATCGGCGACGTCGGCACGTTCGGTGGCAAGGCGTGGCTGTCCTGGCAGCACGGTGCCCAGACGATCGTTCTCAACGCCGACACGAGCCGCGCCGCAGTGCTCGATTACCTCGCCTTCGCTGCCGAGCACGGAGTCGACGAACCGTGGCGCGTCGTGGCCAACGCGAAGGGCAAGGTGAACCGTGTCGTCTACCGTGACGACCTGAAGCTGACCGGTTGGTACTGCTACACGGCCAAGCCGTGGATGACACCGGGCGATCTCTGAACGCCGCCCGGGCGTGCTCACAGGCGTTCGCATTCGCCGCTCACGTGCTGCGGTGACCTGCTGTCAAAGTTTCACCCGGGGAGGGGGCAGTACGCGAGCTAGGAGGCGTCGACGTCCTCGAAGAAGTCCTACGCTTCGGGCAGCATACGAACAGGAGGACCCGTGGGCGCCGAGCTTGAGCTGGTCAGTGATGGCAGCGGTCTCGCTGTCGTCGGTGCGGAAGATACGATCGAGCAGTTCCTGCTCGACATCGACCTCGTCGTCACGGACTCGCGGCCTCTGGCGCAGGTGGCCGTGGAAGGTGTCCACACTGGTAGTGGCCTCGGCGGCCTGGCTCTGCAGGCTGGCGGACAGATCGCGGCCGAGTCGGGACGCTGGCTCAAGCTCACGGAGGAATCTGCGGCGAAGGTCCGCGAGTTCGGCCTGCAGGCGACCAAGGACAACCCGGCGATCAGTCACGCGATGATCGGTAAGCCCGGCGACGTGCAGTCCTGGATCCAGGTGGTCAACTCGCCGGCCGCACTCTTCGCGAACCCTGCAGCTCTCGCCTCGATCGGGACGATGATGGCCCAGCGCGAGCTGCAGCGGTCGATCGATGAGCTCCGTGAGTATCTCGCGCAGATCGACAAGAAGGTCGACGACATCCTGCGTGCGCAGAAGGACGGGGTTCTCGCCGAGATGATCGGGGTGTCCCTCCTGGTCGACGACGCCATCACGGTCCGTGACGAGGTCGGCCGGCTTCCGGAGATCACCTGGTCGAAGATCCAGGGCGGTGCGGCGACCATTGCCAGCACTCAGGCGTATGCGGTGCGGCGGCTCGATGCGCTGGCTGACGGGCTCGAGTCCGAGCAGGACCTCGGAGACCTGGTCAAGGCGACGCAGGGTGCCCGCACCTCCGTCGCGGAATGGCTCGCGGTGATCGCCCGCTCGGTCCAGGTGCAGGATGCGATCGACGTCCTCGAGCTCGACCGCGTCGCCGATGCGAACCCCGAAGAACTCGACCGGCATCGTGCCGGGCTGCGCCTGGCGCGTCAGAAGCGCCTCGACGTGATCGGCTCTGCGTGCGGCCAGCTCGTCGGTCGCATGAACGAAGCCTCGAGCAGGGCCAACCAGAAGGTGCTCTTCAACCCGTTCGCGTCACCGAAGGTCGTGGGCGCCAGCAACGACGTGGTTGGTGCTGTCCTTGAGCTCGAGAGGCGCCTCGATCTCGTGACCGAGTCGGAGACCGCCGAGGCGCGTCGTTGGCTCGCCGCCCTTGTGGATACCCGGGACCAGGCGGTCGGATCCGGGCAGGATGCGCTCGTCGCCGCACGACGGCGGAGTGCCCAGGCAGCCGAGAAGACCAGCGATCTGCGGGTCAAGGCGTTCGACGCAGGGACCGACGGCGTCGCCCGTGCGAGCGAGGCCACCAGCAGGTTCTTCGGTGGTCTCGCCGACCGGGCCCGTCGCCGCCAGGGCGCCGGTGACGAAGCGCGGGTCGACTGAGATGTCGAGCCTTCTTGGAGACCTGCACTGATGCCGCTGACGCTCGACCCGATCCTGCGTAGCGGAGGTATCGATCCCCACGGGGCGCTCGTGATCCGGCACGCGTACGTCAAGGAGCATGAGGCCACGGGCCTGCCCGGCATCCATGCCGACTCCACCGACGAGGAGATCCTCGCGTACACCCGCCGGCAGTCGGCAACTCCCCGGATCTTCCCTGCCGCACCGCCCGCCATCTGGGTGGTGTTCGTCCGCGAGGGAGGCGATCGGGCGCGCCTGTGGTCGGTGCTCGAGAACCGCGGCGAGGTCTCGAACGACGGCGCGTTCCGCACCTTCGACCTGGTCGTGTCGGAGCGACTCGCGGACCTGAGGGACCGGCTGGTGATCGGGTGGCGGTCCCCGCGCACGTGGCGGCTCAACGGCCCCACGGCCGCGGGCTACCCCGTGATGGAGATCGCCGACGCGCAGCCGGTGCCGTTTCCGGGGTTCGACCGGCTCATACTCGACCACGCGCAGCTCCAGGCGGTCATGCGCGAGCACCGCTACGCCGCGTGGCGCACCGCGCTGGCGTCCGTCGTCGGTGTCTACCTGATCACCGATACCCGCGACGGTCGGCACTACGTCGGCAAGGCCGATGGCGCGGAGAGCATTCGGCAGCGCTGGACCGCCTACGCGACCAATGGCCACGGTGGCAACGTCGAACTGCGCACCATCGACCCGACCAGCTTCCGCTTCTCTCTGCTGCGGGTGTTCGACCCGTCAACACCGACACGGGTGATCGACGAGGCCGAGAGCCACTTCAAGGTCGCCCTGGATTCGCGGACGCATGGTTTGAATCGAAACTGACTTCCGGCGCGGCATGGTGATCGCTGCGCCGACTCCGGCGAACGGTCCGCGTTGGGGTGAACTGCACACCTGTCAGGTGTGACGGTCTCGCTACGAGTGATCTCGGCCGGGCAGGGGTACGCGTACCTGCTGCGGTCGGTCGTGACTGGCGACGGGCACGAGCCGCAGGCGTCCGCGTTCACGCGGTACTTCACGGAGGCGGGTACGCCGCCCGGCGTCTGGATGGGGCGCGGCGTCTCGCAGTTCGGTGACGGTGCCCTGGAGCAGGGGATGACGGTGACGCCGTCGCAGCTGCAGGCGCTGCTGGGCCACGGAGTGGACCCGGTGACGGGTGAGCCGCTGGGGAGCCCGTTCCGCGAGTACCCATCGGCGGCAGACCGAGCGGCCGGTCGCGTTCACCGACTAGATCGTTCGCTGCCGGCGACGGAGTTCGATGCCGAGGTGGCGCGGATCCAGGCTCAGGAGGCGGCGCGCGGGAGCCAGACGGCGACGGCGGGGTTCGACCTGACGTTCTCGGTGCCGAAATCAGTGTCGGTGCTGTGGGGAATGGCGGACGCGACGACGCAGGAGCTGATCGTCGCTGCGCACCACGACGCCGTCGCGCAGGTGCTGGACTTCCTCGAGCGGGAGGTCGCCGCCACACGCACGGGGCACGGGGGAGTAGCGCAGGTCCCGGTGGTGGGGGTGGCGGCGACGGCGTACGACCACTGGGACTCGCGGGCGAACGACCCGCAGTTGCACACGCACCTGGTGGTCTCGAACAAGGTCAAGGCCGCTCACGACGGGCAGTGGCGCACGCTGGACTCGCGCGCCCTGCACCACGCGGTCGTCGCGCTGTCGGAGCACTACAACGCCGTTCTTGCCGACCGGCTCACGAACACGTTCGGGGTCGGGTGGGAGCGGCGCAACCGCAGGCCCGAACGGTCCACGCGATGGGAGGTCGCCGGCGTCCCCGACGAGCTGCTGGCGGAGTTCTCCGCCCGCAGCCGGGACATCGAGGTCGTCAAGGGGCGCCTCATCGACGAGTTCGTCACGTCGCACGGGCGCCGGCCGTCCGCGAGGCAGGTCGTGAAGCTGCGCGCGCAGGCCACGCTCGAGACGCGCCCCGAGAAGACCATCCACTCCCTGGCGGGGCTGACCGCGGACTGGCGGCGTCGCGCACAGCCCTTGCTCGGCAGCGAGCCGACGACCTGGGCGCGGCGCGTGGCACTCGGCGGGTCCGTACCGGTCCTCGGCGCGGACGCCGTTCCACCGGACCTGGTCGACGACGTCGCCGCGCAGGTCGTCGACGTCGTCTCGCAGAAGCGCGCCACCTGGACCCACTGGAATCTGTGGGCCGAGGCCTCCCGACAGACGATGGGATGGAGGATGGCGACCGCCGCCGACCGTGAGCAGGTCGTGGCGCTCGTGGTGGACGCCGCCACGCGGCGTTCCGTCCAGCTCACGCCCGGTGAGCTGGCCAGCACCCCCGCGGCGATGCGCCGACCCGACGGGACGAGCACCCTGCGCCCGCGACACAGCGAGAAGTTCACCAGCCACGAGCTGCTCGCAATGGAGGACGGCCTCTTGCGCCTGGCCGACGACGCTGGTGGGCCGGTCGTCGGACGGACGACGGCGTCGCGCGTCGTCGCTGGACGGACGCCCGACGGCGTGCGGCTCGAGGCCGAGCAGTCTCGCGCTGTCGCGCAGCTGCTCGCGTCGGGTCGGCGGGTGGATGTGCTCGTGGGCCCGGCCGGCACAGGCAAGACCACGTCGATGTGCGCCCTCGCGGCGGGGTGGATTTCGGCGCACGGGCGGGGGAGCGTTGTGGGGATGGCGCCGTCGGCCGCGGCGGCTCAGATGCTCGCCCACGACCTCCAGATCCCGTGCGACAACACCGCGAAATGGATCTACGACCACCGCCGCGGCCGCACAGACTTTGCGCCGGGCCAGCTGGTGATCCTCGACGAAGCCACACTCGCGTCTACCCGCGCCCTGGACACGATCGCGTCCCGCGCGGTGCAGGTCGGCGCGAAGGTGGTGCTCGTCGGCGACCCGGCTCAGCTGCAGTCCGTGGACGCGGGCGGCGCGTTCGCGATGCTGGTCTCGGCGCGCGGCGACGACGCGCCGCGGCTGGCCGAGGTGCACCGGTTCGTCCACGACTGGGAGAAGACCGCCTCGCTGCGGCTGCGGAACGGGGACCCGTCCGTCATCGACCAGTACGAGTCGCACGGGCGCATCCGCGAAGGCGGCACCGACGAGATGGTCGACGCCGCCTACACCGCCTGGCGACACGACACCGAGCACGGCAGGGCGAGCATCCTCGTGACCGAGACCGCCGATACCGTCCGACAGCTCAACGACCGCGCCCGCGCCGAACGCATCCGCTCCGGCCTGACCTCGGCCGGTCGCGACGTCGTCCTGCGCGACGACGCGCGCGCGTCTGCTGGCGACGTCGTCGTCACGCGCCGCAACGACCGCCGCCTACGCATGGGTTCGAACGGATGGGTGCGCAACGGCGACCGCTGGACCGTGACACATGTGCGCCTCGACGGCGGGCTGGAGGTCCGCCCCGAGGGGCGACGGCGGGGGAGCGTGGCGCTGCCCGCGGGCTATGTCGCCGAACACGTCGACCTCGGCTACGCCGTCACCGCCCACCGCGCGCAGGGAATGACCGTCGACACCGCGCACGTCGTCGTCTCGCCGGCCAGCACCCACGAGAACCTCTACGTGTCCATGACGCGAGGCCGCTACGCGAACACCGCCTACGTGGCCCTTGACCGGCCCGACCCGCTGCACGCCACCCCGCCCGACCCGGACGTCACCGCGCGCAGCGTCCTCTTCGGCGTCCTGAACCACACCGGCGCAGAGGTCTCAGCACATCAGGCGACCGAGAGCGAGCAGAACCGGTGGGCGAGCGTCGATCAGCTCGCTGCCGAGTACGAGGCCATCGCCGCCGACGCGCAACACAATCGCTGGACCGAGCTCGTGCGTAGCGCTCTGCGCGGCGTCGGCGGCCTCTCGCGCGACGACGCCGATCGGGCGGTGCAGTCCGAGGCGTTCGGGGTCCTCGCGGCGCGACTGCGGCGTGCGGAGGCGTACGGGTACGACGTCGACACGCTGCTACCGCGACTCGTCTCCCGGCGCAGCCTTCTTGACGCCGACGACGTCGCCGCGGTACTGACCGCACGCCTCGCGCGCGCAACCGCGCAGCCTCGACGAGGTGTGACGCCTGACCTCATTTCTGGCCGCATCCCCGCCGCCCGTGGCCCAATGCCGAAGGCCGTTGCTAGCGCCCTGGCGGAGCGCCGCATGCTCATCGAGAATGAGGCTGGCGGACAGAGGCCCGACGAAGCCATTGTTCGGCGTCGCAATGCGACAACCGCCGTTAGCGGACCCCGCCCCGCAAGCCGCACCGGCCTCGGCGTGAGCATCGTCTGAACGCCTAATCTGCTTGAGTCGATGGCGACGCCGAGGACTGCGGCCGCTGCGTCGATGGGTGACGCGTCACCCCAACCCCCCCCACACCCAGCCGAGACACAAGATAAAGAAGTCGCTAACCAACAAGATGAAGGGGACCACAAAAACAACAAC
>NZ_JBHTVT010000028.1:0-30922 GCF_042792795.1 Isoptericola sp. NPDC056605 | reverse complement strand
CCCCGGCCGGGGGGTTCTCCTTCTTTTCACCCCAAAATGTTTTTGTTTCGAGGGCGCCCCCGTGTCGGCGGGCGGCGGGGTGTTGGGGGCCCCCTACCCCCATCGACGCACAGCCCCTGCCGTCGTCGCTTAGGTACTTGCGGCTGACGACGCGTGAGTTGGCGTGCGCCAGATGCACGTGCTCGTGTGACGTGCACGACCTTGTCTTCTCGCGTGGAGCGGGGTGGGGTGACTCGGATGGGCGCCGCCGGGCGGGCCACCGCTACCTCGGCGGGTACCCACCGACGACCTCGAACGCTCGTTCGACGGGGTGTCGTCGCGGGGCAGTCGGTGGGTCGAGCTACTCTCGGCACGTGGCGTTCACCTTCTCTGACCTGTTTGCTGGCATCGGCGGCTTCCACGCAGCCCTGGGAGCGCTCGGTGGCGAGTGCTGGTTCACCTCCGAGATCGACCGGAACGCCTCCGCCGTCTACGACTACAACTGGCTGCGACCGCAGCGCGACGGGTTCCAGGACGAGAAGAAGGTCGTCAGCGGCGACATCGTCCCGCTGACCGACCCTCACGTATTCGTCCCTCCCACCGACGTCCTGGCCGCAGGGTTCCCCTGCCAGCCCTTCTCCAAATCGGGCTTCCAGCGAGGCATGGACGAGACCCGAGGGACGCTCTTCTGGAACATTGCACGCGTCCTCGAGGAGCACCAGCCGCCCGTCCTCCTCTTGGAGAATGTCCGCAACCTGGCCGGTCCGAACCACAAGGACACGTGGGCCACGATCGTGCGGACTCTGCGCGAGTCTGGGTACCGGGTGTCGTCGGTGCCTGCCGTGTTTTCGCCGCACCTGATCGGGCCGGAGTTCGGTGGCCGTCCGCAAGTGCGTGAGCGGGTCTTCATCATGGCGCATAAGATCGGAAAGGGTGGAAACGACGGTCGCGACGATGTTCCGATCGTCGTTCCCAAGCCCGTCTACGGATGGAACCCGCTGGACTGGTCGCTAGACAGCCACCTGCTGCAGGACGACGCCGAGATCGAGCACCTGGACCGCTACGTCCTTCCAGAGTCGGACCAGGCGATCATCGAGATCTGGGACGACTTGCTCGACAAGATCGTCGACCGCCTCGACGGCGGCAAGCTTCCTGGGTTCCCGGTCTGGGCGGACGAGTTCCGTACCCTCGGACAGGCCGAAGACGTGATCGACGCCTCGCCCGTACCAGTACCGGCGTGGAAGGCAGATTTCCTGCGCAAGAACGCCCGCTTCTACGAGCAGCACCGCGCGGTGATCGACTCCTGGAAGGCTCGGCACGACAACCTGGAAGGGCTAGCCCCGTCGCGCCGCAAGCTCGAGTGGCAGGCCCAGGACCCCACCTCGCTGTGGGATACGGTCATGCACTTCCGCCCCTCCGGCATCCGGGCGAAGCGCCCCACGTACCTCCCGGCGCTGGTGGCGATTACCCAGACATCGATCATTGGCTCGCGAAAGCGCCGCATCACTCCGCGCGAGGCGGCACGCCTGCAGGGCCTACCCGATTGGTTCGAGTTCAGGCACGTCTTGGGCGACGGAACCGTGGAGGAGCAGCCGGACGCCGCGACCTACCGCCAGCTCGGCAACGGCGTGAACGTCGGCGCCGCGTACTTCGTGTTCCGCAAGTACGTCCTGGAGCACCGTGACGAGATCGCCGAGCACGCCCCGCACGTCGTCGAGGCGGTTGAGGCGGCATCGGAGAACCCGGATGAGATGCTCACAACCCCGCTAGAGGCCCGCCCACTCCCGATGGCTGCGCAGGGCCGCGGTCGAGGGGTGATGGACCTTCTTGTGGGGGAGCCGCAGGAAGCAACGGCCCCCGCCTAGGTCCGCATAGCTTGTGACCATCAGGTGCGGTTTGACCAGTACCTCGAAGGTCGTCTCGTGGACCGCGACCGCGCCACGGTCGAACAGTTTGTGGATGTCGGCGCGCAGGAGCAGCCCGTTGCTGACCTTGTTTGTCGCCGGCCCCCGGTAGGGGTAGACGTGTGCTGCCTCCAGCGTCTCGGTGGCGTCGAACCCGGTGATAGCGCACCTGCCGCCGTATGCGTCGACCAGAGCGGTGCGGAACCGGTCCTGGCCCTCTCTGACGGCCTCCCGCATGAGCCGCCGGTCGCGCTCGTCCTTCAGGTCGCTCGGGTCGAACTCGATCGCACCCAGCAGGTCGTCCAGCGGAGGAGTCGTGTCCGCCTGCGGCAGGTTGCGCCCCGAGACCCCGTTGACGGTGATCCCGTCGACGACAGCCTGTAACGCGCTGTTCGTCACTGTCCCGCCCACCGACAACAGGCTGGGGTCCATTGGGCTGTGCGTCGCAGCCTCGACCATGGCAACGATTACGTCGTCCTTGGTCGACAAACCGTCAACGGTCGCCTCGGGGATGCCGAGCGCGACGGTGACGGCCCGGAGAAAGTCGCGGCGCACCGTAGAGCCGCGGGCGGTGGTGAAATGGGGGATGCCGAGGAGGTCCGAGATTGCCGCCATCAGCGGCCGCTCGGGGAACTCCCGGCCGTATTGTCGTGCCACGCTCGCAGCCTAGGATGCCGGCGCGCCGGTACGGCTGGTGGCGCGCGGACATAGCCTGAGCGGGCTTACAAGGTGTCCCGACCCCGGGGCGAGACAATGAACTGGAAGGACCAGACTCCGACCTGTTTGACGCAGTCTAGGGAGACGTCGTTCACGGGTGGCCCCTCGGGCTTGTGGCTCAACTGGGTTGGGGCTCGGATCCACGCCAGTTAGTCACGTCTCCCGTCGGCGCGCCAGGCCTTCCACGGCTGAAGCAGCCCTGACCAAGTCGACCACAGCATCTACGTCGCTCGTGATCTCGTGCTCCCAGACACGCACGACGGTCCACCCCGCTTCCTGCGCGAGGATGGTGGACCGCTCGTCGCGCTGACGGTTCTGCTCCATCTTCTGCGCCCAGAGTTCGGAGTTTGGGCCCGTCCAAGGAGTGCGGCGACCGTGCTCCGGGCAGTCGTGCCAGAAACAACCGTCGACGAACACTGCGACCCGATGCCGGGGCAGCACCAGATCGGGCGTACAGCCCTTCGCGACACTGGGGTGTAGCCGGAACCGGAGTCCCGCGGCGTGAAGCGCTCGGCGGAGAGACACCTCCGGCGCGGTTGACTTCTTTGCGCGACCTGCCAGGTGCCTGCCAGCGGTGGTGCTCGTCCAGTGCTCGACCACAACCTGAAGGTTAGTCGCCAACTGAGGGCAAGCCCGCGCGCACGGCGGGTCTCCCGTCTCGGTGAGATCCGATCCCCTGTCAGAGTCACTGTGCCGCGCATCGCCTCAGATGTCGAAGACCGTATTGAGGATCACTCTGAGTTCTTGTGCAGCCTTGAGATCGAGATCGATCACTTGAGCAGGCGTATCGCCAGCTCTTCGAGTTTGCGCGTAGGTTCGCAGCACCATGAGCCGCCCGTGAGTCGGGTCATGGGCAACGTCGAACTCTGCCACCCTTGTCGAAAGATGGGGTCTTCCGGTCGCTGGCACGCGCTGGAAGGACTGAATGACGGCCATCATTGCCCCCTGTGCGACGGTGGTTTGATCCGGTATCCAATTGCCCTCCTGGGGGATCCTACAAGTTCTTCGCGCGATACGACGTGGACGCGACGCTTGCGCTCATCGAGTGCACCCGTCACAGCCACAAGTACGAACTCGGGGTCGTTGCGAGCGACGAAGTACTCTAGGGGGGTCACATTGAACTCTAGTTGGTCCCCCCGGATCCCCTTTATCTCAACTTTCCGACGCTGGCCGTCCTTGGCAAACTCGAAGTCATATCCGACACCGTCGGCTTGGCAGTCCCGGACCAGCGTCCAGCCGTCGCGTTTCAGAATGCTTGTCACGTGACTAACTGCGCTGATCTCGATCGCCTTGGCCACCGCCCGCGTCGGGCGGGACTGTGGTCCTTTGTCACGACCGACCATCTCGCCATCGGCTTGCTCATCATACTGGGGTTCTAGGGTTTGACCCGCCTGCAGCGTGCCGCCGGCCCAAGGTGGCATCTTGATGCTTACGCCACCCGTCGGCCAATTGAGTTCAACCGGCAAAGAGGCCTGGTGCTCGTTCGTCGATGCAGGGCCGTCGACAGTACCGGGGGGCCGGAGGAGGGGTGCGTGGATCTGGTCGCCGAACACCTCCTCCATGAGTCCGAGCAGAGTGATAGCCGCTGACTTGTCGAACTGGACGGTCTGGCTTCGTCGCCCCGTGTTGGCGCGATCGCCCGAGCCGGTTGTGGCCAGTTCAAGAACTTGTCCGCCGTCTTCGTTGAAGATGACGTCGTAGTTGCACTTGGTCGTGGTTCGGGCGCGTGCTGATCGGCTCGCCGCGCGCACCTCCGTGAACCCGGCGATCAGTACCAATGGTCAGCCCTCCACCGTGTCCCATGCTGCCCTCGCTGTGCCATCTGCGTGGTCTCCTAATCTCGATATGTCTGAATGATCAGTTGAGCAGCACTGCACCCCTACCCAGGCCGGAGCCACTGGTTCCAGCCGTCAGGCAACTCACCATCGCCGCGTGGGCCAAGCCGTCACGTTCGGCCGGTCTCAGTCAGGGGTCACGCGGACCGCGCATCGGTTTTGCACTGGACACCTCTTGCAGGTCTCAGGATCGTCGACACCCGGAGGCAAGAAACCTGAATCCCCACCGAGTATGTCGTCGACTTTTGGGGGCCTGTGTGACTTGGCTGCCTGATAAGCCAAACTCAGTCGGTCGGTCTTCGTGGCATTCCCGGAAAGGGTGAACAGCCAGGCAGGAACTGCGCTGGGGCTGCCTTGCTTGACGACGGCCTTACTTAGGCTGCTTTGGCGTTGCCCGTCCGTGAGGTAGCGCCACAAAGCGTTGGCCGCGTTGGGTGCAGAGAGCGCGTCGGCTTGGCCCTGACGGATCAGTGCGTTCAGCGCATTGCCGTATAGCATTTCTTGCAGGTAGTCAGCCTCAAAGCCGCACGACGGCCCCAGAATCCACTGGATCGCGTGGCGGCGCGGGCATGCCAACGCCGACGCGGCCGCCAACGGACTAATCATCGCAACGTCCGCGGCGGTCACAGTGTCGTCGGTTGCTGGTGTCGGCAACCTCGCGACCGAATCATTCAGAGCGGCGTTCAACGTGGCGTGGGTTGTGACTCCGCCTGTCACCTCGCGAATATCATCGCTCTTGACATCAGGAATCGTGAGAAGCCCGATCAAGGGTGATACGTACTGCTTCTCGCCCTCGGCCCTGGAGAGCCAACTGATGGTGAGACCGTGATCCGGGTCGACGCCGTCAAGACAGAGCCACATGAGGTAGAGATCGCTTAGCGCGGCTGTGCTCTCCCGGAGATCGAGCAAGTCTGATATCAGGTCGACTGGCCCGCCATCGTTCATTGGCTTGAGGTTAGTGAGTTCGAAAGGCCAAGTCCTTCTTGGCCGACTCGCGGGGAAGTTTGCCTCAGAAAGGTTGGCGACGTGGACTGGTTCCTCCGCCGGGCGGAGACCGAGAGCATCCAGCGAGCGCAACGGCCCGATGCTGCCCTCGTGGTCCGCCTCCTCACCGACCGCGTCGACGTCTGCATCTCGTCCGAGAAGCATCGTCACAACGTCGGCGAGGCCTTCTGCGTCGAGCGGCTGGTCAAGACCAACTGAGAAACCATTGAGTTTCGCGAGGATGGTTGAACGTTCGGACTCGCCAAGCGCACGCAGACCGCGTTCGATCTGGTTACGGATGAAGCCAATGTGTGCACCCACCCGTACAGTTTCTCGTGAGGCAAGGCTGTTAGCGAATGCGACGATCTTTGTGATCGCCGTCTCGATGAGTCGGGCCTCGTCGAGTGTTATATCCGCCCAGGGTGCCAGCCTCAAGGGGTTGGACGCTGCGGACTGAATACGGTCGACATCGTTGGCTCCTGGCTCGCGAGCTCCACGTGGTGCGACGTGGATTTCGATCGCCTTGACTAGGTGGCGTGCGCGGTCTCGCCACTGGTCTCCCGAATCGCAGCCGTAGAAGTACTGCTGAGCACGGCGCACGGCCGCCGCCAACTGGGAGGGCTCGTAGACCTGTTCGAATGGTAGATACCCGGTCGCAACGATGTCGACGAGTGTCTCGACCGTGAGCGCGACGCTCGCCCGCTGGCCGGGCTCCGCTCGGATGCAGTCGTGGAGTCCCAGCAGGAAAGCGCCAACTGGGAGCTGAGCCAAACTCGGGGCTTCCTTCCCGGTGGGTCCAAGCCGTCTCGCAAACCTTTGGACAGTTGGCGCGTCCGCCGCGAACCGGCGAGGCTCCGGTTGGCGAGTGTCCTCGTGCGCCCATTCCCGCACGAGTTCTGCAGGGCTCGCGCAGTTGAGCACGCGAAGGCCCTTCAGGTTCTCGGCCACCACCGCTCGTCCGTTAATCGCGTCGCGGAAAGACGTGGCATACGGGGTGAGGGGCGGGTCCTGCCCGACGCGGACGGCCGTGGGCATGCCCCAGACCGGCTCAAAGAAGCGTCGCCACGTTTCGAACGACGGGTTCTCGCCGTCATCGTGGACAAGGAAGACTTGGTCGACGTCGGCGATCTGTCGCAAGAGCTGGAACATCGCCCACTGTGGCGGCGTGTAGAAGTAGAAGCCATGGTGGACGATCAGGCGACGTCCGGTCGTGGGTCCGTAGGCTTTGGTGAGAGCGTCGAGGACTCTCGTGCGGACATCTCGGCCTTGTGCGGTACTCCCCTTCGCGACCTCATCGGGGTCGACCCAGAGGTGTTCCCGAGGGCTGCTGATGCCGGGGATCGTGGTCTCGGCGTACGACCAGAAGTCGGTGGCGAGGCGCGTCAATGCGTCACGCGTTCGGAACTGCGAGGGTTCGATCCCGGCGGCGGTGAGACTGTGGATGCTCCGCGCGAGTTCGCGGCGACCTGCCAGGAGCGCCCTGGCCTCGGGTTGTCCGGGCGCGTGCTTTCGAACGTAACTGCGCAGTTCCTGATCGAACTGAATGCCTATGCGAACGCGTCGACCCGTCGCCTGGGCTTGCCACACGCGGATGGCTTCGTCATACGCTGATCCGCGGCCGGGTGAAGGAAAACAGTCAATAGGTAGTGCCAAATCACCAGGCATGCCGGGCATGACGACGAGATCGATAAGCGACGCGATGGGATGTGCGACTCCTCCCAGTGTGCGGGCTTCACGTGCCAAAGATGTCGTCGCGGTCAAATGGCACACGGCGCCCCAGGACGTCCCACGGGAATGAAGGAACTCCTCGACATATTCGTGGCGGACGCTGGGTAAGGCTACCGCGGACCATTCGCCCATTAGTGACCAGCCAATCCGACGAGATCTGCCCACGTTTCGACGCCAGCACCGGGACCTTGGGGTGGCATAAACAATGTCAGGTGTTTCTCGGCTCTAGTCATTGCGACATAGAGAAGTCGCGCTTCCTCGCGCGCTGTCGCCGCGTGCTCCTGCCTCCACAGGGCTTGGTCCGTAACATTGGAGTATGTGCTTCCGACCGGTCGCCACCGCCATGCGAGCCGGGGCAACTTGCCAGGGCCGCCGCCGTCGAGGACGGTGACATTCGTCGCACGGGAGCGCGAGGGTGCGAAGGACGTCGCGAGGTGCGGAATAAGTACAAAGTCGAACTCCAGACCTTTCGCCTTGTGCACGGTCAGCGACACGATAGCGCCGCTGGCGGACACGCTCTCGGTTGGACTCTCTTCGTCCTCACTTCTGTTCGTAGCGATCTGAAGGCGGAGCCACGACAACACGCGATCGAGCGTCACGGGGGAGTCCTGGAACTCGGCGTCGAGACGCGTGAGGAGTTGGTCGAGGCACCGGGCGTACCGCGTCCGCTCGGTCTCGTCGTCGGCAACTGTGGTGCGGGCCGCGCCCTGTGGAATGAACATACGGGTGCAATCGACGATCCAGGCAATGGTCGGGACTCTGTCGAGTCGCTCCCGCAACGCGCGGACTCGGAGCCGGACGGGTTCGAGGTCGTTGCGCATGACGTTCGAGGTCTGGGCGAGCGTCGACAGGCGTGAAGACCAATCGTGGACGGAGACATCCTCGCCGTTCCAAGCATGGGCAAGCCCTGGATCTGGGGACCCGGCACCGAGGAGGCCCGGTGCCCAGCGGGTCTCGCAGAGTTCCAGCAGGGCAGCGTCATCGGCCGGGTTGGCCACCGCCTCGAGTAGAACTCGGAGTTCGCGGACCGCGGGGCTGGCAAAGAACGCGCCGCCGACACGGATTTCGCACGGGAGACCGTGGATTTCACGGATCTCGCGCTGGATCTCGATCGCCTGGTGATTCCGGCGACACAGAATCCCGATGGACGAGTTGGGGTGGTCGCGTCGCCAGATGGCGACCTGTAGGGCGGCCTCAGTGACGGTCCGCGACTTGACCACCGTCCGAACCTGAACAGGATCGCTGTCGTCAGTCGCCCCAAGCTGCGGGAGCAAGCGATCACCTGGTTCGTACGTCAATAAGTCCTTTGAAGCCCAGGACTCGAAGAAAGGGTGAAGGGAGTCAAGAAGCTTCTGGCCAGACCGAAAATTGCGAGTGAGAGTGTGTTCCACGCGGTGGCCGGAGTCGCGCCTGTCGTACATGGTGCGAAAAAGTTGGAACGCGTCGCCGGCTGCGCCTCTGAAGCGGTATACGCCCTGCTTGGCGTCGCCCACGATAAATAGCCTGGACCCTGCCCGATCGCGGACTCCGAGGATCAGTTCGATCTGCAGACGGTCGGTGTCCTGAAACTCGTCGACAAAGAGATACTTCGGTGAGGCTGCCGGTGATTGTCCAGTGCTGGGCAGGCTCGCGATTGCCAAGGGAACTAACTGACCGGTCGGGATGGCCTGGGCCCTGATGCAGTCCTCTCTAAAGGCCGATGCTAGGCTCTGAATAATTTCCCGCGTGTACGTGGCAACGACCTCGTCCATCGATGTGCTTTCCGTTGATCCGACCCTGCCCCAGTCGACATCGGAGTCGGCGACTCCGTCGGTGAGGCCAAGGAGATCGACGCCGTTGTTGCTAAGTTGATCCCAGACGGCCTTGACATGCGTCTCCCACTCGTAGGCGGCGGGTATCTGATTGCCTTGCCGCGCAAGGAGGAGTTTCCCGAGTGGTAGCGAGAGCTCACGCTCCAGGAGCGCGCGAAACTCCATGGTCCGGTCGGAGACGGAGAACGCTGGACTCAGTCCGACCCGCGGACCCCCTGATTGCGCCAGCCGTTTCGCGAAAGAGTGGATCGTCGAGATGGGCGCGCCGCTCAATTGCATAAGCCACGCGAGTGCCGGCAGTGCGCAGCGAGACGCAAGTCGCTGGCGGAGCATGAGAGTCCTGGCGAGGCGCTCCCGCATCTGTGCGGCCGCATCGCGCGTGAACGTGATTAGCGCGATCTCGTCTGCACGCAGGGCATGCGGCGAGGAACCTTCTTCCATCTCGATGAGTCCGCTGGTGGCGAGGAGGAAGACGAAACGCTCAGCCATCGTCTCGGTCTTCCCGGTGCCGGCACCCGCCATCACCATAACGTCGCTGTCCGGATGCTCGTGCACGATTCGGTACTGCCTGACGTTGAGTCCGCTGACGTCGTCGGCCGCACTGAGGGCGGCGTTGACCTCCGCGTCGTCCGCAGAGTCAACCTGTCCGTCGATCACCCACCGCGTGGTACCGAGGGGACCAGGTGCTGTGGCCCACTCGAGCATTCGGGCCTCGGCGAACGCACGCATCCGAACAGAGGACGGGGCGGTGAGGGTGTCGGTTACTACGAACAGCCTGATGCCGTACTCGAGGATGCCCAGAAGGTCGTCGAGGACTGACTGGTCCGGGTTGAGGCAGAGGACTGAGTAGTGGGGGCGCCGCGGCAGTCCCAGTGTGCTCGAGAGGACATCGAGACCGGTGTCGGTCGAGTCGCCGAGTACGGCCGCGGCCCGCCTCTGGTTCTCGTTTTCCGCTGCGTCCGTCACTGGCCGCCGCGACCGTCGTTCCATGATCTGGAGGTCCGCCTCGGGGAGGGGTTCCTGCTCGCCTTCGTTAGGAAGCAGTCCGACACTCTCGACGTCCGTAACCGGCGGCCCGTTGACCACCTGCATCTTGTCCACGGGCCAGGTCCAGGCATCGACCAACCGCCCGCCACGGCCATACTTGGTTCCCCGCCGACCGAGGTCGCGAAGAAGCCCAACGTCGATTCGCAGCCATCGCCCTGGTGCGAGCCCCGACGGTACTTCGTAGAGCACCACCCACACGCGGGTGCCGCCTTGAGCTACCAGAACGTAGTCACGGAAAGCGTCATACGACATCCAGTGTTCACGCTGGCCGGTGAGTTCGTCGACGTCGGCCCTGGTGCGTGACTTGACCTCCCAGTACTCGGTGACGCCCGCTCGATTCGTCATGACATCCGGAACGCGGCGCCACTGACCCCCGACCCTCAGCATCGGCGCAGAGGTGCCAGGCGCGTTCGACTGATGGTCAGAGGCCATGAAGACGCTGTAGCCCTGGGGACTCAGCCAGTCGGCCCAGGCGATCTCGGCCCGGCGCCAAAGCGAACCCTCGTCGGCGAACACAGCACCTCGCATGAGTCACGGTCCCGCAGCGCGGGCATGGAACAATCGTCCGCCACAGCTTACGCGATGCACGGGACCAACGGGTGTCGGACGCTAGCCCTAGGGTGTCTCGTACGCACGAAAGGTAGTTCACAGCCCCCATGACGACCTCCGACAAACCTCCACGGCGTGAGGATCAGGCGTTCCGCGCCGTCGTTTCTGGCTTGGCTCCGTTCATCGTCGATGGTGCGATCGAGTGGGATGCCTACCGCGCGGTGGCCGAGTCGGTTGGCGCATCCGTGCAGGTCCGCAAGCGCCTGGAGACTGTGATCGCAGAAGCCGGGCTGCAGTTGCGCGGGCGGCCCGATCGCGGCGAGGACGATCCAGCACCGGGCCTAGACCTGGATCTTGACCGGGAGCAGCGCTCGGGCGACGACGTGGTCGCCGACGCCATCGCCGCCGCAAGGCACGTCATGCAGTCCGACCGGCGGCGCGCGCGACCGGAGAACTTTATCCTCACTGCAAAAGAGGAGGTGGGACTTGCGCTCATCCTTCGTGGGGACGCCGGGCAGCCGCTTGAGTCCGGTGAATTCGGGAGGCTAACGGGGGAGCGGGCCGAGGCTGCGATCTGCCTGTTCCTGCACAATCAGCGTTTGGTCCATTCGATTGCCCAGAGATATGGCGTTGTCGGTATGGCTTATGAGGACATCTTTCAGCATGGCGCCGTCGGGCTCGTAAGGGCGGTCGAGATGTTTGACCCGCAGCAGGGAACCAAGTTTTCTACCTATGCAACATGGTGGGTGAGGCAATCCATCACACGTGGAATCGCTAATGAGTCACGATTGATTAGGCTCCCTGTGCACATGGTCGAGAGGGTGAACAAGGTCTGGGCGACACGCGACCGATTGACTGTCGACGGAGATCCACCGCGCGTCCGGGAGCTTGCTGCTGCGTGCGGGCTCGACGAGGGCCAGATCTTGGAGTGCCTAAGGCTCGGTCGGCCGCAGGATCTGGTCTCACTCGACATGCCTGTGAGTGACAGCAGTGAAGCAACTTTGGGAGATCTTCTCGCACTCGCAGACAGCGGGCCAAACCCCGCGGAGCAGATCGATCTCGAGATGCTGAAGCTTCAATTGCAGCGAGTGATGGAACTCCTTACGGAGAGAGAGCGCGGGATAATCTCGATGCGGTTTGGGTTCCGCACGGGGGAGTCGATGACTCTTGACGAGATCGGACGATTCTACGGGCTAACCAGGGAGCGAATCAGACAGATCGAGAAGAAGGTGATGGAAAGGCTGCGGGAGTCCGATGTTCTCGATGTTCTCCGTCCGTATATGTGAACCCAACTTATGCCGGCCCCGCACTATCGAGTGAAAGCGTGGCCGAGTGGTTGTCGCAATCGGCTGTCCAGCGTCGCGCACTACCGAACGTCGACTGGCTGTGCCAGGGTGCATGTGTGACTACGACTGACGCCAGCAGCGCATGGCTCCGATCACGGGACCGCGCCGTCGGCAGGATGCAGATGGACCCAACGTTCAGCGAGGCCATGACCATCGCCGAAGCGTCGGCGCGCATGTTCGCGATGACCGACGCGAAGGACGCGGGTTCTCGTGGCCCCCGTCGATCGCTGCTTGCGCTGTCGTCCGCACTCGGGCTTGAGGTCGACTCCAACGCGGTCAATGCGGTGGTGGGTGCTCAGATCGCGGAAGCGCTCGGCGTCGAGTGGATCGAGTCTTGGCACTACCGTCAGTACCAGATCACGCTCGAAGGGATGAACAACCTCCTCTGGGCAGCGTCACGGAACCTCAGGCAGCTGTCCCGTCAGTCACAGGTCGACGACCTGGATGCGTTGGCACAGGTACTTCATGCCTTCCCCACATTCAAGCCCGCGAAGGGCAAGCAGGAGGGTGTGGACCGGCTACAAGACCTCATCGGAAAGCCGCGGTACAAGTTGGGTCCAGGAGGCAAGGAGTACGCCGCGACCCTCGAGGACCTCGCGGATCATTTCGCGCCGGAGATCCGTAGGACCGCGACGAATAAGCACGCGCTCGCCCAGGCGCTTTGCCGCGAGTTTGGTGTGCCGTGGACGCGGAAGGCGGTCTCGACCGCGGGCACAGTCACGAAACAGGGCCTCAACATGATCCTCGCTGGGGCGGAGCGCCGAACGGGGACGAAGTCCGCAGCTTGGATGACGGCGGAGGAGGAGGGCCGGGCGCTCGTTGCTGAGTTGGCCAGGGAGTTGCCGACTCGTTGGGACGGCCGGGAGTCCGTCCGCTGGATGCGCGAGAACGGTAGCACTAAATGGTTCGGGAGCGAGTGGTTCGGCTGGTATTTCGAGGAGTTCTCTCGAGCCATCCTCAACGAGAAGTTCCCAACCCCGCCGGTCGGTGCGCCGCGCACAAAGTATGGCGAGACGCTATTCGACTATGCCTCGCCGACACGCGTGTGGGACATGAAGGGGCACAGCATCCTGTCTCGCGATGTGCCGCCCACCGGTAAGAGACCGACCGAGATCACCGGCGATTTCTGGCTGAATGATGCCGCCGCGATGCGAGACTGCATCGACGAGCAGGGGCTCGGGTTCCTCATCGTCGACGGCCTATCCGACCGCGACCTTAGCGGGAACTTCCATTCTTGGCTCTACGCCTATGGCGCGAACTATGGCAAGAAAAAGACGAGTTACAAGCCATCAACGGGGAAGTCTCGACCTCGCAAGGCGGCTTGGTCGCCTATGCTGCTTCGCGCCATCTGGATCCAGAACATCCACGAGATGAACGCGGGCATCGCCGCCGGTTGGTTGAAGGAGGAGCCGCAGTGGTCCTATGGTGCGGAGAAGAAAAAGCGGAACCCGAAGTTTCAGGGAAAGCTCGAGAAGGCTGGGCCATGGATCGTGGCGGCACACGAATGGCCCGATCCTCGTGATTCGCGGTACGTGCCCCCGACGGAATCTCATCCCGGTGACGGGTTTCCGGTTCAGGGCAGCCTCGGTCTGGACTGAAGCGTTCTTCGCCCGGGCCAACGCTGGTGATCCACCCGTTCTTCGCCGCAGAGGAACTCACCAATTTTGCTGGGACGCCGACTTTGCAGAAATGTGCTCGCAGCAAAATCGCACGACAGGGAAAGTCCTGAGGGTCCGGTTAGAGGTGGCGGGACGTCCCTCGGGCAAGGCACCAAAGGTCTAGTGACGTACGCTGGCGTGGGATCAGCGGGACACATGTGAGGCACTGTCCACATCCGTGTTTCAAGTGGCATGCGAGTTGCACGGCCGCTCGTGATGAGTGCGAAAAGGGCGGAATTTCAACGATCCTGAGATGTCTGGCTACACGATCAACTTCTGACCTCCCTCGAACGGTCGCGGGTGCGACTGTCCGCAGAGAGCTCAAGGTCTCGTCTCGCCCGGCTGGCGCAACCGAGCACCTCGGCCGCCGGCGAGCAGACGAGAAAGCTCCACCTGGCGAGGTTCAGAGGCGGGCACACGTCGAGGTGTTGTGAAACCAGCGACACGACGGGGTCGGATGTGGCTGAATACCCCCATGCCAGCGACCGCGTACCTGACCGGCCTGGGCCGGTACCTGCCCGGCGAACCGGTAGCCAACAAGGACGTGGCGCGCCGGCTCGGCGGGGTCGACAAGCGCACTGACGGCTTGCGCGCCCGCATCCAGCGCGCCAACGGCATCCGGCAGCGGTACTACGCGCTGGACGACGAGGGCCGCACCACCGAGCTCAACGAGGAGCTGGCCGTCCATGCGCTCGAGGACGCGCTGGCCGACCGGGGGATCGCCGCCTCCGACCTGGGCATGCTTGCGTGCGCCACGACGCAGGGTGACCTGCTGGTGCCGGGGTTCGCGTCGATGGTGCACGGGCGGCTCGGCGGCGGGCCGATGCAGACGCTGACGGCGGGCGGCGTGTGCGCGTCCAGCATCGCGGCGCTCGACGCGGCGGTGAGCAAGGTGCGGCTGGGCGACCACCCGCGGGCGGCGGTGGTGGGCTCGGAGCTGTCCAGCCGGTGGCTGCACCAGCGGCGCTTCGAGGGCGTCGAGGACCACCTGGACGCGCACTTCCTGCGGTGGATGCTGTCCGACGGCGCGGGCGCGGCGATCGTGGAGTTCCAGCCGCGCCCCGACAAGCCGTCGCTGCGCGTGGACTGGGTCCGGCAGGTCTCGCTCGCGCACGAGCACGAGGTCTGCATGCGTGCCGGCCTCGACGGGCCCACCGCCGTCGCGGGCCATACGTGGCAGGACTACGACGACGTGGCCACCGCCGAGAAGGCCGGCCTGCTGCAGATCCGGCAGGAGACGGCCGTGCTCGACGAGCTCGCCGCCGCCGGGCTGGCGCAGTTCGAGGAGTTCGTGGACCGCGGCCTGATCGACCTCAAGAAGCTCGACCACGTGCTCTGCCACTACAGCACCAACGCCTTCCGCGACGTCGTCTTCGACGCGCTGAGCGCGCGCGTCCCCGGCATGGACACGAGCCGCTGGTTCTCCAACCTGGAGACGTGCGGCAACACCGGCGCCGCGAGCATCTTCATCGCGCTGGAGGAGGCGTGGCGCACCGGGCGCTTCGCGCCGGGCGACACGATCCTCCTCGCCGTCCCCGAGTCCGGACGGTTCTCGTTCGGCTTCGCCCACCTGACCGTCGTCGCACCGCGAAGGAGCACCAGATGACCAGCACCGGGATCAGCACCGAGGCCAGCACCCAGGCCAGCACCGGGACCGTCGAGGGCTACCGCCCGCCGCAGCCGGACCGGGCGGGGCTGCTCGCCCGGCTCGCCGACGTCTGGGCGGACTTCGAGGCCCGGCTGGGCGACGTGCCGATCCTGCGGGCGCTCGACGCCGGCGACGTGACGGTGGCGGACTACCAGCGCCTGCTGCACAACCTGCGCCAGCAGGTGGTCGACGGGTCGCTGTGGATCGCGCGGGCGGCGTCGAACTTCGACATGGACCACTTCGACCTGCGCTCGGCCGCCATCTCGCACGCGCTGGAGGAGCACCGCGACCACCTGCTGCTCGAGCGCGACTACGTCGCCGTCGGCGGCTCGCTCGAGGCGCTGCGTGCGGGCCAGAAGAACCTCGGCTCGCAGGCGCTGTCGGGCTACATGTTCCACGAGGCGAGCCGGCCGAACCCGGTCGGGTGCCTCGGCGCGATGTTCATCATCGAGGGGCTCGGCGCGCAGAAGGCTGGGGTGTGGGCCCGGCGGTTCCAGGAGGTGCTCGGGCTGGCGGACAACCAGGTGCACTTCATGGCCTACCACCAGGACGCCGACGCCGAGCACACCGGCACGCTCGACGCGATCCTCACGTCCGACCGGATCGACGACGAGGCGGCCGACGCCATCGTCACCTGCGCGCGGGTGGTGGCCCGGCTCTACGTCATGCAGCTGACCGAGCTGGACGAGATCTGATGCCCGTGCGGTCCGACCCGAGCATGTGGGAGGCGATCTACGCCGACCCCTCGGTGCCGCTCGACAAGCCGCTGGTGCGGATGATCATCGAGGACCAGCAGCGCCCGTCCCGGCGGTTGCTGTACCCGATCGCGCGGATCGTCTCTCGCGTGCTGGTGGCGGTGCTCTCGGTCGTGAAGCGGGTGTTCCCCGGCAGGTGGATGACCCTCGCCACCATGGACGCGCTGTGCCTGTGGTTCCTGCGCCGGTTCGTGTCGCCGGACGCCGTCGAGCTGCTGATCCGCCACTTCGTGGTGGAGACCAACCTGGTGAACTTCATCATCCGCAACACCCCGGCCGCCATCGAGCCGGTCACGCTGCGCCCGACGACGCTGTCCGGCCTGGGCGACAACGCCGTCGTCGAGCACGACGTCAACGTCTACGACGTGCTCATCGCGCTCGAGGGGATCGACATCACGGCGCCCGAGCGCCTGAACTTCGCCCAGCTGGACGTGCCGGACCTCGACCCCGAACGTCGTCGCCCCCGCCTGCTGCGCCTCGACATCCAGACGGCCCTGTGCATGATGAACATCCCGTTCTGCATCGCGCTGAACCTCGAGGAGTTCCGCCGCGCGATCCACTCGCTGCGCTTCGACGACTCCTTCCTCAGCATCCTCGCCGTGCTGACCGACGACGAGACGTTCGAGCACTGGAAGATGGGCGCCCTGAGCCTCTGGATGGACACGAACGTGGACGTCCCGCAGCTCGTCTACCGGCACGCGCTGGTGTGCGAGTACGCCCACGCCCACCTGGTCTCGATCGCGCAGCGGAGCGGCGCGGGGGAGTAGGGCCGGGACCGTGCCCGCCGGCCGCCTATGCCGACGTGACGGGGTTCTTCAGCCGCTCGCGTGCGGTGCGGCCGCGGCGGGACGCGGGGATGCTGCCCGCGGCTCGGGCGAGGCCGAAGGGCCGGGGAGCGTCGGCGTAGAGGCTCTCGTGGTGCCCGGCGGGGACGGCGTACGACTCGTGCCAGACCTGGACGGCGCCGGGCACGCGGTGCGCACGACGATAGAAGGCGAGCCAGGCGGGGCGGTGCCGTCGCTCGTCGGCGTTGGCGTAGCGGTAGATGTCGTCGATGCTGCGCCAGTACTGCACGACGGTGACCCCACGCAGGTCGGCGTCGATCGTGGTGCGCGCGTGGAGGAGGCCGGCGTCGGGGTCGCGACCGAGCTCGGCGAGCATCGGTCCCATCGCGGCGAACGCGGGGAGCCAGGCGTCGGGGCGCCAGGGCTTGACCACCCGCGCGCCGATGAGGAAGACGGCGAGGCTGCCCTCGTGCTGGTGGGTCGTCAGCGTGCTCATGGGAACCTCCACTCGAACGGATAGTGGAACTCTCCAATATTGGATAGTGCTACTCTCCAAAGTCAAGAGGTACGGACGGAGGAGCATGCGCATCTCGGGTCTCGCGGAACGGACCGGCGTCCCGGTCGCGACGCTGAAGTTCTACGTGCGGGAGGGGCTGCTGCACGCCGGCACGGCCACAGCCCGCACCCAGGCCGTGTACGACACGTCGCACGTCTCGCGGGTGCGGCTCGTCCGTGCACTCACCGAGTCCGCCGGCCTGACGCTGGGCGCGGTGCGCGAGGTCCTCGCCGTGCTGGACGACCCGCCGACCAGCCGGCACGAGCTCCTCGGGGCGGCGCAGCACGTCATGCTCGCGCGGGAGGACGGGCGCCCACAGGACCGCACGGACCAGGGTGAGCCGGCCTCCGAGGAGCCCGATCGCTGGGCGGCCCGCGCTGCCGAGCTGGTCGCGGCCCGGGAGTGGTGCGCCGACGACGACCCGCTCGTCGCGCGTCTGGCGGGCCAGCTCCGGGCCGCGGACGCCGCCGGCATCGACCTTTCGGACGCCCACCTCGCGGCCCTCGCCGAGGCGGCGGACACCGTCGCCGCCGCCGACGTCGCCTCCGTGCCCGCGGACCGTGCCGGGGCCGTGCGGCAGGTCGTCGTTGGCACCCTGCTCACCGACCCCGTGCTGCTCACGCTGCGCCGCATGGCGCAGCAGCGCGCGAGCGCCGGCGTCGAGCAGACAGGCTGACGGAGCGTCGCCCCGAGGTCGGACGCACGGCCGCTTTCACCCACGCCCCTGGGCCGGCGACGCCGCCCGCGGTGACAGACTTCGCGGATGCGGCGGCGTCTCCCGGTGGTCCTGGTGCTGGTCACGTCGGCGCTGCTGGCCGGGTGCAGCGTGCTCGGGATGGGGCCGTCCCCGACGACGACGTACACGGACGCGAACGGCGAGACCGTCACGGTGGACTGGAAGGACTACCCGGCCGCCGAGGGGTCGGACGCCGAGGCTCTGCTCGACGCCCCGGACCAGGCGGAGCTGGAAGCCCCCGCCAGGCAGCTGGTGAACGACCTCCGCGACGCGGTGGAGGAGGCGGCGGGGACGCCACTGGTGCCGCAGCGTGCGGAGGAGTCCTGGTTCGACGACGAGGACTGGTACCCGGAGGAGGGCAACGGGTACGGGGGAGAGCCCCTGCTGACGACGGTGAACTGCTGCCGGCTCAGCAGCGACCGGCCGCCTGACCTGGAGCAGTGGCGGGCGGTCGTCGACGCCGCCAGCCGGGTGACCGAGGAGGCCGGGCTGGGGCCGTTGGTGCTCGAGCACGAGTCAGAGGCGATGGCGGATGACCCGGCCTGGCGTAAGGAGTACCGCGACCGGTTCTGCAACGTCGTCGGCGGCGGGTGCTGGTGGTGGTCGGCCGTGGCCGCCGACGGCTACCGGTGGATCAGCCTCGATCTCCAGGACGCGTCCCTCGACCCGACGGGCGACGGCCTCGACGAGGCCGAGGAGCTGGACCTCCCGGCGGCCTCGATCACCCTGGAGTACGGCGCGACGGTGGTGCGCACGGGCATGAAGCCCGCCTACGAGGAGGCGCTCGCCCCCTTCCGCGGGCTCGAGCAGCCGGAGGCGACCCGGTCGGAATGAAGGGGGCGAGCGCCGGCGTGGCTACAGGGTCGCCGTGTCGATGACGAACCGGTAGCGCACGTCGCTGGACAGCACGCGCTCGTAGGCGTCGTTGATCTGGTCGGCGCCGATGAGCTCGGTCTCCGGCGCGATGCCGTGCTCGGCGCAGAAGTCGAGCATCTCCTGCGTCTCGGCGATGGAGCCGATGCTGGAGCCGGCGAACGACCGGCGGTTGTTGAACAGCGAGAACACCTGGATGGGCAGCGGCTCCGGCGGGGCGCCGACGTTGACCATGGTGCCGTCGAGGCGCAGCAGCCGCAGGTACTGGTTCAGGTCGAGCGGCGCGCTGACGGTGTTGACGATGAGGTCGAAGCGGTTGGCGAGCGCCTCGAACGTGGCGGCGTCGTCGGTCGCGTAGTAGTCGGTCGCGCCGAAGGCGAGGCCGTCGTCCTTCTTCGCCAGGGTGCGCGAGAGCACGGTGACCTCGGCGCCCATCGCGGCGGCGATCTTGACGGCCATGTGGCCGAGGCCGCCCATGCCGACGACCGCGACCCGCTTGCCGGGGCCGGCGTTCCAGTGCGCGAGCGGCGAGTAGGTGGTGATGCCCGCGCAGAGCAGCGGCGCGGCCGCGGCGTAGTCGATGGCGGCGGGGACGCGGAGCACGAAGTCCTCGTCGACGACGACGTGCGTCGAGTAGCCGCCCTGGGTGATGGTGCCGTCGCGGTCCACGGCGGCGTACGTGCCGGTGTTGCCCGCGAGGCAGTAGTTCTCCATGCCGGCGAGGCAGTTCTCGCACTCGCGGCACGAGTTCACCATGCAGCCGACGCCGACGCGGTCGCCCACGGCGTGCTTCGTGACGGCGGGGCCGACCTCGACGACCTCGCCGACGATCTCGTGGCCGACGACCTGCGGGTAGGTGATCGGGCCCCAGTCGCCGCGCACGGTGTGGATGTCGGAGTGGCAGATCCCCGCGTAGCGGATGGCGATCAGGACGTCCTTCGGGCCGACGTCGCGACGCTCGATGGTCGTGGGGACCAGCGGCTCGGTCGCGGACGGGGCGGCGTAGGCGTTGACGGTGCGCAAAGAGTTCTCCTCGGTCGATGGTGCGTGCCCACCGTAGATGCCGGCGGCCCGCCCCGGGAGACCCTCTCAGGGCACCCCTGGGCGGCTGAACCAGCCCGCGACGACGTCGACGGCGCGGTCAACGGTCTGGTCGACGTCGACCATCACGCCGGTCTCGTCGGAGCCCAGGGGCTCGAGCGTGGCGAGCTGCGAGTCGAGGAGCGCCGGCGGCATGAAGTGGTCCGCGCGCGCCGCGATGCGCCGCGCGAGCAGGTCGCGGTCGCCGTGCAGGTGGACGAACGCGACGTCGCCGCCCGCGCCGGCCCGCAGGATGTCCCGGTACGACCGGCGCAGGGCCGAGCAGGCCACGACCGCCGGTGCGCCGTCGTCGCCGCCGCGGAGCACCTCCGCGACGCGGGCGAGCCAGGGGCGCCGGTCGTCGTCGGTGAGCGGGGTCCCCGCCGACATCTTCGCGACGTTCGACGGCGGGTGCAGGTCGTCGGCGTCCACGAACTGCAGGCCCAGGCGGGCAGCGAGGAGCCACCCGACCGTCGACTTGCCGCAGCCCGCGACGCCCATGACGACGACGCCGCGCACGTCGCCCGGGCCCGCTCCGGCCACGTCAGTACCCGGCGGCGGGGTCGACGACGCCCTCGAGCGTGCCGCCCGCGACGAAGCGGCGGAGGTTCTCCTCGACCCGTGCGCGCAGCAGCGGCGCGACCATCTCGGCGGTGTCCGCCGTGTGCGGGGTGATCAGCGCGGTCGGCAGGTCCCACAGCGGGTGGCCGTCGGGCAGGGGCTCGGGGTCGGTGACGTCCAGCGCCGCGCCGCCGAGCCGGCCGGAGGCCAGCGCGGCGACGAGGGCGTCGGTGTCGACGAGCCCGCCGCGCGCGATGTTCACGAGCACGGCGCCGGGCTTCAGGGCGGCCAGCTCCTCGGCGCCCAGCAGCGCGCGGGTCTGCGTGGTCAGCGCCGCGGCGACCATGACGACGTCCGCCCGGGCGAGCTCCGCGCCCAGGTGCTCCGTGGTGACGGTCCGCTCGGCGCCGGGCACCGGCTCGGCCCGACGGCGGACGACGACGGTGCGCGTGCCGAACGGCGCGAGCAGGTCGAGGTACGTGCGGGCGATGCCGCCGGCGCCCAGCACGAGCACGTCGGCCCCGAACAGGGACGTCCCGGCGGACCTGCCCCACGAGCGGGCGCGGGCGCGCTCCGGCAGGTGCCGGAGCAGCGCCAGGGTCAGCGCGAGGGCGTGCTCGGCCACGGGCCGGGCGAAGGAGCCCTTCGCGGAGGTCCAGGTGATGCCGGGCGCCTCGAGCAGCCCGCCGTCGGCGTACGCGTCGACCCCGGCCGACGGGAGCTGGACCCAGCGGGTGCCCGGCGCGGACGCCAGCGCCGCCCGCAGGTCGGCGAGGTCGCCGCCGAACCAGAGCAGGCCGTCGGTCTCCGGACCGGGCGGGACCAGGCGGGCGCCGGCCGCGGTGGCGGCGTCCGGCAGCCAGCCGGGAAGCGGGCCCGGGCTCGCGACGCTGACGCCGGTGCCCGCCGTCGCGCCGCTCATGCCGCGGCCCGCGCGACGCCGTCCGCGGCCTCGGCGCGGGCGCCGCCCACGACCTCGACCGACCAGCCCGCGCCGAGCGCCGACTCGACGACGACCTCGTCGCCGTCGCGCCGGACGGTGAACGCCACGGCCTCGCCGTCGGCGCCGTCGACCTCGACGCGCCGCGACCAGCCGTCCGCGCCGGGGTGCACGAGCAGCGTCAGCCCGTCGAGGTGATCGGCGTCCGGGCGTTCCTCGTGGGCGCTGAGCGGGACGACGCCGCCGGTGCGGACGTAGACCGGCAGCGAGTCGAAGCCGTGGTTCTCGCGCACCCAGCGGCCGCCGGCGACGCGCTCGCCGGTGAGGAGGCCGGCCCACTCGCCCTCGGGGAGGTAGAGGTCGACGTCGCCCTCGGCGTTGAACACCGGCGCCACGAGCAGGTCGGACCCGAGCATGTACTGGCGGTCCAGGTGCGGCACCGCGGGGTCGTCGGGGAACTCCAGCAGCATGGGCCGCATCATCGGCGTGCCCGACCGGTGCGCCTCGTGCCCGGTGGCGACGAGGTAGGGCGCGAGCCGGTTCTTGAACCGCGCGAACGTGCGGGTCACGGCGACGGCGCTCGTCGGGTCGGACTCGTCCTCGCCGAACATCCACGGCACGCGGTAGGACCCGCTCCCGTGCATGCGGCTGTGGCTGGAGAACAGGCCGAACGCCGTCCAGCGCTTGAACACGCCGGCGTCCGGCGTCATCTCGAAGCCGCCGATGTCGTGGCTCCAGTACCCGAACCCGCTGTACGCGAGCGACAGGCCGCCGCGCAGCGACTCGGCCATCGACACGTACGACGCCGTGGAGTCGCCGCCCCAGTGCACCGGGAACTGCTGCCCGCCGGCGGTGGCCGAGCGGGCGAACAGCACGGCCTCGCCGGTGCCGCGCTCCTCGGCGAGCACCTCGTGCACCGCCTCGTTGTAGAGGTGGGTGTAGTAGTTGTGCATCCGCTCCGGGTCGGAGCCGTCGAAGTACTCGACGTCCACCGGGATCCGCTCGCCGAAGTCGGTCTTGAACGCGTCGACGCCCTGGCGCACGAGCACGCGCAGCTTGTCCTTGTACCAGGAGGCGGCGTCCGGGTTGGTGAAGTCCACCAGGGCCATGCCGCCCTGCCAGCGGTCCCACTGCCAGACCGAGCCGTCCCGACGCCTCACCAGGTAGCCGGCCGCCATGCCCTCGTCGAAGAGCGGCGACTGCTGGGCGATGTACGGGTTGATCCACACGCACACCCGCAGGTCGCGGTCGTGGAGACGGGCCAGCATGCCCTCCGGGTCGGGGAAGGTGCGCTCGTCCCACTCGAAGTCGCACCAGTTGAACTCGCGCATCCAGAAGCAGTCGAAGTGGAACAGGCTCAGCGGGATGTCCCGCTCGGCCATCCCGTCGATGAACGAGTTGACCGTGGCCTCGTCGTAGTCCGTGGTGAAGCTCGTGGACAGCCACAGCCCGTACGTCCAGGCGGGGATCTCGGCGGGGCGGCCTGTGAGCGCGGTGTAGCGCTGGAGGATCGTCTTCGGGTCCGGCCCGTAGACGACGAAGTAGTCGAGGGCCTCGCCGAGCACCGAGAACTGCACCCGCTCGACGGCCTCGGAGCCCACCTCGAACGAGACGTGGCCGGGGTCGTTGACGAACACCCCGTACCCGCCGGTGGTCAGGTAGAACGGCACGTTCTTGTACGCCTGCTCGCTCGACGTGCCGCCGTCGTAGTTCCAGATGTCGACCGTCTGGCCGTTCTTCACCACCGGGCCGAAGCGCTCGCCCAGGCCGTAGACGAGCTCGCCCACGCCCAGGTCGAGCTGGTCGAACACGTAGCTGGTGCGCCCGTCGCGGCGCAGCTCGATCGGGCCGTGGTCGACGGAGGCGTCGGGCGCGACGTCCGCCCACGCGGCCGACTTGCCGCTCGACCCGGTGAGGCGGCGCCCGTCGGCGTGGAACGACAGCTCCCAGGACTTCCCGACGGACAGCTGCACGCTGAGGTCGCCGGTGGTGAGCGTGCCCTGGCCGTCGACGACCTTGGCCTCGCCGACGCCGTCCAGCAGGTCCAGCTCGAAGCGGCGGGGCTCCTGGCGACCCTTGTGGTGGACGTGCTGCACCCGCACGACGTTCTCCATCGGCGACGACACCGTGGTCGTGATGACCGGGTTGTTCAGGGTGTCGCCGCGGTGCCGCACGACCTTGGTCGGCGCGACGGAGCGCAGGCTCGCGCCGTCGGCGGCGACCCGGTCCACCTCGCGGGCGTAGTGGATCGCGACGCCGGGGCGGGCGTGCCAGAAACCGTCGGTGAACTTCATGGGGGAGGGCCTTCCGTGGTGCGGGTGGTGCGGGGCGCCGGCGGGCGTCAGCGGGCGTCGGCGGTGGAGCCGACGAGCTGGAGCGTGCCGGGCAGGAGGTCGTGGGTGGGGGCGGCGGACGGGTCGGCGAGGCGGTCGACGAGGTCCTGGACGCTGCGGGAGCCGAGCTCGGCGCCGGGCGCGACGACGGCGCTGACGGCGGGGTCCGCCGTCGCGAGGTCGGCCGCGGACGTCGCGAGCGCGAGGACGGAGACGTCGCCCGGGACGGCGCGCCCGGCCGCGCCGAGCCCGTTCACGAACCCGGAGAGGGCCGCCTCGTTGAGGACGAGGACCGCCGTGACGTCGGGGTGGTCGGCGGCCAGGGCGGTGGCAGCCCGCCGTCCGGAGCGCGGGTCCTGGGCGGCGCGGACGACGAGCGGGTCGAGGCCACGGCGCGCCGCCTCGGCCAGGTACGCCTGCTCGGTGCGGACGACCGGCCCGTACCCCGACCACGCGGGGCCGGAGGGGCCGCCCGGCTCGCCGAGGACCAGGGCGACCCGGCGGTGGCCGAGGTCGGTGAGGTGGTCGAGACCGGTGGCGACCATGCCGGCGAAGTCCATGTCGACGTACGACAGCCCGGTCGGGTCCTCGGTCCGGCCGATCAGCCCGAAGGGCACCTCGCGCTCGGCGAGCAGCGCGACGCGCGGGTCGTCGGCGGTGACCTCCATGAGCAGGACGCCGTCGACGAGCCCGCCGGACAGGTAGTCGTCGAGCTGGGCGACGTCGTCGACCGGCCACAGCACCACGTTGAAGCCGCGCTCGGTCGCGGCGCTCGCGGCGGCGGTGACGATGCTCAGCGCGGTGCTGCCGAGGCGGTGCTGCAGGGCGGGGAAGACCAGCGACACGATGTGGCTGCGGCGGCTCGCCAGGGCCCGGGCGAGCACGTTGCGCCGGTACCCCAGGTCGGCCATCGCGTCCTCGACGCGGGTGCGCGTCGCCGGGGCCACGCGCTTGGTCCCGTTGACGACGAACGACACGGTCGTCAGGGAGACGCCGGCCCGGTCGGCCACGTCCTGCATGGTCACCACGGGGCACTCCTCACGTCGGGAACACGTCGGGAACAGATCGGGAACAGGGCTCGGGAACGGTGCTGCGGATCGATGATCACACAGCCGGACGAGATTGGTAAAGCGCTTTGACAGCCTCGCCGGGTCGTGCCTAACCTCGCCGTCACGTGAACCGAGCGAAGGAGCTACGACTGTGCGACGAACCCACACCGCCGTCGGCGCGGCGTCGGCCGCCGTCGTCGTCCTGGGGCTGTCAGCCTGCAGCGGCGGTGCCCGTGCGGACGACGGCACGCTCGTCGTGACCGACACGCTGTCCGACACCAGCGCGCCCGTCTACCAGGAGGTCTACGACGCCTGCGCCGCCGAAGTCGGCATGAAGGTGCAGGCCAACCACGTGGCGGGCTCCGGGCTCATCGCGACCGTGCTGCAGCAGGCGTCGTCCGACACGCTCCCCGACGTCCTCATGCTCGACAACCCCGACGTGCAGCAGATCGCGTCGTCCGGCGCGCTCAGCCCGCTGACCGACTACGGCATCACGGGCGAAGGGTTCCCGCAGGGCGTCGTCGACGCGGGCACCTACGACGGCGACCTGTACGGCATCGCGCCCGTCGTCAACACGGTCGGCCTGTTCTACGACGTCGACGCGCTCGCCGAGGCGGGGATCGAGCCGCCCACCACCTGGGACGAGCTCCGTGCGGCGGCCGAGGCGCTGACCACCGACGGGCGCTACGGCCTCGCGTTCAGCGCCGCCAACACGTTCGAGGGCACCTGGCAGTTCCTGCCCTACCTGTGGAGCAACGGGGCGGACGAGGACGACCTCACGTCGCCCGAGGCGGTCGAGGCGCTCTCCTTCGTCGACGGCCTCGTGCAGGACGGGTACGCGTCGTCGAGCGTCGTCAACTGGTCGCAGAACGACGTCAACGACCAGTTCATCGCGGGCAAGGCCGCCATGATGGTCAACGGGCCCTGGAACATGCCCGCGCTGGAGGCCGCCGAGGGCCTCGACTACGCCGCCGTCCCGCTGCCCGTCCCGGAGGCGGGTGACACGCTCGAGGCGCCGCTCGGCGGCGAGGCGTTCACCGTCCCGCGCACCGGGAACCCCGACAAGATGGCGAAGGCCGGCGACTTCGTCGCCTGCGTGACCCGCGGCGAGCACCAGCTCGCCATGGCCACCGGCCGCGGCGCCGTCCCGTCGGACACGGAGGTCGCCGCCGAGGCGGCTGCCGAGAACCCGGTCGTGGCGACGTTCGTCGACACCGTGCAGACCGCCCGGTCGCGCACCGCGCTGCTCGGGCCGGACTGGCCCGGCGCCGCCACCCAGATCTACACCGCCCAGCAGCTCGCGCTGACCGGGAGCGAGCCTCCCGCGGAAGCCCTCGAGCGGGCGACGGAGCACTGATGCGCACGCCGACCTCGCGCGCGTCGTCACCGAGGAAGGATCGACGATGACCACCACCCTCGCCGGCCCGGCGCCCGTCGTCGCGCCCGGTCTCAGCGCCGACCGTCGGCGCAGCCGCGCCCGGGTGCGCGAGCGGACGGCCCAGTGGCTGTTCCTCGTGCCGGCGATCGCGTACGTGCTCGTGTTCTTCGGGTACCCGATCGTCAAGAACCTCGTGATGGGGTCGCAGGACTACACCGTGCGGACCTTCGTCTCGGGCGAGGCGCCGTGGGTCGGGCTCGACAACTACGTCGAGGTCGTCACGAGCAGCCTGTTCCGCACGACCGTGCTCAACACGGCGCTGTTCACCGTCGGCTCGATCGTCGGCCAGTTCGTCATCGGGCTCCTGTTCGCCCTGTTCTTCAAGCGGCGGTTCCCGCTGGGGAACGTGCTGCGGTCCCTGCTCCTGCTGCCCTGGCTGCTGCCGATGATCGCGGGCACCGCGGTGTGGAAGTGGATCCTCGACCAGGACGGCGGCGTCCTCAACGAAGCGCTGGGCTCGATCGGCATCGCGCCGGTCCACTGGCTCACCAGCCCCGACGTCGCGCTCGTCGCCGTCGTCCTGGTGAACGTCTGGGTGGGCATCCCGTTCAACATGACGCTGCTGTACTCCGGGCTGCAGAACATCCCCGACGAGCTCTACGAGGCCGGCGCCCTCGACGGCGCCACCGGCGCCAAGGCGTTCTGGCACATCACGTGGCCCAACCTGCGGCCCGTGGTCAGCGTCGTCCTCGTGCTCGGCGTGATCTACACCCTCAAGGTGCTCGACATCATCCTGGGCCTCACCGGCGGCGGACCCGCCAACGCGACCCAGACCCTGGCCACCGACTCCTACCGACGCTCGTTCCAGGAGTTCTCCTTCGGCACCGGCGCCGCGGTCAGCAACATCCTCATCGTGGTGTCGCTGCTGTTCGCCGTCGTGTACCTGCGCGTCAACAAGCGCGCCGTGGATGAGTGAGGTTCATCGTGAATCAGACGACCGACGCCCGGAAGCTGCGGTACACGATCGTCGGGATCGTGCTCCTCGCGGTCATGCTGTTCCCCGTCTACTGGATGGTCAACGTCTCCCTCCAGGGCGGCGGTACAGCGGCGAACAGCTCTTTCTTCCCAACGAACGTCACGTTCGAGGGCTACCAGCGGGCGTGGGAGGACCAGACGGGCAACCTCGTCACCAGCATGATCGTGGCCCTCGGCGCGGTGCTCGTGTCCCTGGTGATCGCGACGCCCGCCGCCTACGCGCTGTCGCGGTTCCGGCTGCGCGGCATGGGGATCTTCCTGTTCGTGCTGCTGCTGGCGCAGATGATCCCCGGCATCGTCATCGCGAACTCGCTCTACACGCTGTTCAACGACCTGGGCCTGCTCAACACGTACGTCGGCCTGATCCTCGCGAACGCCACGCACGGCATCCCGTTCGCGATCCTCATCATGAGCGCGTTCATGCGGTCCATCCCGCCCGCGCTCACCGAGGCGGCGCGGGTCGACGGCGCCGGCCACTTCCGCGCGTTCTGGTCGATCATCGTGCCCGTGAGCAAGAACTCGCTCATCACCGCGGGGCTGTTCAGCTTCCTCTTCGCGTGGAGCGACTTCATGTTCGGCCTCACCCTCACCACGGGTGCGGACATCAAGCCCATCACCCTCGGCATCTACGACTACCTGCAGGGCAACGTCCAGAGCTGGGGGCCCGTGATGGCGAGCGCCGTCATCTCCTCCGTGCCGGCGATCGTGCTCCTCGTCCTCGCCCAGCGGTACATCGCCGCCGGCGCGCTCGGCGGCGCGGTGAAGTGACGTGAGATGACCTCGGCACCTCAGCCGAGGGCCGCGGCCCAGAGCCCGCTGCTCGTGTAGAGCTCGGCGACCTCGTCGAGGTCGACCGGGGGGACCGAGTCGCCGGTGCCGACGGCCGCTGCCACCCACCAGTCGGCGCCGGGCAGGCCCGCCGAGGCGTAGGCGCGCACGCCTGGTTCGAGGTGGGGGCAGCCGGGGCGCGGCCGTGCGAGGACCTCGCCGTGCGCCGGCTCCCACAGGCGCACCGACCCGTCGCGTTCATCGTCGAGGACGACGGCGTCGTACCACCGCCACACGACGACGTCGCGCCCGCCGGCGGGTGCCGCGATCGCGACCAGGTGGCCGGGGGAGAAGCGTTCGGTGTGCGGCGAGGGGACCGTCGCGGCGAACGGGACCGTGGCGGCACGGCCGTCGTGCCACACGTCGCAGGCGGTCTCGGTGACGCGCAGCACCCGCGCGGTGCGGAGGGAGGGCGTCGGGCCGGGGCCGCCGTCGCGCCCGTCGTCGGTCGTCATGCGCGGGAGTCTGGCAGGACGGCGCGTCGTGGGCGACGGGAATTCCCCGCGTCCTCTGGTCGGTGGCGCCCTGGGAATAATGTTTCCATTTTGTGGTATAAACGTGACCGACGGCCATTGATCGGCGCGCTGTGCCGCGCCCGGAGGAACCCCGACACCACGTCTCGTCGGCGCGCTCTCGCGAGAGTTCCCGCTTGGTCCCCGTCACGAACCGCCGGCCCCTCCGTGCGCCGGCACCCGCACGCCCCGACCGCGGCGCATCGCCATGCGCCCTGGTCAGGACGGTTGACGAACGGAAGGAGCGTCGTGCTGTCGACCCAACCGGCACGGTACGCACTGCCCTGTGCGTGCCGCCCCGTCTGCCCCCGGCGAGTGCCGCCCGCCTAGCTGTCGTTCCCGCTGTCCCCGTCCCGCCGGACCCGCATCGGGCCTCCGGTTCCCTGACGAGAGAGTGAGAACCCCTTGGGCAACCTGCAACAGATCCCTGGACCGATTGTGATCCTCATCCTGCTGCTGTTCTTCGGCGGCAGCTTCTACATGTCGGTCCGCATCAGCCGCAAGAAGGAGAACGCGGACGGCTACATGACGGGCGGCGGAAAGATCGGCTTCGGGATCTCCGCGGCGTCGATGACCGCCACCTGGATCTGGGCGTCGTCGATGTACGCCTCCGCTACGTCCGGCTACACCTACGGCGTCTCCGGCCCCATCCACTACGGGCTCTGGGGCGCGCTGATGATCCTGCTCATCTACCCGTTCGGGCGCCGCATCCGCGCCGTCGCGCCGCGCGCGCACACGATCGCGGAGGTGATGTTCGCCCGCCACGGCCGCTCGAGCCAGCTCATGCTCGCCGGGTCCAACGTGCTCGGCAGCGTCATCAGCCTCACGTCCAACCTCATCGCCGGCGGCGCCCTGGTCGCCATGCTCACGCCCTACACCTTCACGCAGGGCATCGTCGCCATCGCGGCCGGCGTGCTCCTGTACACGCTCTGGTCGGGCTTCCGGGCGTCGGTCCTCACCGACTTCGCCCAGGTGGTGGCGCTGCTGGGCGCGGTCGTGGTCATCATCCCGGTCGTGTTCTTCGCGGCCGGCGGGCCCAGCCTGTTCGAGACGGGCGCGGCGAACCTCACGGCCCAGCAGAAGGACTTCTTCTCCTCGGACGCGTTCTTCAACCAGGGCGCCCCGTACATCGCGGCCGTGCTGGCCTACGCGATCGGCAACCAGACCATCGCCCAGCGGCTGTTCGCGGTCCGTGAGGACCTCATCAAGAAGACGTTCGTGACCGCGACCTTCGGCTACGGCGCGACGATCATCGGCATCGGGATGCTCGGCGTCATCGCCCTGTACGCGGGCATCGAGCCGCTCGGCGGGGACATGAACAACCTCGTCCCGCAGATGGCCGCGAACTACCTGAACCCCGCGCTCCTGTGCCTGTTCTTCGTGATGATCATCGGGTCGCTCTCCTCGACGGCGGACTCCGACCTGACGGCCCTCTCGTCGATCGTCATGGCGGACATCTACGGCCAGAACGTCGCGGGCAAGAAGCGCGCCAACCCGCGGACCATGGTCCTCATCGGCCGGATCACGATGGTCGTCTCGATCGCCGCGGGACTGGTGTTCGCCGGGTCGAAGTTCAACATCCTCGACCTGCTCGTGTTCGTCGGTGCGTTGTGGGGCGCCCTCGTGTTCCCCGTCATCGCGAGCTTCTACTGGGACCGGGTCACGAACGTGGCCTTCAGCGCCGCGGTCGTCGCGGGGCTCGCGTGCTTCCTGCCCGTGCGCTTCTCGTGGGTCGACCTCTCGGGCGGGCTGGGCCTCGCGTCGGACGTCCTGTCCACGCTCGGCATCGGGATCGTGCTCGGCCTGATGGCCTTCGGCTTCTTCGGCAAGCGGGTCGCCCTCGTCGTCGGGACGGTCGCCACGGTGGCGGCCGCGCCGTTCGCGATCGGGTTCCTGCACACCTACCCGGTGCTGTCGGGCTCGCTCGTGGCGTACGCGGTCAGCACGATCGTCTGCGTCGCTCTGACGCTGCTGAGCAAGGACCGGTTCGACTTCGCCCTGATCAAGGAGCGCACCGGCAACTTCGACGAGGAGGAGACGGCTGCGAGCCGTCCGGCCGAGGAGCCGCGACGGGGCGAGCCCGTCGCGGCAGGAGAGGGGATCTGATGACGTTCCTGCTGACGGTGTACGTGCTCGTCTGGCCCGTCGTCGTGGCCGGCGTGCTCTTCGTGATCAGCCGCGCGTTCTACCGCGAGCTGCGCAAGGCCAGGGCCGAGGGGCGCAGCGTGATCTAACGCGGTGCCCCCTGGCCCGGCGCCCGCCGCGGGGGGGCGCGCGGGGCGCGGCGGCGGGGGC
>NZ_JBHTVT010000027.1:39434-69269 GCF_042792795.1 Isoptericola sp. NPDC056605 | reverse complement strand
CCACCCGCCCCGCGCGCCCGCGTTGTTTTTTGTTGGTGACCCCCCGCCCCCCGCGTCCCCCCCCGGCGGTGGTTCTTCCTGCCCCCCCCCCCCCCCCACGGCCGTGCAGGTCGGCCGCAGGTCGGCTGCAGGTCGGCCGCAGGTCGGCCCCACCACGACGGCGGGCCCCCCGTCACGGGGGCCCGCCGTCGCGCGTAGTCTCGGGTGCCATGAGCGCAGAGCCCACCCCCGCCGAAGCGACCGTGCCCGCCGACGCCGACGTCGCCCCCGAGCGCGAGGTCCTCACCTGGACCCTGCTGCCCGTCGCGATCCGCGAGCTCGCCCAGCAGGTCGTCGACAGCGGCTTCCTGCCCGACGTCGTGATCGCCGTCGCGCGCGGCGGCCTGGTGCCCGGCGGCGCGATGGCGTACGCCCTGGGCACCAAGGGCGTGGGCACGATGAACGTCGAGTTCTACACCGACATCGGCAAGACCCTCGACGACCCGCGCGTGCTCCCGCCGCTCATGGACACGTCCGAGCTGCCCGGGTCCAAGGTGCTCGTCGTGGACGACGTCGCCGACTCCGGCCGCACCCTCGCGCTCGTCATGGACATGCTCGCGAAGCAGGGCGCCGACGCCCGGTCCGTGGTGCTCTACACCAAGCCCCGCACGATCATCCGGCCGGACTACTCCTGGCGGGACACCGACCTGTGGATCACGTTCCCGTGGTCGGCCGACCCGCCCGTCACCGGCGCGCACTCGGCCGACGTCTGAGCACCTGAGCACCGTCACGCCGCGCGGGCGAACAGCTCCCGCGCGCGGTCGACGACGAGGTCCGGACGCTCGTCGACCATGAAGTGCGAGACCCCGGGGAGCACGTCGACGGTGAGGTCGTCGGCGTGCTCCTCGTACCCGCCGAGCAGCGCGGGGTCGCTGAGGATGTCGTTCTCGCCGAGCAGCGCCACGGTCGGCGCGGCCAGGTGCTGGTCGCGGTAGGCGCCGCGCAGCACCGCCCACAGCTCGCGACGCACGAAGTCTCGACAGAGCGCCGAGCCGGCGCGCGCGCCCGCGGGCTGCCGCAAGGGCGCGAGGTATGCCTCGACGTCGGCCTCCGTCATCACGGGCGCGTCGCTGCCGTACTCCTGGAGCAGGTGGCGCGGCAGCCGCTGCCGGCCCCGCGACAGGGCGCGTGGTCCGGTCAGTCGCGAGGCGATGACCACCTGGAACCAGGTGTGCCGCATCATGAGCAGCAGTCGCGGGTCGAACCGCAGCCACAGGTGGGGCACGCCCATGCTCAGCAACGAGACGGCGCGGTCGGGCCGCTCGAGGCACAGGTGGAAGCCGACCAGCGCGCCCCAGTCGTGCGCGACGACGTGCGTCCGGTCGACGGCGAGCGCGTCGAGCAGGCCGACGACGTCGGCCAGGAGCCGGTCGCGCGTGTAGCCGTCCGGCGGCGCGTCGGTCCAGCCGAACCCGCGCAGGTCGGGGCACACGACCCGGTGGTCGTCGGCGAGCGGTCCGATGACGCCGCGCCACTCCCACCAGTGCTCCGGGAACCCGTGGAGCAGCAGCACCGGGTCCCCGGTCCCCTGCTCGACGACGTGCATCGCGAGCCCGTCGACGTCGACCCACCGGTGGGTGACGCCGGCGAGCTCGGGCATCGGCACCTCGGCCGACGTCTCGGGCCGCGCCGAGGCGGCCCGCCCCTCGCCCACCACGTTCTCGTCCATCCCTCGACGGTACTACGTTCATAGTGCCATGTCACTAGATCTGTAGTACCGCGGTTAGGGTGCCGTGGTGACCACCAGCATCCCGCCCCGACGCCGCGCGCTCGACGCGGCGGTGGACCTGCTCGGCACCGAGGGGCTCCGCGCCCTCACCCACGGACGCGTCGACGAGCGCGCCGGGCTTCCCCGCGGTTCGACGTCGAACTACTTCCGCACCCGCGCCGCGCTGCTGGCGGGCGTCTCCGACGAGCTCGCCGCCCGCGACCTGGCGGGCCTGTCCGCCGCACCGGAACCCCGGTCTGCGGCCGACTTCGTCGACATGCTGTGCGCCGGCTTCGCCCAGGCGACCGGCCCCGACCGCGCCGCCACGACCGCCCGCCTCGTCCTCTTCCTGGAGGCGAGCCACGACCCCGACCTCCGCGGGCGCGTCGACCGCGGCCGCGAGGCGCTCCTCGACTGGGGCGAGCGGATGGTGGGCCGCCTCGGGGCCGCCGACGCGCGCGCGGCGATGATCGCCGTCTCCGGCGCCTACGAGGGCCTGCTGCTCCACGCGATCGCCCGCCACGACCCGACCGACCCCCGCCCGCCCCTGACGCTCGTCGTCGACGCCGCCCTGGACTCGCCGAGGTAGCACGAGAGGGCGGACCGCATCACGTGCGGTCCACCCTCTCGTGCTACCTCGGCAGATCTCGTGCTACCTCGGCAGGGGTCAGAAGTCCCAGTCGTCGTCCTCGGTGGCCACGGCCTTGCCGATGACGTACGACGAGCCCGACCCGGAGAAGAAGTCGTGGTTCTCGTCGGCGTTCGGCGACAGGGCCGCGAGGATGGCCGGGTTCACGGCCGTGTCCTCCTTGGGGAACAGCGCCTCGTAGCCCAGGTTCATCAGGGCCTTGTTGGCGTTGTACCGCAGGAACGCCTTGACGTCCTCGGTGAGGCCGAGCTCGCCGTACAGGGCGTCGGTGTACTCGACCTCGTTCTCGTACAGCTCGAAGAGAAGCTCGAACGTGTACGCCTTGAGCTCGTCCTGCTCGGTCTGGCTGACCTGCGCCAGGCCCTTCTGGTACTTGTAGCCGATGTAGTACCCGTGCACCGCCTCGTCACGGATGATGAGGCGGATGAGGTCGGCCGTGTTCGTCAGCTTGGCGCGGCTCGACCAGTACATCGGCGCGTAGAAGCCGGAGTAGAACAGGAACGACTCGAGCATCGTCGAGGCGACCTTGCGCTTCAGCGGGTCGTCGCCGCGGTAGTAGTCGAGCACGATCTCGGCCTTGCGCTGCAGGTGCGGGTTCTGCTCCGACCAGGCGAACGCCTCGTCGATCTCCCGCGTCGAGATCAGCGTCGAGAAGATCGACGAGTAGCTCTTGGCGTGCACCGACTCCATGAACGCGATGTTGGTGTACACCGCCTCCTCGTGCGGGGTCAGCGCGTCGGGGATCAACGACACAGCACCGACCGTGCCCTGGATGGTGTCCAGCAGCGTGAGGCCGGTGAACACGCGGGTCGTCATCAGCCGCTCGGCGTCGGTGAGCGTGTGCCACGACTGGATGTCGTTCGACACCGGCACCTTCTCCGGCAGCCAGAAGTTGCCGACCAGGCGGTCCCAGACCTCGAGATCCTTCTCGTCCTGCAGACGGTTCCAGTTGATCGCGGTCACGCGATCGATGAGCTTGAGCTTCCCCGTGGGCGCCATGTCTTCTCTTCTCCACACATTCCGTAGTTGCCCGACGCGATCACAGCATGCAGCTGACGCAGCCCTCGATCTCCGTGCCCTCGAGGGCCATCTGGCGGAGACGGATGTAGTACAGCGTCTTGATCCCCTTGCGCCAGGCGTAGATCTGGGCGCGGTTGACGTCGCGCGTCGTCACCGTGTCGGGGAAGAACAGCGTCAGCGACAGGCCCTGGTCCACGTGCTGCGTCGCGGCGGCGTACGTGTCGATGATCTTCTCGTAGCCGATCTCGTACGCGTCCTGGTAGTAGTCCAGGTTGTCGTTCGTCATGTACGGCGCCGGGTAGTACACGCGACCGAGCTTGCCCTCCTTGCGGATCTCGATCTTGGCGGGCACCGGGTGGATCGACGACGTCGAGTTGTTGATGTAGCTGATCGACCCGGTGGGCGGCACGGCCTGGAGGTTCTGGTTGTAGATGCCGTGCTCCACGACCGACGCCTTGAGCGCACGCCAGTCGTCCTGCGTCGGGATGGCGACACCGGCCTCCGCGAAGAGCTGCGCGACGCGCTCGGTCGCCGGCTTCCACTCGCCGTCGGTGTACTTGTCGAAGTACTCGCCCGTGGCGTACTTCGAGTCCTCGAACCCGCCGAACGCCTTGCCGCGCTCGATCGCGAGCCGGTTGGACGCCGCGATCGCGTGGTACGCGACCGTGTAGAAGTAGAGGTTCGTGAAGTCCACGCCCTCGGCGGACCCGTAGTAGATCCGCTCGCGCGCGAGGTACCCGTGCAGGTTCATCTGGCCGAGGCCGATGGCGTGCCCGAGGTCGTTGGCGCGGCGGATCGACGGGACCGACTCGATGCTCGTCTGGTCGGAGACGGCGGTGAGCGCGCGGATCGCGGTGTCGATCGTCTTGGCGAAGTCCGGCGAGTCCATCGTCTTGGCGATGTTCAGCGAGCCGAGGTTGCAGGAGATGTCCCGGCCGACGTGGTCGTAGGACAGGTCCTCGTGGAACGTCGACGGCGTCGAGACCTGCAGGATCTCCGAGCACAGGTTCGAGTGCGTGATGCGGCCCTTGATCGGGTTCGCCTTGTTCACCGTGTCCTCGAACATCACGTACGGGTACCCGGACTCGAACTGCAGCTCCGCGATGGTCTGGAAGAAGTCGCGGGCCTTGATCGTCGTCTTCGTGATGCGGTCGTCGGCGACGAGCTCGTCGTACTTCTCCGAGATGGAGACGTCGGCGAACGGCTTGCCGTAGACGCGCTCGACGTCGTACGGGCTGAACAGGTGCATGTCCGCGTTCGTCTTCGCGAGCTCGAACGTCACGTCGGGGATGACGACGCCCAGCGAGAGGGTCTTGATGCGGATCTTCTCGTCCGCGTTCTCCCGCTTGGTGTCGAGGAACCGCATGATGTCCGGGTGGTGCGCGTGCAGGTACACGGCGCCCGCACCCTGGCGCGCGCCGAGCTGGTTGGCGTACGAGAACGAGTCCTCGAGCAGCTTCATCACGGGGATGACGCCGGACGACTGGTTCTGGATGTGCTTGATCGGCGCGCCGTGCTCGCGGACGTTGCTCAGCAGCAGGGCCACGCCGCCGCCGCGCTTCGACAGCTGCAGGGCGGAGTTGATGCCGCGCGCGATGGACTCCATGTTGTCCTCGATGCGCAGCAGGAAGCAGGAGACGGGCTCGCCGCGCTGCGCCTTGCCCACGTTGAGGAAGGTCGGCGTCGCGGGCTGGAACCGCCCGGAGACGACCTCCTCGACGACGTCCCGCGCGACCTGCTCGTCGCCGTCGGCCAGGCCGAGGGCGACCATCGAGACGCGGTCCTCGAAGCGCTCGAGGTACTTCTTCCCGTCGAACGTCTTCAGCGTGTACGACGTGTAGTACTTGAACGCGCCGAGGAACGACTCGAACTGGAAGTCCTTCGAGTACGCGAGCCGGAACAGCTCCTTGACGAAGGTGCGCGAGTACTTCTCGAGGACCGCAGGGTCGTAGTACTTGTTCTCGAGGAGGTAGTCGAGCTTCGCGTCGAGCGTCTCGAACTGGATGGTGTTCGGCACCACGTGCTGCTCGAAGTAGGCCGTGGTGGCCTCGCGGTCCTTGTCGAACTGGATCTTGCCGTCCGGTCCGTACAGGTTCAGCATCGCGTTCAGCGCGTGGTAGTCGAGCTGCACGCCCTGCAGCGGCACGGGGGTGGCCCCCGCGAGCTCCGGGTCCGTCGTCGAGCTCACGCCGAGATCAGTGACTGTCGTTGCCAAAATCGTCCCAATCCGTCACGGACGCGCCGGGCGTCCTCAGCCGTCCCCAGGAGTTCGAAGGCGTACAGGTAGGGCACCTGGCACTTCGCGGAGATGATGTCGCCGGCGATGCAGTACGCAGCGCCGAAGTTGGTGTTCCCCGCGGCGATGACGCCGCGGACGAGCGACCGGTTGTGCGGGTCGTTGAGGAACTCGCGCACGCGCCGAGGCACGGCGCCGCCCTCGTTGCCCCCGCCGTATGTCGGGACCATGAGCACGTAGGGCTCGGTCACCGTGAGGGACCCGTCCGTCTTGTGCACCGGGATCCGGTGCACGGACATGCCGAGCTCCTCCAGCCCGAGGCGCTGGACGAACCGGTGGGTGTTCTCCGACACGCTGGAGAAGTAGACGAGAGAACTCATGCTCAGCCTCCCCCCGGATGCTGCTACCAGACCGACGTGCTGCGTCGCCGAAGACGCACGGCGCCCCGGGTCGGGTTCGAAGCCCGGGGCGCCGGCCGTTCGTGGGGTGCGGAGCCGCAGCCTGCGGGCCCCGCCTGTTGTCGAGTCTGTGTCGCGGTCGGCGTCAGGCCGAGACGGCCTGCTGCGCGGCGACCGCGGCGATCTGGTCCGGGCGGAAGCCCGACCAGTGGGTGTCGCCGGCGACGACGACGGGGGCCTGCAGGTAGCCGAGACCGCGGACCATCTCGAGCGCCTCGGCGTCCTGCGTGATGTCGACCACGGAGTACTCGACGCCCTTGCGGTCGAGGGCGCGGTAGGTCGCGTCGCACTGCACGCAGGCCGGCTTGCTGTAGACCGTGATGCTCATGTGTCTCTCCCTCTCTGCGCTCCCCACCGGGGGCTTCGTCCGACCGGTGTCGCGACCCTGCGAGCCGGTCCCCTCGACGGGCCTCGAAAGGGCCCGGACCAGGGATGACGCCCGTGGAACTACGCCGGTGTGCTTTGTTCGAAGGGCTGTGCGCCCCGCGTGCTCCAAACACTACACCTAGTGGTCAGGGCGCGCGCGGGACCGACATCTTGTGGTTGACACCGCTGTCATTCGTCGAACACCCCTCGCCGCACGCGCTCACGAACAGCCTCCCACGGGGGTCCGACACTCCTCGTCCACAGGGTGGGCGAGGCTCCGTCAACACCGTCTCGGGGCGTCCTTCCGCAGCACCGTGCGGATCGCGTCGGGATGTCCACAGGCGGTGGGCGACGGGCGTCCACAGCGTGTGTGCGACGACGGGTCGTCGTCCATCGGGACCGGAGCCGGGCCGGGTCCCGGGCTCCGGTCGGGAAGCGGCCCGGCAGATCGGACATTCCTGGCACCGAACTGCTCGGAAACTCGTCGATGTCATCGGCGTGTCGCTCGCGGTGGTGTGTCGCACACCGCGCGGACCGGTCAGCTCCCTGCGTCGCGCTCGGCGGCGGACGGCGACACGGGCACGGCGCGCCAGCCCGCGGGGTCGACGCCGCCCGGCACCGCCGTCGCAGGGTCGTAGGGCACGCGCGTGAGGTGGAAGGTGCCGACGTCGAGGGCCTCCGCGGGCGTGCCGGTCGCGACGGGCCGCAGCCGCTCGCCGCGCCAGTAGCCGCCCGCGACGCCGACCCAGCCCTCGGGCGTCCGGTCGAACACCGTGCTCCGCCCGTCCGGCGAACCCAGGTCCAGGCAGCCGTCGGCGCGCACGGACACCGTGTACGGCATCGGGCCCCAGTACCAGGTCCCGGCCAGCGCGAGGGCGTCCGGGGCGGTGCCACCGGCGCCGCCCACGACGGCGGGCTCGGGGGCCGGGCCCGGCACGCCCAGGAGGTCGAGCAGGAAGGACGCGTCGCCGAACCCGGCGGTCGAGCTGCCGCAGACGGCGACGACGTCCCCCGTCGCGGGGTCGGCCCGCAGCGTCGCGGTGAAGCCGGGCACGGAGCCCCCGTGCCCCACGGTGCGGCGGGCGTTCCGCCCGCCCTCGCCGGGCCCGTGGTGCACGGAGACGCCCAGCCCCCACGCGGCCGTGAACGGCACGTCGTCGTCGACCACCGCCCGGGGCGTCGCCATCCGACGGCGCCACGCGAGCGGCAGCACGTCGTCACCCGCTCCGCCGTCGTCGCCGGCGCCCACCAGCCACGACCCGAACCGCACGAGGTCCGCCGGCGTGGACCACACCTCCCCCGCCGGCCCCATCGCGCCGTAGGCGGCCACCGGCTCGACGAGGACGGTGTCGGCGTCGGGGTGCACCGCGTACCCCACCGCGGCCTCGCCCGGCGGCGTCCGGCCCGTGCCCGTCATGCCCAGCGGCGCCCAGACCTCGTCGCGCAGGACGGCGTCCCACGACCGGCCGTGCGCCTCCTCCACCAGGCGGCCCAGCACGGCGTAGCCCACGTTGGAGTAGTGGTGCCGTTCCCCCGGCTCCCACAGCCGCTCGACGCCGGACGCGACGAGCTCGGCCCACGACCCCGCGCCGTGCCGCTCCCACCACGGCCCCGGGGGCTCGGCCGCCAGGCCCGCGGTGTGCGTGAGCAGCTGGGCGACCGTGGCGTCCGGGGCGGGGGCGTCCGCGAGGTACCGCCCCACCGGGTCGTTCAGGCCGAGCCGCCCCGCGACCGCCAGCCGCAGCACGGCCACGGCCGTCATGGGCTTGGTGATCGACCCGATCCGGAACGCCGTGCCCGGGCCGGACGGCGCCCACCCGGCGGTGCCGGTCCACGCGACCGCGCCGGCGCGCCCCACCGCGGCGGACAGCGCCGGCACCCGGCGCTCCCCGCAGCGCGCACGGAGCGCGTCGTCGAACCGGACGCCGGCGGACGCGGCGTCGTCGGGCGGGAGCGAGGCGGGTGGCGGGACGGGACGCGCGGTGGTCATGCCCCGCACGGTAGCGCCGAACAGGCGGTTGACACCGTGATCGCGGGCTCGAGGGCGCGATACCGGTGTCAACCGCCTGTTCGGCACTGCCCGGTCGGCGTCAGGGGGTGGCGGCGGTGACCGGCGGCACCTCGCCGGACGTGACGAGCCGGCGGTACCAGTGGGCGGAGTCCTTCCAGGTGCGCTCGCCCGTCGGGTAGTCGACGTGCAGGATGCCGAAGCGCTTGGAGTAGCCGTAGCCCCACTCGAAGTTGTCCATGAGCGACCAGGCGAAGTACCCGCGCACGTCCGCGCCCGCGTCGCGGGCGGCGCCGACGGCCTCGACGTGGTCGTGCAGGTAGGCCACGCGGCGGTCGTCGTGCACGCGGCGCTCGCCGTCGTCGACGACGAGCTCGTCGTCGAAGGCGGCCCCGTTCTCGGTGACCGCGAGCGGCAGGCCCGGGTAGGTGCGGTGCAGCCGCAGCAGCAGCTCCGTGAGGCCCGACGGCTCGATGTTCCAGCCCATCGCCGTGTACGGGCCGGGCTGCTCGGCGAACTCGACGTCGGTGACGCCGATCCACGGGCTGTGGCTCGACGCGCCGTGGCCGTCGTTCTCCGACCGCTCCCCGTCCCCGCTGAACCGCCGCACGGTGACCGTGGAGTAGTAGTTCACGCCGAGGACGTCGAGCGGCTGGCGGATCTGCTCGAGGTCGCCGTCGCGGACGAACGACCAGTCGGACACGTGCGCGGTGTCGGCCAGCAGGTCGTCGGGGTACGCGCCGTCGAGGATCGGGCCGAGGAACGCCCGGTTGGCGAGCGCGTCGATCTTCCGGACGGCGTCGGCGTCGCCCTCGGACGCCGCGTCCGCCGGGCGGATCGCGTGCAGGTTCAGCGTGATCGACACCTGGGCGCCCGGCAGCACGTCGCGGATCGCCTGCGCCGCGAGACCGTGCGCCAGGTTGAGGTGGTGGACGGCCGCGAGCGCCGCGGCGGGCTCGGTGCGGCCGGGCGCGTGGACGCCGGAGCCGTAGCCGAGGTAGGCGGAGCACCAGGGCTCGTTGAGGGTGGTCCACGCCTCGACGCGGTCGCCGAGCTCGACGGCCATGTGCCGGGCGTACTGCGCGAACGCGTCCGACGTCGCCCGGTCCGCCCAGCCGCCGGCGTCCTCGAGCTCCTGCGGCAGGTCCCAGTGGTAGAGCGTGACGAAGGGCCGGATGCCGCGCTCGCGCAGCGCGTCGAGCAGGTCGCGGTAGAACGCGACGCCCTCCGGGTTGAGGGGGCCGCTCCCGCCGGGCTGCACGCGCGACCAGGAGATCGACAGGCGGTAGGCGCCGACGCCGAGGCGGTCGAGGTGGTCCACGTCCTCGGCCCAGCGGTGGTAGTGGTCGCACGCGACGTCGCCGGTGTCGCCGTCACGGGTGCGACCGGGCGTGCGGGAGTACGTGTCCCAGATGGACGGCCCCCGTCCGCCCTCGGCGGCGGCGCCCTCGATCTGGTAGGCCGCGGTCGCGGTGCCCCAGAGGAAGTCGGCGGGGAACGTGCGGGCGACGGTCGCGGTGACGTCGGGCTGGGTGGCGGGCGTGGTGGTCGTGCTGGTCATGGGTTCGTTCCTCGGTGCTCGGAGTCACGGGGCGTCGTGGTGGTCGGTGCGGCGGTCGTGTGGAAGCGCTCCCACCCTGTCCCGGCAGTGTAGCCACCGGCAGCGCGCGGGCGCGCGGGTCGCCGTCAGAGGCGCAGGCTGACCGTGCCCGGTCCGGCGGCGGCTGCCGTGCGCTCCCCCACCCGGACGGTCCAGGCGCCGGGGGCGTCGTCGGACGTGACGACGACCTCGTCGCCGGTGCGCCGGACGCGGAAGCGCGCCGCCTCGCCGTCCGGCCCTCCCGTGGGCACGACGGTGACGGCGTCGTGCCCGTCGGTGAGACCGAAGCAGCGCAGCTCGACGCCGTCGGCCCACGCGTAGTCGGGCCGGTCGGTGCGCGTCCCGACCGGCAGCACCGTGCAGGGGCGCACGAGCACCGGCAGGGAGTCGAAGTCGTGGGTCTCGGTGACCCAGCGCGGCCCGGTCACGGTCTGCGCGTGCGCGGTCTCCGCGCCGTCCAGCAGGCGGGTCCACGTGCCCTCGGGCACGTAGTACTCGACCGTGCCGTCGGCCTGGAAGACCGGCGCCACGAGCAGCGAGCCGCCCAGCATGTACTGCATGTCGACGCCGAAGGTGGCCCGGTCGCCGGGAAACTCCAGCACCATCGGCCGCATGATCGGCGTGCCCGCGGCGTGCGCCTCCTCCCCCGCCTGCGCGAGGTAGGGCATGAGCGACATCTTCAGGTGCGTGAACCGGCGCGCGACGTCGACCGCCTCCTCGTCGAAGGCCCACGGCACGCGGTACGACGACGAGCCGTGGAGGCGCGAGTGGCTCGACAGCAGCCCGAACGCGAGCCAGCGCTTGAACACCCCGGCGTCGGGCGTGCCCTCGAAGCCGCCGATGTCGTGGCTCCAGTAGCCGAAGCCCGACAGCGCGAGCGACAGCCCGCCCCGCAGGGACTCCCCCATCGACGCGTAGGTCGAGTCGCAGTCGCCGCCCCAGTGCACCGGGAACTGCTGTCCGCCGGCCGTGGCCGACCGCGCGAAGACGACGGCGTCGCCGCGACCCCGGCGTCGCTCGAGCATCCGGAAGACCAGCTCGTTGTACAGCTCGGCGTAGTAGTTGTGCATCTTGCGGGGGTCCGAGCCGTCGTGCCACACCACGTCCTCGGTGGGCACCCGCTCCCCGAAGTCGGTCTTGAACGCGTCCACGCCCTGGTCGAGCAGGCGCTCCAGGTGGCCGAGGTACCAGTCCGCGGCCTCGGGGTTGGTGAAGTCGACCAGCGCCATGCCCGCCTGCCACAGGTCCCACTGCCACACCCCGCCGTCGGTGGTGCGCAGGAGGTAGCCCTGGGCGCGGCCCTCCTCGAACAGGGGCGAGCGCTGCCCGATGTACGGGTTGATCCAGAGGCTGACCTTCAGCCCCCGGTCGTGCAGGCGGGCGAGCATGCCCTCCGGGTCGGGGAAGACGCGCGGGTCCCACTCGAAGTCGCACCACTGGTACTCGCGCATCCAGAAGCAGTCGAAGTGGAAGACGCTCAGCGGCAGCCCGCGCTCGGCCATGCCGTCCACGAAGCTCGTCACCGTGGCCTCGTCGTAGTCCGTCGTGAACGACGTCGACAACCAGGTCCCGTACGACCAGGCGGGCACGCGCGCCGGGCGCCCCGTGAGCGCGGTGTAGCGGCGCAGCACGTCCTTCGGTGCGGGGCCGGCGATGACGTAGTACTCGAGCGACTGGCCCTCGACCGAGAACTGGACGCGGGTGTTCACCTCGGAGGCGACCTCGAGCGACACCCGCTCGGGGTGCGCGACGAAGACCCCGTACCCCTTGCTGGTCAGGTAGAGCGGCACGTTCTTGTACGCCTGCTCGCTGGACGTGCCGCCGTCCTCGTTCCAGACGTCGACGGACTGCCCGTTCTTGACGAACGGCCCGAACCGCTCGCCGAGGCCGTACACGTGCTCGCCGGGCTCGAGCGTCAGCTGCTCGTGCACCCAGGCGCCGCCCTCGAGCGGGCCCGTCGTCGCGCTCATCGCTCCCACGGACTTCGGCAGGCTGGAGGTGAGCACCTTGCCGTCGTGCTCGACGTCCACGTGCCAGCCGCCGCCCCGGTGCACCCGGACCGAGAGCCCGCCGGTCTCCAGCACGCCCTCCGTCTCGTCGACCTTCACGACCGGGAGGAAGCCCGGCTCGCCGTGGACGGCGAACTCCGGCCCGCGGCGCGCGGCCCCCGCGAAGTGCTCCACGCGCACCCGCACGACGCCCGGCGCGGGCGAGGAGTACGTGACCGTGAGCATCGGCCGGTTGAGGGTGTCGCCGCGTCGCCGGACCGGCGCCGTCGGGGCGTAGACGGTCATCGTGCCCGCGGCCTCGTCGACGCGGACGTCGTCGACCTCCACCGCGTACAACGGTGCGATGCCGCGGCGGGTCTGCCAGTAGCCGTCGGTGAACTTCATCAGGTGCACCTACTCCGAGCTGTCGTGTCGATGATGGCGGAGCGCCCGGGAGCACGCCGCACGAGGGTGGGGTGGTGCGCTACTTCACCGCGCCGGCGGTGACGCCTCGGGTGAGGGTGCGCTGGAAGATCAGGAAGAAGACCAGGGCCGGGACGAGGGAGACGAGCGCCCCGGCGTTGGTCGTGGGGGCGTCCATCATCCGGTCGCCCTGGAGCGACGCGAGCGCGATCGGGATCGTCTGCGTGTCGTTGGTCGTGAGCATGACCAGCGGGATGAAGAACTCGTTCCACGTCCAGATGAAGAAGAAGATCATCAGGACCATGAGCGTGGGCCGCACGATGGGGAACACGACCCGCCACAGGATCCGCCAGCGGCCCGCGCCGTCGAGCGCCGCCGCCTCGAGCAGCGCCGGCGGGAACGTCCCGAGCACGGACGCCAGCAGGTAGGTGCCGAAGGCGGACTGGATGACCGTGAAGATGATGATCACGGACCACGGCGAGTTCGACAGCCCCACCTGCCGGGCCATGTCGAACAGCGGGTAGATCAGCGCCTCCTGCGGCAGCATGTTCGCGAGCAGGAACAGCAGCACCACCCACATCCGGCCCTTGATCCGGCCGATCCCGATCGCGTAGGCGTTGAGGAGCGAGAGCGCGCACGCCGCCACCGCCACGACGGCGGAGATGAAGAACGAGTTCCACAGCTTCACCGGGAACTCCGTGCGCTGCCAGAAGTTCACGAGCCCGTCGAGGTAGAGGCTCGTCGGCAGGCTGAGCGGCCCGTGCTGCGTGTAGTCGTCGGGCGACTTGAACGCGTTGAGCAGCATCACCAGCAGGGGCGCGACGACGAGCAGCGCGACGACGACGGCGCCCGCGAGCACGAACCAGCGCCCGGCGCCCCGGTGGTGGCGGTTCCCGCTGCGCGCCCGGACCGTCGCCAGGGTCGCGGCCATCAGCGCCCCACCTCCTCGGCCCGCTCGGCGCGCGTCTGCAGCGCGAGGATGACCACGGCCACCACGAGGATCACCACCGTGAGCACGGTCGCGACGGCGGCGCCGTAGCCCACCCGCGACTTGTCGAAGAAGTTCAGGTACGAGTAGTAGCTCGGCACGAGCGTGGAGCTCTCGGGGCCGCCGCGGGTCAGCACGTAGATCGGGCCGAAGACCTTGAGCGCCGCGACCGTGCAGGTCAGCGTCACGACGAACGTCTCCGGGCGGATCTGCGGGATCGTGATGGCCTGGAACCGCCGCCACCAGCCGGCGCCGTCCAGCTCCGCGGCCTCGTACAGCTCGGGGTCGACCCGCTGCAGCGCCGCCATGAAGATCACCACGGGATACCCGATCTGCACCCAGATGAGCACGAGCATGACGCTCGGCAGCGCCGTGCTCGGGTCGCCCAGCCAGTTGGGCGGGTCCGCGACGCCGAGCGCACGCAGGATCTCGTTGAGCGCGCCGGTCTGGGCGTTGAGGATCCAGTTCCACAGCACGCCCGCGACCGCGACGGGCAGGATCTGCGGCAGGTAGTACGTGGCCCGCAGGACCGACGCGACCCGGCCGCCGAACCGCCGGCCCAGGTAGTCGAACAGCACCGCCGCGAGCAGCAGGCCGATCACGGTGGGCACCAGCACCATCGCGACGATCATCGCGACCGAGTTCTGGAACGACGTCCAGAACGCGGCGTCGTGCCAGAGCTCCGTGTAGTTGTCGAGGCCCACCCAGGTGAGCGGCGCCAGGCCGCCGCGCCAGGAGAACAGGCTGATGTAGACGTTGGTCACCAGCGGGTACCCGATGACCAGCACGAAGAGCACCGCGCCGGGGAGCAGGTACGCCAGGTAGGGCAGGGTCGCGCCCCGCCGGCGGCGGCGCGTCCGGGCGTCGGCCCGGGACGCCGCCGCGGGCGGGCTGAGGGTGGCGGTCACGTCGTCACTCGCCGAGCAGGTCGGCCTTGCCGTCCGTGTAGGCCGACTCCAGACCGTCGAGCACCTGCTCCGGCGTCTTCGACCGGTTGATCAGGGACTGCAGCTGGCTGACGATCGTGTCGTAGTAGCCGGGCACGGGCCAGTCCGGGTAGAACGCCAGGCCGTCGTCGTCGAGGATCGCCTGGAAGTTCTCGGTGAGCTCGCGCGTCTTGTCGTCGGTGATGGTCGAGGCGTCGCCCGCGACCGGCAGGCCGCCGGTCTGCGCCAGCACGTCCTGCACCTCGGGGCGCAGGGTGGTGTCGATGAACTCCGTGGCCAGCGACGGCGAGTCCGCGTTGGTCGGGACGACCCACAGGTTGCCCGACGAGCCGGTGTGCAGCGCGTTCCCCGGGAAGTTGAACTGACCCCAGTCGTCCTTCATCTCGGCCGTCACGCGGCCGAACCACCAGGAGCCCGAGACCATCATCGGGTAGTCGCCCTTCATGAAGGCGACCCCCATGTCCTCGGCCGTGAGGCCGGCGGAGTCACCGGCGACGTACCCCTTGTCGATCCAGTCGTCGAGCTGCTCGGTGGCCGCCGTCATCTCGGGTCCGTGGAAGTCCACGTCCCCGTCGAAGAGCTGGTACCGGTCGACGAGCTCCCGGTCGGCGTTCGCCAGCACGAGCTCGTACCAGAGCTGGCCCATGGGGTACTCGGCCCCGGCCTCGGCCAGCGGGGTGACGCCGTCGTCCTTGAACGCCTTCATCACCTGCTCGAGCTCGTCGAGCGTGGTGGGCACCTCGAGGCCCGCGTCCTCGAACATCTGCTTGTTGTAGTAGACGCCCACGAACTCGCCGTAGTTGGGCACGCCGTACCAGTCGCCGGAGCCCATGAGGCCGTTCTCGTCGTAGCGCGCGGTGGTCTGCAGCGAGCCGGACAGCTTGTCGGCCCAGCCGTTCTCCTCCGCGGCGTCGGTCAGCGGGGCGAGCAGGCCCTGCGCGGCGAGCTGCCCGGCGGTCGCGTTGCCCTTGTTGTACTCCATGACGTCGGGCACGTCGTCGCCGGTCAGCACGATCTTCGCGTTCTTCTGGATCTGCTCGAACGTCTGCTTCTCGACGTCGACCGTGACGTCCGGGTGCTCCGCCTCGAAGATCTCGATCGCCTTGGCCCAGGCCTGGCCCATCGCCGAGTCGTCGTTCTCGTAGTGCCAGATCGTCAGGGTCTTGTCGTCGGTGTCGCCGCCCCCGGCGGTCGTGCCGCCGCCTCCCCCGCCGCCCACGCAGGCGGTCAGCGTCAGGGCCGACGCGGCGATCAGGGCGGCCGCGGACAGGGTGCGTGCGCGGTGGAGCATGGGGTCCTCCTCGTCGAGTCCAGCGCCGCGGCGGCACCGCTCGGGGCCGCGGCGAGGCGCTCCGACCTGCAAGTCGAAGCGCTTCGACGGCGAGTATTGACCTCGAACGAACGGTCGTCAAGCAGGGACGCTCCGACCGGTGGTCACGCGACGACCGACGACCGTCGTGGCGGTCGAAGCGATTCGGCCACGCCCACTACGCTCTCCGACCATGGGCGAACTCCCCGCGACGACGCACGTCCTGCACGCCGACCGCAGTGCCACCCGGTGGGTCGAGGCCTACCCCGTGGGCAACGGCCACCGGGGGGTGATGTGCGCCGGCCGGGCCGGGGTCGAGCACCTCTGGCTCAACGACGGCACCGCCTGGTCGGGCCCTCCGCCCGCCGACCCGCTGGCCGGGGCCCGCGCCCGCGGCCCCGAGCACCTCTCCCGGGTGCGCGCCGCCGTCGAGGCCGGTGACGTGCGCGGCGCCGAGGCGCTGCTCGCCGAGACGCAGACACCCTGGGCGCAGGCCTACCTCCCGCTGGCCGAGCTCGACGTCGCCGTCGAGCCCGCCCCCGAGCCTGCCTCCGAGTCCGCCTCCACAGCCGGGGACGCGCCGGCGGGGCACCCCCGCGGCATCGAGCGGCGCGATCTGGACCTGCGCACCGGTGTCGCCACCCACGCGTGGGAGCACCCCGTGGCGGGCCGCGTCGTGCAGGAGACCTGGGCCGACTCCCGGGGCGGCGCGGTGGTGCACTCCGTGCGGGCCGCGCGACCGGTCCGCCTGGTCGTGCGCGTCGAGAGCCTGCTGCGCGCCTCGGCCCGCCCGGCCGTCGACCCGGTCCGCACCGACGGCCCTGCCGGCCCCGCCTTGCTGGTGCGGACCTTCGACCTGCCCGTGGACGTCCCGCCGTCGCACCACCCCGAGGGCGAGCTGCGGTACGACACCGCGCTCGGCCGCGCCGGCGTCGTCGCCGTGACCGCGCCCGCCGACCACGACGCCGTCGTCGTCGACGACGGCACGCTGCGCACCGGCGTCGCGCGCACGCACGTGCTGCTGGTCGCGACCGCCACGACCGACCCGCCCGGCGAGCCGGACGCCGCGCCGCCGGCCGACCGGCTCGCGGCGCAGCTGGCGACGCACGCGGCGCCCGCGCACCGGGACGGCGGCGAACGGATCTCGGCCGACGACGCCGCCGGGCTCCGCGAGCGCCTGCGCGCGGCGCACGTCGCGGAGCACGCCCGGCAGTACGGACGGGTGGACCTGGCGCTGCCGTCGCCGGCGGACGCCGTCGACCTGCCGACCGACCGCCGTGTGCTGGCCGCCGCCGAGCGCCCCGACCCCGGTCTGGCGGCGCTCACGTTCCACCTCGGCCGCTACCTGCTGCTGTCGTCCTCCCGGCCCGGCGGCCTGCCCGCCACCCTGCAGGGCCTGTGGAACCCGTGGCTGCCGGGCCCCTGGAGCAGCGGCTACACGCTGAACATCAACCTGCAGATGGCGTACTGGGCGGCCGGCACGACCGGGCTCGCCGCGAGCCAGGAACCGCTCCTGCGCTACGTCCGCCGCCTCGCCGCCGGGCCGGGCGCCGCCGTCGCGCACGACCTGTACGGCGCCGCCGGCTGGGCGGCGCACCACAACTCGGACGCGTGGGGCCACGCCGCGCCCGTCGGCAACGGCCGCGGCGAGGCCAAGTGGTCCGCGTGGGCGCACGGCGGCACCTGGTTGGCCCAGCACCTCCTGGAGCACCACCGGTTCACGGGCGACGACGCCGGGCTGCGGGCCGCGTGGCCCGCGCTCCGCGGGGCGGGCGAGTTCGCGCTCTCCTGGGTGCAGACGGCCGGTGGCGCCGACGGCGCGCCGGAGCGCGCCTGGACCAGCCCGTCGACGTCGCCGGAGAACCAGTTCGTGGCACCCGACGGCGCGCCCGCCGCGGTCACGACCAGCGCCGCGATGGACGTGGCGCTGCTGCGCGCCCTGGCGGCGGGCTGCCGCGAGGCCGCCGGCACGCTCGGGCTCGACGACGCCGACGAGCCGTGGCTCCCCCGCCTCGAGGCCGTCGTCGCCGCGCTGCCCGACCCGGCGATCGGGGCGCGCGGGGAGCTGCTCGAGTGGGGCGAGGAGGTCCCCGAGGCGGAGCCGGAGCACCGGCACCTGTCCCACCTCGTGGGGCTCTACCCCCTCGGCGACCTGGACCCGACGACGACCCCCGCCCTGGCGCGGGCCGCCGCACGCAGCCTCGAGCTGCGCGGCCGCGAGTCCACGGGCTGGTCGCTCGCCTGGCGGATCTCGCTGTGGGCGCGGCTCGGCGAGGGCGGGCGGGCCCACGACCAGGTGCTGCTGTCGCTGCGCCCCGCCGACGGGCCCGACGGGCGGCACCCGGGCGGGCACCGGGGCGGGCTGTACCCGAACCTGTTCAGCGCGCACCCGCCGTTCCAGATCGACGGCAACCTCGGCCTCACCGCGGGCGTCGCGGAGATGCTGTTGCAGTCGCACCGGCGGGACGACGGCGCGGTCCGCCTCGACCTGCTGCCCGCGCTGCCCCCGGCCTGGCCGGACGGCGAGATCACCGGCCTGCGGGCCCGCGGCGGCGCCGAGGTCGACCTCGCCTGGCGCGACGGCGCGCTCACCCGCGCACGGCTGCGGGCGCCGGGCGACCGGGCGCTGGACGTCGTGGTGCGCCACGGCGGCGTGGCCACCGAGGGAACCCCGGTCTCGGTCGCCGCGGGCGCTACCGTGATCCTCGACGTGCCCGGCGACCTCCCGGTCGTGGGCGCCGCCGTCCCTCACGCACCCAGGAGATAGCCGTGGCCACCATCGAGGACGTCGCGAAGGCGGCGGGAGTCTCGGCGTCGACCGTCTCATACGTGCTCTCGGGCAAGCGGTCCATCTCCGCGCCCACGCGTCGGCGCGTCGAGCAGGCGATCGCGACGCTGGGCTACCGCCCGCACGCCGGCGCGCGCGCCCTCGCGTCGGCGCGCACCGAGGTCATCGGGCTCATGATCCCGCTGCGCTCGGGCATCGACGTGCCCGTGATCATGCAGTTCGCGGGCGGCGTCGTCACGCGGGCGCGGGAGCACGCGCACGACGTGCTGCTGCTCACCCAGGACGACCTCGAGGGCCTGGAGCGTGCGACGAACGGCTCGATGGTGGACGCGCTCGTCGTCATGGACGTCGAGGCGGACGACCCCCGTATCCCGATCCTCACCCGGTCCCGGCAGCCGTCCGTGCTGGTGGGCCTGCCGCGGGACGCCTCCGGGCTGTCGTGCGTCGACCTGGACTTCGAGGCCGCCGGCCGGCTCGCCGCGCAGCACCTGTCCGAGCTGGGGCACCGGCAGGTGGCCATGCTCGGCGCGCCTCCGGAGGTCGTGGACCGGCACACGTCGTACGTGGACCGGGTGATGCGCGGGTTCGCGCAGGCGGCACCGGAGCACGGCCTCGACGCGAAGGTCGTCGCCTGCCCGGGGGCGCCCGCCGAGGTGGCCCGCGTCGTCGACGAGCTCCTCGCCGAGACCCCCGGCACCAGCGGGCTCTTCGTGCACAACGAGCGTGCGCTGCCGCACGTGCTGTCCCGGCTGCGCGACTCCGGCCGGTCCGTGCCCGAGGACGTGTCCGTCGTCGCCCTGTGCCCCGAGGACGTCGCGCTCGCCCAGCAGGTCCCGATGACCGCGATCGACCTGCCGGCGTCGACGATCGGCGGCCTCGCCGTGGACATCGTCATGGCGCGCCTCGACGGCGGCCAGCACGCCGAGACCCGGCTGCTGACGCCCGTGCTGACCACACGCGGGAGCACCGCCCGCCGCTGACCGACCGGCCCGCGACGTCGCGGGACCGCACCCGTCCGGATCGCCGCACACCATTGCGCAACCTGTCACGGGGGTGATATCAATTCGAAGCGCTTCGACACGGTGGCCACCGGCGGCCACCGAGCGCGCGAGACCCATCACGAGGGAGTGACAGGTGAGCCTCACCCAGGGAGCGCCGCTGCTCGACCGCGGACCCGCCGACGTGCCGGACCGAGAACGCGACCGCCGGAGCGAGGACGACCCCCGGGTTCGGCGCCGGGGACGCGACCGGAGACACCGGCGACACCGCGGCAAGAAGCCGTCGCCCGCGATGTTCCTCGTCGTGCTCCCGTTCCTCGTCCTCGTGGTGGTGTTCTCCTACCTGCCGCTCGCCGGCTGGGCGACGGCGTTCTACGACTACAAGCCCGCCCTCGGGCTGTCCGGCAGCGAGTTCGTCGGGTTCCAGTGGTTCCGGATGCTCGTGTCCTCCCCGACCCAGCTCCAGCAGATCGGGCAGGTCATGGCGAACACCCTCGCCATGAGCTTCCTCGGGATCGCGACCTCGCTGCTGCCCGTCTTCTTCGCGATGCTCCTCAACGAGATCCGGGCGCCGTGGTTCAAGAACGCGGTGCAGACCCTCACGACGCTCCCGAACTTCATCTCGTGGGTGCTCGTCTACATGATCGCCTTCTCGCTCTTCTCCACCTCGGGTCTCGTGAACTCGGTGCTGAACGACTGGGGCATCATCACCACACCGATCAAGTTCCTCGACACCGGTGAGCACGTGTGGCTCACGATGCTGCTCTGGAGCCTGTGGAAGGGCCTCGGGTGGGGCGCGATCATGTACCTCGCCGCCATCACGTCGATCGACCCGGCGCTCTACGAGTCCGCGCGCATCGACGGCGCCGGACGATTCCAGCTCATGCGGTACATCACCTTCCCGCAGCTGATGCCCACCTACGTGGTCCTGCTCGTGCTCTCGATCGCGAACATGCTCAACAACGGCATGGAGCAGTACTACGTGTTCCAGAACGCCTTCAACAAGGAGCACATCCAGGTGCTGGACCTGTACGTCTACAACATCGGCATCACCGGGAACAGCCTGTCGATGGCGACGGCGCTGGGCATGCTGAAGAGCGTCATCTCCGTCGTCCTCCTCGTCACGGCCAACGCGATCGCCAAGCGCGCCCGCGGCACGTCGATCATCTGAACGGGGAGAGAGACCGTGTCGATCACCAGCCCTGCCCTCAAGCGCACCCGCGGGGACGCCCCCTTCGCGCTCGTCAACTACGCCGGCTTCCTGCTCTTCGCGCTCCTGTGCGCCTACCCGTTCTACTTCCTGATCATCAACTCGGTCAGCGCCAACGACATGAGCGCGCTGGGTCAGGTCCGCCTGTGGCCCGAGGGTCTCCACCTGTCGAACTATTCGCAGATCCTGCAGCTCGACGGTCTGTCCGCCGCCGCGATCGTGTCCGTGGCCCGCACCGTGATCGGCACGGCGTGCACGGTGCTGGCGTCGGCGTTCCTCGGCTTCATGTTCACTCAAGAACGGATGTGGAAGCGCTCCCTCTGGTACCGCCTCGTCATCTTCACGATGTACTTCAGCGCGGGGCTCATCCCCATGTACGTCACGATGAAGACGCTGGGGCTCACGAACTCGTTCTGGGTCTACATCCTCCCGGCCATCGTGCAGCCCTTCAACATCATCCTCGTCAAGACGTACGTGGAGTCGATGCCCGCCTCGCTGCAGGAGGCGGCCGAGATCGACGGGGCGGGCACCCTCCGGGTCTTCTTCCGGATCATCCTGCCGAACATGACGCCGATCCTGGCCACGGTGGCGATCTTCACGGCGGTGGCCCAGTGGAACTCGTTCCAGGACACGCTGCTGTACATCACCGACCAGAAGCTCTACTCCCTGCAGTACCTGCTCTACACGTACACCAACCAGGCGAGCAGCCTGGCGCAGGCGGCGCAGAACGCTCAGGGGAACCTGGGGGCCCTGGCCACGGCGGCCACCACGCAGACGCCGACGTCGATCCGCATGACGGTGGCGGTGCTCGTGGTGCTCCCGATCCTCTTCATCTACCCGCTCTTCCAACGCTATTTCGTCAAGGGAATCATGCTCGGCGCGGTCAAGGGCTGACCGCGTCTCGTCGCACGCACGAAGGGGTGTCATGAAACTCAGGAAATCGGTCGCCATGGTGGTGGCCCCGCTGGTCGGGGTGCTGTCGCTCGCGGCCTGCTCGCCCGGCGGGTCGGACGACGACTCGACCACCACCGCGAGCCTCGACCAGGACTGGTCCAAGGCGGACCCGATCACCGTCGACGTCTACGACGGCCTCGCCAACTACATGGGGACCCAGGGCGGCTGGTTCGGGAAGATCGTCAAGGACAAGTTCAACATGGAGCTCAACATCATCGCTCCCAACGTCGCGGGCGGCGGTGACACCCTCTACAACACCCGCGTCTCGGGCGGCGAGCTGGGTGATCTCGTCGTGGTCGACAAGGGTCAGCAGATGGACGAGCTCGTGGAGGGCGGCCTCCTCCTGGACGCCGCCGACTACTACGGGTCGATGAAGAACGTCGCGCAGTTCGACCCGGCGGTCCAGCACCTCAACGAGGGCAAGGAGGGCGTCTACGGCTTCCCGACCTCCGTGTCAAGCCTCAAGCCGACCGAGCCGTCCGAGGGCCTCGAGCCCACGTTCGGCCCCTACCTGCGGTGGGACCTGTACGGCGAGGCCGGCTACCCGGAGATCGGCACGCTCGAGGACCTCCTGCCCGTCCTGAAGGACATGCAGGACGCGCAGCCCAAGGCCGACAACGGGCAGAAGGCCTACGCCATCTCCCTGTTCAAGGACTGGGACGGGAACATGATGGTCACGGCCAAGCAGCCCGCCACCCTCTACGGGTACGACGAGATGGGCTTCGTCCTGGCGAAGGCGGACGGCTCCGACTACCAGAGCATCGTCGACCCCGACTCCGAGTACGTCCGGGCCCTGAAGTTCTACTTCGACGCCAACCAGCTGGGGCTCGTCGACCCGGAGTCCACCACCCAGAACTACGACACCATGTTCACCAAGTACCAGAACGGGCAGGTGCTGCTCTCCTGGTGGCCGTGGCTCGGGCAGTCGGCCTACAACACCGACGAGAACATGGGCGCCGGCAAGGGCTTCGAGCTCGCGCCGCTGCAGGACCAGCAGATCTTCTCCTACGGGGCCGAGGTGTACGGCGGCAAGCAGATCCTCGGGATCGGCTCGGGCGCCGAGGACCCGGCCCGCCTGGCGGCGTTCATCGACTGGCTGTACTCGCCCGAGGGCGTCAACATGAACGCGTCGCAGACCGGCGCGGCCGCGGGGCCGGAGGGCCTCACGTGGGAGCTGGGCGAGGACGGCGAGCCGGCGCTCACCGACTTCGGCACGAAGGTCTTCCGCGAGGGCGGCGCCGACGTGCCGGCCGAGTGGGGCGGCGGCGCGTACACGGACGGCGTCTCGACGCTCAACGTGTCGACCGTCCTGCCCAAGGACGTGAACCCGGAGACCGAGGCCCCGTACAACTACACGTTCTGGCCCAGCTACCAGGAGCAGGTCGCGAACCCGCTGACCGAGGACTGGAGCGCCCGGATGGGTGACGCCACCTCGACGATGGAGTACCTGCAGGCCAACGACCAGCTCGTCGTCGCGCCAGGCTCGAGCTTCACCGCCCCGACGGACGACTCCGAGGTGGAGGCGATCCGCAGCCAGGTCAAGGCCGCCATCATCGAGCACTCCTGGAAGATGGTCTTCGCCAAGAGCGACGCCGAGTTCGACTCGCTCCTGGCAGACATGCAGAAGACCGTCGAGGGCCTCGGCTACGCCAAGGTGCTCGAGTTCGACATGGCGAACGCCAAGGCGCAGAACGACGCCCGCGTGGCGGTCGCCAAGGAGTTCGGGTGACGGCCCCGCGGCGGTGACCGGTCACCGGTAGCCGCACGGCGAAGGGCTCGGGCGTGGCGCCCGAGCCCTTCGTCGTCCCCGGCGGGGTGCCGGGATCACTGCCCGGAGTGCGGGCTCACCGGTTCGAGCTCCGACGGGTCCGCCTGGCGGCGACGGAAGACGCCGTGCAGCACGAAGGCGCAGACGTACGCACCGAACGAGAACCCGATCGTCGCTCCCAGGAAGAGCGTCTGCGGTGCCACCAGCGCCAGGCAGGCCGGACCCACCGGGACCAGCACCAGCAGCAGGGTGCGCGCCGGCTCGACGAGCGGCAGCAGCAGCGCGTTGCGCAGCGTCCGCCGCAGCGGCGCGTCGAACCAGGCGACCAGCGCGAGCGCGTACAGCAGCGCCGCCAGCAGGTAGCAGGCGCCGAGCAGCGCGAGCGCCCCGGCGACGGCGCTGAGCACGCTCGGCAGCGAGAGCCAGAAGACCCCGCTGTACACGAGCATCGCCGCCGGCAGCCCGAGCGCCACCAGCGCCGCCGTGCCCCGCCAGGCGTTGCGCACGAGGGCGACGCCGAAACCGCGCACCAGGTGCCCACGCTCGTCGTCGGCGTACCGCAGCGTCACCTCGAGGAGCGCGCTGGTGGCGGCGCCGATCGTCACGAGCGGCAGGCAGGCCAGGAGGTACAGGACGTTGAGGACCACGAACAGGACGAACGTGGTGATGCCCTGAGCCGTGCGGCCCTCCGGGTCGATCCTCACCGTGCCCGTCCCCCGACCGACCCGTCGTCCGCCGTCGGGGCCTGCACCGTGAGGCGCCGCCGCGCGGGGAGGTCGACGCTCGACGGCCCGGCCGCCAGGACGTACTCCCCCGGCTGGACGCGGAGCGCGCCGTCGAGCGGCCCGCCCCCCGGGCGCGCCTCCCAGACGGCGAGGCGGGCGACGTCGACCGGGACGTCCACGACGGCCTCCTGGCCGGGCGCGAGGCGCACCCGCCGGTACCCCAGCAGCAGGCGGACCGGGGTGGCGGTCCCCACCGCCTCGGCGCCCAGCGAGTAGACCTGCACCAGCTCCTCGGCGGGCCGGTCGCCGGCGTTGCGCACCGTCACGCGCGCGACGAGGGCACCGGGGGCGGACGGGTCCGCGGGGTGCAGCGGCGGGTGGTCGCGGGTCGGCGCGGGCGCCACCACGGCGTCCGCCGACAGGTCGAGGCCGTCGTACGCGACGTCGCCGTACGTCAGCCCGTGGCCGAACGCGAACGCCGGCACGCCGAGGTCGCCGGCGGGCAGGTGCCGGTAGGTGACCTGCTGGCGGCGGGTGTCGTAGTCGAAGAGGTCCCCCGCCTGCTCCGGCCGCGCCGGCCAGGTCTGGGCGAGGCGGCCGGTGGGCTCCACCGCACCGGTCAGCACGTCGGCGAGCCCGTGCCCGAGCTCCTGCCCGCCGTGGCTGCTCCATACCACCGTCGCCGCGTCGTCGGACCCGGGCCCGAGCACGTAGGGGTAGCTCGAGACGATCGCGAGGACGGCGCGGGGGTTCGCGTCGGCGGCCGCGCGCCAGACCTCCACGGCGGCGTCGGGCAGCCTCAGGTGGGGACGGTCCTGCGTCTCCCGGCCGTTCAGGTGCGGGTCGTTGCCGACCACCACGACGACGGCGTCGCAGCGCGCGGCGACCTCGGCCACGCGGGCGGCCCCGGACTCCAGCACCCGGGGCACGAAGCGCGCGGCGTCGTCGAGCGTCCGGCCCTCGGCGCACAGCACCCCGGTGTCCCGCTGGACCCGCACCCAGCGGCCCGAGCCGAGGTGCAGCAGCGACCACGAGCCGTCGGGGTGGACGTGGCGGCGGAAGCTCTCCTGCACCTCCCAGCCGCCCACCCGGTCCGCGTCGGCCCGCAACGGCCAGGCGGCGCCGGTCAGCAGCCGGCCGGACGCACCGGAGCGCAACGTCAGCACGCCGTCGCCCCAGTCGGTCACCGCGAGGTGCGTCGTCTTGTCGGCGGCCACCGCGTCGGCCACCACGCGGCCGCCGTCCTCGGACACCGCGACATAGCGGCCGGTCGCCGCCACGCGCAGCGCGACGAGGTCGGCCCCGGTCGCGACCTCGACCCGGTCGACGCCGCCGGCGTCGCGAAGCCCGTCGGCGGGCGTGACCGCGTACGGGGGCGTCCCCGAGTACCAGTCGGTGAGCACGTCGTCGGCGAGCGGGCCGACGACGGCCACCGACCCGGCGGCGAGCGGCAGCGTCCCGGCGTCGTTGCGCAGCACGACGACGGACCGGGCCGCGGCCTCCCGGGCCAGCCGTCGGTGCTCGGGCGGGTCGATCGTGCCGTGGGCGGCGTACGGGTCCTGGTCGCCGTCCAGCTCGCCGGTCCGGATCCGCAGCTCGAGGAGCCGCAGGACGGCCCGGTCGACCTCGTCCGTGGTGAGCAGGCCGCGCTCGAAGGCCTCCTCGATCCGCCGCACCGTGGGTGCACGATCGGCGTCGTCGTCCGTGAACGAGTCGACCCCCGCCCGCACCATCGCGGCGTTCCCGGCGGCCCGGTCGGGCGCCGCGTCCTGGAGCGTCACGAGGAAGGCGGGAGCCGCGGCGTCCGAGACCAGCGCGACGGAACCCGGCGCCCACGACCGCAGCTCGTCGAACAGCTCGCCCTGGAGGTGCGCCGGCACACCGTTCACCTGGTTGTACGACGGCATCACCGCGCCGGCGGCCCCCGTCTCGATCGGCTCCCGGAAGGCGGGCAGCTCCTCCTCGTGCAGGGTGCGCGGGTCGAGGTTCGAGCTCGTCGACGACCGGTCGGTCTCGTTGTTGTACGCGAGGAAGTGCTTGAGGGTCGGGACCGTCTTCCACACCCGCTCGTGCTCGCCCCGCAGGCCACGGCCGTACGCCGTCGCGAGGTGCGCGGTGAGGTGCGGGTCCTCCGAGTAGCCCTCCTCGTTGCGCCCCCACCCCGGGTGCCGCAGCGTGTTGACCACGGGGGCCCAGACGTTGAGGCTCACCGACGGGTCCGAGCGGTGCTTGGCCCGCACCTCGGACGCGGTCGCGTCCCCCACCCGGCGCAGCAGGTCGACGTCCCACGTCGCCGCGAGCCCCACCGGTTGCGGGAACACGGTCGCCTCCCCCAGCCAGGCGACGCCGTGCAGGGCCTCGCAGCCGGTGTGGAACGGCGCGAGCCCGAGGCGCTCGACGGCGGGCGCGTGCTGGTGGAGCATCGCGACGCGCTCGTCGTGCGACAGCCGGGACAGCAGGTCGCGGGCGCGCTCGGGCGCCGGCAGGCGGGGGTCACGGAAGGCAGGCACGTCCACGGGTCCTCCTCGGGGCGCCGCGGCGGTGCGGCTCGGGTCACGCCTCTCTGTCGAAGCGCTTCAACAACGCTACCGACTCACCTCCCCCGAGAGCAAAGCCCACTCGGGACGCGGGCCGACGCGCCATCGGTCGGGGCGGCGCGTCGGACCGCGTGCTAGGGGCCGGCTCTGCGGGACCGGAGCTCAGCTGACCTCGACGCCCGAGCGCAGCACGCGGCGCACCCGCAGGTCGCCGTCGGCGACGACGACGTCGGCCCGCCGCCCCACGACGAGCCCGCCGACGTCGGTGAGACCCAGCACGCGCGCCGGCACCCAGGACGCGGAGCGCACCGCGTCGACGAGCGGGACGCCCGCCCCGACGGCGTCGCGCACGACGTCGACGAGGTGCGCCGTGCCGCCCGCGATCGCGCCGCCGTCCGGGTCGTCCGGGTCGGCGAGGCGGGCGACGCCGTCGCGCACGGTCACCGCCATCGGCCCCAGCTCGTAGGAGCCGTCCGCCATGCCGGCGGCCGCCATCGCGTCCGTCACGAGCACGACCTGGTCGGCCCCGACCGTCTCCACGACCGTGCGCACGGTCGCGGGTGCCAGGTGGACGCCGTCGGCGATCAGCTCCACGACGAGCTCGCCGCGGGCGGCGGCCGCGAGGCACGCGGCGATCGGCCCCGGCGCCCGGTGGTGCAGGGGGCGCATGCCGTTGAACAGGTGCGTGGCGGTCATCTCGCGCGCCGGGGCCTCGCCCGCCTCGGCGGCGGCGGCGAGGGCCGCGGCCACCTCCGCGACGAGCTCCTCCGCCTGCTCCGTGGTGGCGTCGGTGTGCCCCAGCGACGGCACGACCCCCGCGGCGACCAGTGCCGCGGCCGCGCCGTCGGGCCCGACCACGCCGTCGACCTCGGGAGCCACGGTCATGGTGCGCAGATGCCCCCGCGACGCCTCGACCAGGTCGCGCACGAGGCCGGTGTCACCCGGCAGGAGGTCGTCCGGGCTCTGCGCGCCGCGCCGCTCGTGCGAGAGGAACGGACCCTCCGCGTGGATCCCCGCGATCTCGCCCGCGTCGGCGAGGTCGGCCAGGAGGGCGGCCCGTGCCAGGAGGGTCTCGCGGTCGGCCGTGACGAGGGACGCGAGCATCGTCGTGGTGCCGTGCCGGCGGTGCTCCCGCACCGCGACCAGGGCCTCGTCGGCCGTCGTCGCGTCGGGGAAGCCCACTCCGCCCCCGCCGTGGTTGTGCAGGTCCACGAATCCGGGCAGCAGCACCGTGCCCGGCTCGGGGACGACCGCCGCGGCGACCGCGGCGGCGACCTCGGGGTCGGCGTGCTCGGCCGCCGCAGCGGGTCCCACCCAGCGCACGAGACCGTCCTCCAGGACGATCGCGCCGTCCTCGACGTCGTCCTGCGGGGTCACGACACGGCCGCGCAGCGCGACCGGCGCGCCGGGCTCGGAGACTGGGACCGTGGGAGTGGCAGCGCTCATGGGCCAATCCTGCCGCACGGCGAACGAATTGCGAAACCTTCCTGACAAACCCCCGGGGGGTTCAGAAGAGGCGCGAGTCCACGTCGTCGACGCCGCGCATCGCGTCGTAGTCGAGCACCAGGCACTCGATCCCCCGGTCCGTCGCGAGCACGCGCGCCTGCGGCTTGATCTCCTGGGCCGCGAACACCCCGCGCACGGGGGCGAGCAGCGGGTCGCGGTTGAGGAGCTCGAGGTAGCGCGTCAGCTGCTCGACGCCGTCGATGTCGCCGCGGCGCTTGAGCTCGACCGCCACGGTCGCGCCGGACGCGTCGCGGGCGAGGATGTCGACCGGCCCGATCGCCGTCATGTACTCGCGCCGCACCAGCGTGTGGCCCGCGCCGAGATGGTGGATCTGGGCGGCCAGCAGCTCCTGCAGGTGCGCCTCGACCCCGTCCTTGACGAGGCCGGGATCGACGCCGAGGTCGTGGGCGGAGTCGTGCTCCACCTCGTGCAGCTCGATCTCGAGCCGGTCGTCGGACTTCTGGTGCTGCACCGTCCAGACCTGGGTGACGCCGCGCTCGCGCGCCTCGTCGTCGGGCTCGCCGACCGCCGTCGAGCAGGGCGGGCTCATCCAGTTGAGCGGCTTGTACGAGCCGCCGTCGGAGTGCAGCAGCACGCTGCCGTCGGCCTTGACGACGAGCAGCCGCGTGGCCAGCGGCAGGTGGGCGGTGAGCCGGCCCGTGTACCGGGCCGAGCAGCGGGCGACGACGAGACGCACGGTCCCCCTCTTCGTTCGTGGCGGGTGCTGCGGAGCGGGCGCCGCGGAGGGCGCCCCAGGACCCTACAGGACCAGGTCGCGGCGCCCCGGGGGGGCGGACTCGAGCCACGACGCCAGCCCGGCATAGGCACCGGAGGACATCAGCAGCTCGAAGTCGGTGCCGTCGTAGCGGCAGCGCACCAGCACCTGGTCGGGCTGGCCGGCCTGGTCGAGCGGGGCGCGGCCGGTGATCGAGAGCCCGTCGCGTCGCCAGACGCGCGCCGGGCGCGGGGCGAGCGACCACCCGCGCCACCAGTCGATACGGCCCACGGCGTAGTGGGCGATCCCCACCATCCACGCGGCCTGCGGGTCGTCCGCGGGCCGGGCGTGGCAGGGGAAGGAGCCGACCCTCCGGGAGAGGGTCCGCAGGCGGGAGGCGCCGGCGGCGAGCACCAGTCCGAGCGCGACGACGAGAGCCACCGCGGTCCAGACGACGTACGCCACCGGCACCTGCCTCAGCGCAGCGCCGGCTCGCGGCCGGACAGCTCCGAGACCTCGTCGACGACGATCGTCACGAGGTCGCCGTCGACGGAGACGAAGCCGCCGGTGACGTGCGCCTCGACCGCGGTCCCCTGGGCCGTCGACACCTTGACCGTGCCCGGGCGCAGCACCGCGAGGAGCGGGGCGTGGCCGGCGAGGATGCCGACCTGGCCCTCGACGGACGGGGCGCTGACCTCGCGCGCCGCGCCGGACCAGACCTTGCGGTCGGACGCGACGAGGTCCACGTTCAGCTCTGCCATCTCCATGTCCTCTTTCCGATCGTGCGGGGTTCGTCAGGCGGTCGCGGGGCCCCCCCCCGGGGGGGGGGGCCCGCCGGGGGGCGCCCCGCGGTGCCTGCACAGAAACACCCCCGACACAGCGCTGGCCGGGCCCC
>NZ_JBHTVT010000027.1:27163-39424 GCF_042792795.1 Isoptericola sp. NPDC056605 | reverse complement strand
ACCCCTTCCCATTTCATTGTCCTTTTTCCCGTGGGGGGGGGTTTCTGGGGGGGGGGGCGCCCCCCGGGGGGGGCCTGGCCCCCCGGGGGGGGCGACGCGGCGGGACGAGACCGTCAGGCCCCGTACTCCTTCTGGATCCGGGCCCAGTTCTCCTCGAGCATCTCGAGGCCGCCGATGTTGTAGAACGCCTGCTCGGCGATGTGGTCGAACTCGCCCTCGGCGATCTTCTTGAACGCCTCGATGGTCTCGCTCAGCGGCACGGTGGAACCCTCCACGCCGGTGAACTTCTTCGCCATGTAGGTGTTCTGCGAGAGGAACTGCTGGATACGACGCGCACGCGCGACGACCGTCTTGTCCTCCTCCGAGAGCTCGTCCACACCGAGGATCGCGATGATGTCCTGCAGCTCCTTGTTGCGCTGCAGGATCGACTTCACCTGGGTGGCGACGTCGTAGTGCTCCTGGCCCACGTAGCGCGGGTCGAGGATGCGGGACGTCGAGGTCAGCGGGTCGATCGCCGGGTACAGACCCTTCGACGCGATCTCGCGGGAGAGCTCGGTCGTCGCGTCCAGGTGGGCGAACGTGGTCGCCGGCGCCGGGTCGGTGTAGTCGTCGGCCGGCACGTAGATCGCCTGCAGCGAGGTGATCGAGTGACCACGCGTCGAGGTGATGCGCTCCTGCAGGAGGCCCATCTCGTCGGCCAGGTTGGGCTGGTAGCCCACCGCGGACGGCATGCGGCCCAGCAGGGTCGACACCTCGGAGCCGGCCTGCGTGAACCGGAAGATGTTGTCGATGAAGAGCAGCACGTCCTGCTTGCGCACGTCGCGGAAGTACTCCGCCATCGTCAGCGCGGACAGGGCGACGCGCAGACGCGTGCCCGGCGGCTCGTCCATCTGGCCGAAGACCAGGGCCGTCTTGTCGAAGACGCCGGCCTCCTCCATCTCGGCGATGAGGTCGTTGCCCTCACGGGTGCGCTCGCCGACACCGGCGAACACGGACACGCCGCCGTGGTCCTGCGCGACGCGCTGGATCATCTCCTGGATGAGGACCGTCTTGCCGACGCCCGCACCACCGAAGAGGCCGATCTTGCCACCCTGCACGTACGGGGTGAGGAGGTCGATCGACTTGATGCCGGTCTCGAACATCTCGGTCTTCGACTCGAGCTGGTCGAAGGCCGGGGGCTTGCGGTGGATCGGCCAGCGCTCGGTGACCTCGAGCTTCTCGCCCTCGGCGAGGTTGAGGACGTCGCCGGTCACGTTGAAGACCTTGCCCTTGGTGATGTCGCCGACCGGCACGCTGATGGGCGCGCCCGTGTCGGTGACGGCGGCGCCGCGCACGAGGCCGTCCGTCGGCTTCAGCGCGATCGCGCGGACCAGGGAGTCGCCGAGGTGCTGGGCGACCTCGAGCATGAGGGTGAAGGACTTCTCCCCCTCGCCCTGCGACGACAGGTCGATGTCGACCGTCAGGGCGTTGTAGATGTCGGGGATCGCGTCCTCGGGGAACTCGATGTCGACGACGGGGCCGATCACGCGCGCGACACGGCCCACGCCGGGTCCGCTCTGGTGCTCGACCGGGGCTTCCACGGTGGTGGCGGTCATTGCTTGCCTCGCTTCGAAAGGAACGTTGCGGATGTCAGTACGGTCGTCAGAGCCGGCTGGGCTGCTGCCATGGCCGGCGTCATGACGCCGCGAGGGCGTCGGCACCCGAGACGATCTCGCTGATCTCCTGGGTGATGTCCGCCTGGCGAGCCTGGTTCGCCAGGCGCGTGTAGGTGCGGATCAGGTCCTCGGCGTTGTCCGTCGCCGTGTGCATCGCCCGCTGGCGCGCGGCCAGCTCCGACGCCGCGGCGTCGAGCATGAAGCTGAAGATGCGGCTGCGGACGTAGCGCGGCAGGAGGGCGTCGAGGACGCTCTCCGGCGACGGCTCGAAGTCGTACAGCGGGAACGTCTCGTGCTCGCCGGGTGCGGCGACGCCCTCGACGACCTCGAGCGGGAGCATCCGCACGACGCGCGGCCGCTGCGTGACCATGTTGACGAACTGCGTGTAGACGACGTGCAGCTCACCGACGCCACCCTCGTCCGCCGGGGCGAGGAACGCCCCGAGCAGGGTGTCGGCGATCTCGCCGGCGACGTCCGAGTCCGGGCTGTCCGAGCCGTACGACCACTGCCCCGCGAGCTGGCGCCCGCGGTAGCCGTAGTACGAGACGGCGCGCCGGCCGGTCGCGTAGAGCGCGACCTGCTTGCCCTCGCCCTGCAGCTGCGCGACGAGGCGCTCCGTCTCACGGATGATCGACGCCGAGTAGGCGCCGGCCATGCCGCGGTCGGAGGCGATCACGAGGACCGCGACGCGGTCCGTGTCGTGGCGCTCGCTCGTCAGCGGGTGCTTGGTCGACGTGTGCGTCGCCACGGCCGACACCGCGCGGGTGATGGCACGCTCGTACGGCGACGCCGCGGCGGTGCGCGCCCGCGCCTTGCCGATGCGGGAGGCCGCGATCAGCTCCTGCGCGCGGAACATCTTCTTCAGCGACTGCGTCGACTTGATCCGCTGCTTGTAGATGCGCTGGGCTCCACCGGCCATGCTCAGGCCTTCTTCTGCACGACGAGCTGCTCCTGCTCGACGTCCGCGGAGTCGCCCTCGTCGTCGCCGCCGACGAGCGGGGTGCCGTCGGCCTTGAGGAAGCCGTTGCGCACGTCCTCGACGGCCGCGGCCAGCGCGTCCTCGGTGTCCTGCTCGAGCTTGCCGGTCTCGGCGATCGTGGAGAGCACCGAGGTGTGGCGACGCAGGTGGTCGAGCATCTCGGACTCGAACCGCTTGACGTCCTCGACGGGGACGTCGTCGAGCTTGCCCTTGGTGCCGGCCCACACGGACGCGACCTGGTCCTCGACCGGGTACGGCGTGTACTGGGGCTGCTTGAGCAGCTCCATCAGCACCGCACCGCGGGCCAGCTGGCCGCGCGACGCCGCGTCGAGGTCGGACGCGAACATCGCGAAGGCCTCGAGCGAACGGAACTGCGCCAGCTCGAGCTTCAGCGTGCCGGAGACCTTCTTCATCGCCTTGATCTGCGCGTCACCACCGACTCGGGAGACGGAGATACCGACGTCGACCGCCGGGCGCTGGTCGGCGTTGAAGAGGTCCGACTGGAGGAAGATCTGGCCGTCGGTGATGGAGATGACGTTGGTCGGGATGTACGCCGAGACGTCGTTCGCCTTGGTCTCGATGATCGGCAGGCCGGTCATCGAGCCCGCGCCCAGGTCGTCCGAGAGCTTGGCGCAGCGCTCGAGCAGACGGGAGTGCAGGTAGAAGACGTCGCCGGGGTACGCCTCGCGGCCCGGCGGGCGGCGCAGCAGCAGCGACACGGCACGGTAGGCCTCGGCCTGCTTCGACAGGTCGTCGAAGATGACCAGCACGTGCTTGCCCTGGTACATCCAGTGCTGGCCGATGGCCGAGCCGGTGTAGGGGGCGATGTACTTGAAGCCCGCCGGGTCGGACGCCGGGGCGGCGACGATCGTCGTGTACTCGAGCGCGCCGGCCTCCTCGAGGGCGCCGCGCACGGACGCGATCGTCGAGCCCTTCTGGCCGACGGCGACGTAGATGCAGCGAACCTGCTTGCTCGGGTCGCCCGACTCCCAGTTGGCCTTCTGGTTGATGATCGTGTCGATCGCGATCGCGGTCTTGCCGGTCTGCCGGTCGCCGATGATCAGCTGACGCTGACCGCGACCGATCGGGATCATCGAGTCGATCGCCTTCATGCCGGTCTGCAGCGGCTCGTGCACCGACTTGCGCTGCATGACGCCGGGCGCCTGGAGCTCGAGGGCGCGGCGGCCCTCGCTCTCGATGTCGCCCAGACCGTCGATCGGGTTGCCCAGCGGGTCGACGACGCGGCCGAGGTAGCCCTCGCCCACGGGGACGGACAGGACCTCGCCGGTGCGGCGGACCTCCTGCCCCTCCTCGATGCCCGTGAACTCGCCGAGGACGACGACGCCGATCTCCCGGACGTCCAGGTTCAGGGCGAGGCCGAGCGTGCCGTCCTCGAACCGCAGCAGCTCGTTCGCCATCGCGCCGGGGAGACCCTCGACGTAGGCGATGCCGTCGGCGGCGACGGTGACGCGGCCGACCTCCTCGCTGACCGCGCCCTCGGGCTCGTACGACTTCACGAAGCTGTCCAGAGCGGCGCGGATTTCCTCCGGCCGGATCGTCAGCTCAGCCATTGCTCTCTCCTGTCGTGGCCGCGTATCGCGCGGCCTCACGTTCTGCGTAGCCGACCGGAGCCGGCGCTGGGCCTAGGGGTTCAGCCGGCCAGCCGGCGACGGGCGTCGGCCAGGCGGGACAGCACGGTGGAGTCGACGACGTCGGCGCCGACCTGGATGCGCAGGCCGCCGATGACGGCGGCGTCGACCGTGACGTTGAGCTGCACGGGGCGCCCGTAGGCACGCTCGAGCAGCCCGCCGAGCCGGTCCTGCTGGGACTGGCTGAGCACGCTGCCGCTCGTGACCGTGGCCACGAGGCGGCGGCGACGCTCGGCGGCGATCTCCCCGTACCACAGCAGCGTCGCCACGAAGCGGCGGCCGCGGAGGGCGGTCGTGGCCCGACGGGCGAGCACGAGCGTCACGTCGTCGACCTTGCCCGTGAGCAGGGAGTCGACGAGCTGCGCGCGGCGCTCGGGGTCGGTCTTGCCGTCCGAGAGCACCTGGCGCGCCTCACGCTGCCCGACGAGCGCCCGGGTCAGCCGGAACAGCTCGTCCTCGACGGTCTCGAGGGTGCCCCGCGCCTCGGCGGACGCCAGCACGGCGTCGAGCCCGAGACGCTCGACGGCGTCCGCGAGGTCCCGGTCGCCGGACCAGCGCGACCGCGCCAGGCCCGTGACGAGGTCCACGACCCGCTCGTCGAAGCCCCCGGCCAGCACGCGTCCGGCCAGGGCCGCACGGTCCTCCGGGTCGCGCGACGGGTCGGCGAGCGACCGGCGCAGCGGCCCGGACTCGTCCAGGGCGGCGACGACGGCGAACAGCTGCTCGCCGAGCGCCTTCGCGTCGGCCCCGGCGGACCGCAGGACCGGGTCGAACCGCTCCTGCGCCGCCGCGAGGGATGCTCCGCTGGTGCCCCGCATCAGCCCTCCTTGCCGACCGAGTTGCCGACCGGCGCCGCCGTGCGCGACTCGTCGCCCGCGGCCTCGAGCTCGTCGAGGAAGCGGTCGACGACGCGCGACTGGCGCGCGGAGTCCTGCAGCGACTCGCCGACGATCTTGGACGCCAGCTCGGTGGCCAGCTCGCCGACCTCGGCGCGCAGCGAGACGGCCGCCGTCTGGCGCTCCGCCTCGATCTGGCGGTGGGCGGTCTCGACGATGCGCGAGGCCTCCTCGTGCGCCTTGGTGCGCAGCTCCGCGACGATGGCGGTGCCCTCGGCGCGCGCCTCCTCGCGGGTCTTCGCGGCGTCCGCACGGGCCTCGGCGAGCTGCTGGTGGTACTCCTTCAGCGCCTCCGCGGCCTCTTCCTGGGCCTTCTCGGCCTTGGCGATGCCGCCCTCGATCTTCGCGGTGCGCTCGTCCAGCACGGCCTGGAACTTGGGCAGGACGTACCGGTAGAACACGATCCCGACGATGATCACGATGATCAGCGACCACACGATGTCCGGCGTGTGCGGCAGCAGGATGTTCTGCTCGGTCCCCTCGGCAGCCAGAACCGCGGGGGTGTTCAGGGAAGAGGTCATCATCACGGAACGATGAAGCCGGCCACCAGGCCGAGGAGCGCGAGCACCTCGACGAAGGCGATACCGATGAACATCGTGGTACGGAGCTGGCCGGACACCTCGGGCTGGCGAGCCATGCCCTCGATCGTCTTGCCGATGAGGATGCCGAGGCCGATGCCGGGGCCGACCGCCGCGAGGCCGTAACCGACGGTGCCGATGTTTCCGGTGACCTCGGCGAGGGTGGTGACGTCCACTGGGTTTCCTTCCGTTGGGCGCCGGACCACGGTGGCCCGGCGTCGCTTTCGTGGGGTGCAGTTGTGGATCTGGTCCGGCTAGGCCGGGAACCGCGAGACGGTCAGTGCTCCGCCTCGACGGACATGTTGAGGTACACGGCGGTGAGGATCGCGAAGACGTACGCCTGCAGGGCGGCCACGAAGACCTCGAAGAAGAAGAACGCCGCGCCGGCCACGAACGTGCCCGCCCCGAAGAGCTTCATCGCGCCGGCCGAGTCGAAGAGGAAGAACGACGTGGCCGCGAAGCAGATCGCGAGCATGAGGTGCCCCGCGACCATGTTGGCCAGGAGCCGGATGACGAGCGTCGCCGGCCGCAGGATGAAGACCTGGAGCGCCTCGATCGGCACGAGCAGCAGGTACAGCGGCTTCGGCACGCCCGGGGGGAACAGCGAGTTCTTGAGGTAACCGCCGACGCCGTGCGCCTTGACGCCCGCCCCGAGGTACATCACGTACGTCCACGCGGCGAGCACGATCGGCAGGCCGATCACCGAGGTGCCCGCGATGTTGAGGAACGGGATGACGGCCGCGATGTTCATCACGAGGACCGTGCAGAAGATGGTCGCGAGCAGCTTGAAGTACTTGCGCCCGTTCTCCTGGCCCAGCACCTCGATGGCGATCGAGTTGCGGACGAAGTCGAGGACCATCTCGACACCGTTCTGGAACCGGCCGGGCACCAGCCGGGCGCGACGCGCGGCGAGGCAGAAGACCAGCAGCAGGACGGCCGCCATGATGACGCGGACCAGCATGATCCGGTTGAACTCGAAGGGCGTGCCCTCGAAGAAGATGGCCGGCGGGAAGAAGTCCGCGATCGTCGGCGCTTGGAAGCCACCGCCTTCGGCGGCAAGCAGCAGGGGGATCGCTGGCGTAGACAGGGGATTCTCCCGGAGGTCGTACGGTCCGGACGCTCCACTCCTGGGAGGGCACGCCATCGGACCTGGCCGTCATGGATTCGCGGACAGCCTACCGGATGTTCACAGGTGCTCCGACATCCCGGAGCATAATTTCCGGCCAGATCTCGCGGCTTGTGAAGAAGCGCACGATGTTGCCCCCGGCGACGGATGGTCGCCCGGCGCAAGCACCCTGGTCAGGAGGCTCGGCCGGAAGGCTCGGTCAGGGCTGCACGTAGGGCACGCGTCCGCTGTTCACGGCGCGGTAGTCGAGCAGCGCGGACCCGATCGCGCCCACGCCGAGCACGGCGATCAGCACCCACGGGGCGTAGAACGTGGCGCCCTGGAGCAGCGCCAGCACGACGATGAGGACGACGATCTTGGCCACCCAGGCGCCCATGACGAACGCCGCCATGCGCGCGGGGCTCGACCCCACGGTGCGCATCATCGACCAGATCGTCGTCGCGCAGAAGAAGGCCGCGATCGCGGCGCCCACCAGGGCGCCCCACAGCCCGGGCAGGCCGGCGACCAGCAGGCCGATGCCGCCGCCCAGCACCACCAGCACGCCGACCAGCAGGAGCGTGTCCCGCAGCGCGGTCCGCAGCACCCGGCGCTCGGCGTCGGTGGCGTGCTCGCCCGCGGCGCCGGCGGCGGGGTCGGGCGTCGGGCCAGGGGTGTCGGGCGTCGTCATCGGTGGCGTCCTTCGTGCGTCGTCAGGGTGGGCGCGGCCGGAGCGGCCGGGGGCGGGGTCGGGGATCGGGGGGCCGCGGGCGCCGGCTGCGCCACCGCGACCGTCGGGTGGCTGCCGGTGGCGACGTCGTCGTCCAGGAAGCGGCCCCGGGTGCGCAGCGGGCCGAGCGTGAGGAGCAGCGCCACCACCACGGCGACGCCGAGGCCCGCCAGCACGGCCTTCCAGTCCCACAGCACGAGCGCGGCCACCCCGAAGGAGAAGACGGCGGCCCACACGTACAGGATGAGCACCGCGCGCCGGTGGGAGTGGCCGAGCGCCAGCATCCGGTGGTGCAGGTGCATGCGGTCGGGGTGGAACGGCGACTTGCCGGCCGCGAGGCGGCGCACCACGGCCATCGCCATGTCGAGCAGCGGCAGCAGCACCACCGCGACCGGCAGCAGCAGCGGGATGAACAGCGGCACGGCCTGCGCCCCGGAGAGCGTCGCGCCCATTGAGACGGGGTCGACGTTCCCCGTGATCGTGATCGCCGAGCCCGCGAAGACCAGGCCGAGCACCATCGAGCCGGAGTCGCCCATGAAGATGTGCGACGGGAAGAAGTTGTGCGGCAGGAAGCCGAGACACGCCCCCACCAGCACGGCCATCATGAGCGTCGCGAGGTTGGCGTAGTTCTCCGGCGTCGCCTGCTGGGTCAGCCCGTACGTGTAGAGCAGGAACGCCGAGCCTCCGATCGCCATCAGGCCCGCGGCCAGACCGTCCAGGCCGTCGACGAAGTTCACCGCGTTCATCGCCACGACGACCACCAGGATCGTGAGGAACAGCGAGATCCTCGACGAGGTGATGAACAGCCAGTCCGGGGTGGGCAGCGACGTGAGCTGGACCTGCTGCAGGGCCATGAACCCCGCCGCGAGCACCTGCCCGGCGAGCTTGGTCATCCAGTCCAGGTCCCACACGTCGTCGGCCCAGCCGAGCAGGCAGACGATGACGGCCCCGCCGACGATGCCCCACGCCTGCGGCCCCGTCTCGAAGACGCCCGCGAGGAACGGCATCTGCGAGGCCAGCACCACCGCGACGACGATGCCGAGCAGCATCGCCAGGCCGCCGAGCCGGGGCGTCGGCTGCACGTGCACGTCGCGCGCCCGCACCGCGGTGATCGCGTTCGTGCGGCGGGCGACCCACCGCGCGCCCGGCGTGGCGAGGTACGTGACCGCCGCCGCGACGAGCAGCAGGAGCAGATAGGCCCTCACCCGGCGGACTCCTCCGCGGGTGCGGAGCCGTGCTCCTCGGTCCGGTCGGGCGTGCTCGCGTCGTCGGCCTCGGGCGCGTCGGCGGTGGGCTCCTCGACGGGCTCGTCGACGCCGCGCACGGGCGCGACCTCGTTGAGCGCCTCGAGCGTGATCGCGCCCTGGCGCACCACGCGCAGCCGCTCGCTGGTGGCGTCCACGATCGTCGACGCGACGCCGCCGGGCGCGTCGCCGCCGTCGAGGTAGACGGTCACCGCGTCGCCGAGCTGCGCCTGCGCGTCGACGACGTCGAGAGCCGCCGGGTTGCCGGTGGCGTTGGCGCTCGACACCGCGAGCGGGCCCGTGCGCCGCAGCAGCGCCAGGGCTGCCGGGTGGTCGGGCATGCGCAGCGCGACGGTGCCGTGCGTCTCCCCCAGGTCCCACTGCAGCGACGGCTGGGCCTGCAGGATGATCGTGAGCCCGCCGGGCCAGAACGCCTCGGCAAGCTTGCGCGCGTCGTCCGGGACCTCGGTGGCGAGGCCGTCGAGCGTGCGCACGTCGGGGATGAGGACGGGTGGGGGCATCTGGCGCCCGCGGCCCTTGGCCGCGAGCAGGGCCGCGACGGCCTCCGCGTCGAAGGCGTCGGCGCCGATCCCGTAGACGGTGTCGGTCGGCAGCACCAGCAGGCCGCCGCGCGAGACCGTGTTCACCGCCTCGTCGATCGCAGGGCCCCAGGTGTTCGGGTCGGTGACGTCGTGCACGCTGCTCACGGGCTCAGTCTGTCACGGTTCGACCGGCCGCCGGCCGGACGTCCGGGTGCGGGGACGGGCGCTCGGGCGCCCGGTCGGAGCGGCGCGCCACCACCATCCGCGGCCGGCCGGTGAGGTCGTCGCGCGTGCTCACCGGGCCGAACCCGGCCGTGCCCACGGTCGTGCCCACGGTCGTGCCCACGGTCGTGCCCACGGTCGTGCCCGCCACCATCGCGCACGCCGCGGCGGCCTGCACCTCGGCGTGCTCCATGACGTACAGCCCGCCGGGGCGCAGCAGGCGCGCCGCGGCGGCGGTGACGCCGCGCGGCACCTCCAGCCCGTCGTCGCCCAGGCCGTAGAGCGCGACCGCCGGGTCGTGGTCGGCCACCTCCGGGTCGCGCGGCACCGCGCCCGGCGGCACGTACGGCGGGTTGGAGACGACGACGTCGACGGTGCCGTCCAGCTCGCGCAGCGCGGTCCGCGCGTCGCCGCGCAGCAGGTGGACGACGGCGTCCGGCCGGTCGCCGGTCGCGGCAGCGACGTTGCGGCTCGCCCACCCGTGGGCAGCGGCGTCCAGCTCGACGGCGTGCACGCGGGCGCCCGGGACCTCGGTCGCGACGGCCAGGGCGATGGCTCCGGACCCGGTGCACAGGTCGACCACGACCGCCGTGCCCTTCCGGGCCACGACGCGCGCCGCCTCGTCGATCGCGACCTGCGCCACCTGCTCCGTCTCCGGCCGCGGCACGAAGACGCCCGGCCCGACGGCGAGCTCCAGGTGCCGGAAGGGGGCCACGCCGGTGAGGTGCTGCAGCGGCTCGCGGGCGGCGCGCCGCGCGACGTCGGCGGCGAACCGGTCGCCCGCGCCGTCCGGCAGGGCACGGTCCAGCACGGCGAGGCGCCGCGCCTCCGCCCGGTCGACGCCGAGGGCGTGGGCGAGCAGAGCCTCCGCGTCGACGCGCGGGCTCGGCACGCCCGCCGCCCCGAGGCGCGAGGTCGCCCAGCGGAGCGCCGCAGCCGCGGTGCGGGGCACCTCGTCGGCCACGGCGCCGGGCACGGCGTCAGGCACCGGGTCCGCCGGCCGCTGCGAGCCGCGCCGCCTCGTCGGCGTCGACGGCCGAGCGCACCACCGGGTCGAGGTCGCCCGCGAGCACGTGGTCGAGGTTGTACGCCTTGTACCCGGTGCGGTGGTCCGCGATGCGGTTCTCCGGGAAGTTGTAGGTGCGGATCCGCTCGCTGCGGTCCACGGTGCGCACCTGGGAGCGCCGCACGTCGGCGGCGGCCGCGGCGGCGGCCTCCTGCTGCGCCGCGAGCAGCCGGGCGCGCAGCACGCGCATCGCCTGCTCCTTGTTCTGCAGCTGCGACTTCTCGTTCTGCATCGACACGACGATCCCCGTGGGCACGTGCGTGATCCGGACCGCGGAGTCGGTCGTGTTCACCGACTGGCCGCCCGGGCCCGACGACCGGTAGACGTCGATGCGCAGGTCGTTCTGGTCGATCTCCACCTCGCCCGGGTCGTCCACCTCGGGCAGCACCAGCACGCCGGCGGCCGACGTGTGGATGCGCCCCTGCGACTCCGTGACCGGCACGCGCTGCACGCGGTGCACGCCGCCCTCGTACTTGAGGCTGGCCCACACGCCCTCGGCGGGGTCGGAGACGCTGCGCGCCTTGATCGCGACCTGCACGTCCTTGTAGCCGCCCAGCTCGGTCTCCGTCGCGTCGAGCACCTGCGTGGCCCAGCCGCGCCGCTCGGCGTACCGCAGGTACATGCGCAGCAGGTCGCCGGCGAAGAGCGCCGACTCGTCGCCGCCCTCCCCCGCCTTGATCTCGAGGATGACGTCGCGCGCGTCGTCGGGGTCGCGCGGCACCAGCACGCGCCGCAGCCGCTCGGCGGCGTCGTCCGCCGCCGCGCGCAGGGCCGGCAGCTCCGCGGCGAAGGCCTCGTCCTCCGCGGCGAGCTCGGCGGCCGCCTCCGCGTCGTCGCGCGCCTGCTCCCACGCCCGGTAGGCCGCGGCGACCTGGTTCAGCTCGGCGTAGCGGCGCCCGAGCGAGCGGGCGCGCGCCGCGTCCGCGTGCACGGCCGGGTCGGCCAGCGCGCGCTCGATCTCGGCGTGCTCGTCGAGCAGCGGCCGCGCGGCGGCGAACGAGTCGGTCATGGGTACTCCCGGTCCGGGCGCGAGGCCGCGTCGGGCCCGGCGCGGACCACCTCACCGGGACACGCACTGCCTCGACGGGTGGCGAAACTCCCTCGGCAAAGCAGAAGCGCCGGTGGTCCGTCGTCCGACTGCCCCTGGAGAGGTTGTCGGGCGGACCACCGGCGCTGTCAGGCAGCTACTTCTTCTTGCCGTAGCGCGCCTGGAAGCGGGCGACGCGGCCACCGGTGTCGAGGATCTTCTGCTTGCCCGTGTAGAACGGGTGGCAGGCGCTGCAGACCTCGACGCTGATCTTGCCGGAGGTCGCGGTGCTGTGGGTCGTGAACGTGTTGCCGCAGGTGCAGGACACCTGGGTGACGACGTACTCGGGGTGGATACCGGACTTCATGATGCTCCTTGGTGTGATGCCGCCGGGTCGCCCCGCAGGACAGCGGGCCGTGAACCGGAAGGCCGACGAACCATTGTGCCAGAACGCGGACGCGCCCCGGACATCGCCCGTGGGGCGGGGCCCCCCGGGGCCCGCGCCCCCCCCCGGAGGAACCCAACGCCCCGGGGGTGGGACCGGAAGCCCGCCCGGCGGGGGGTGGTGAAC
>NZ_JBHTVT010000027.1:0-27153 GCF_042792795.1 Isoptericola sp. NPDC056605 | reverse complement strand
GGGGCCCCCCCTCCCTACCGCGGGCTCTCACCCGCAGGCCCCCCCAACCTGTGTCCCCCACCGCCCCCGCCCCCCGCAACCCCCCGGGGCGCGGGCCCCGGGGGGCCCCGCCCCACGGAACGGTCAGACCGTCTCGCCCGGGTTCTCGTCCGAGAGCCCGGCCGGCGTCGTCTTCTGCACGTGCAGCAGGAACTCGACGTTGGTCTTGGTCTTCTTGAGCTGGCCCAGCAGCAGCTCGATCGCCTGCTGCTGGTCGAGCGCGCCCATGACGCGGCGCAGCTTGTAGACGATGCCCAGCTCGTCCTTCGCCATGAGGATCTCCTCGCGCCGGGTGCCGGACGCGTTGACGTCCACCGCCGGGAAGATCCGCTTGTCGGCGAGGTTGCGGGACAGGCGCAGCTCCATGTTGCCCGTGCCCTTGAACTCCTCGAAGATCACCTCGTCCATCTTCGAGCCCGTCTCCACGAGCGCCGAGGCGAGGATGGTCAGCGAGCCGCCGTTCTCGATGTTGCGCGCCGCGCCGAAGAACTTCTTCGGCGGGTACAGCGCCGCGGCGTCCACACCACCCGAGAGGATGCGGCCCGACGCCGGCGCCGCGAGGTTGTAGGCGCGCGAGAGGCGGGTGAGCGAGTCGAGCAGCACGACGACGTCCTGGCCCAGCTCGACCAGGCGCTTGGCGCGCTCGATCGCGAGCTCGGCGACGATCGTGTGGTCCGACGCGGGGCGGTCGAACGTCGAGGCGATGACCTCGCCCTTGACCGTCCGCTCCATGTCGGTGACCTCTTCGGGCCGCTCGTCCACGAGCACCACCATGAGGTGGACCTCGGGGTTGTTCGCGGTGATCGCGTTGGCGATCTGCTGCATGATGATCGTCTTGCCGGCCTTGGGCGGCGCGACGATGAGGCCGCGCTGGCCCTTGCCGATCGGGGCGACGATGTCGATCACGCGCGGCGTGAGGCGGGTGGCCTCCGGGTTCTCCAGGCGCAGCCGCTCCTGCGGGTACAGCGGCGTCAGCTTGGTGAACTCGGGGCGCTGGCGCGCCTCCTCCGGCGTCATGCCGTTGACGGAGTCCAGCCGCACGAGGGCGTTGAACTTGCTGCGGACGTTCTTGCCCTGCGGCGGCTCCTCGCCCTCGCGGGGCTGGCGGATGGCGCCGACGATGGCGTCACCGCGGCGCAGGCCGGACTTCTTCACCTGGTTGAGGGAGACGTAGACGTCGCCCGCCCCGGGCAGGTAGCCGCTCGTGCGCACGAAGGCGTAGTTGTCGAGGATGTCCAGCACGCCGGCGACCGGCAGCAGGACGTCGTCCTCGCGCACCTCCACGTCGTCCAGGCCGGCGACGTCCGGGCCGCCCGGCCGGCCGCTGCGGTTGCGCTTGCGGTCCCGGCCACGGTCGCGACCCCGACGACGGCGCGAGCCGCGCTCGTCGTCGTCGTCCCGGCGCTGGCGCTCGTCGCGCTGGCCGCCCTGTGCCGGGCCGCTCTGCCCCTGACCGCCCTGCCCGCCGGAGCGCTGCTGGCCGGAGGAGTCGTTCGAGCGGCCCTGGCCCGAGCGCTGGCCGTCGCCGTCGCCCTGGTTGTTCTGGCCGTTGCCGGAGCGGCGGGCGCCGCGCTCGCGCGGGGCCGCGACGGCCTCCGCGAGCTGGGCGAGGCGCGCCTCGCGGTCGGCGTCGTTCTGCTGGCCCCCGCGCTGCTCGCCGCCACGCTGGTCGCCGCCCCGTGCGGGCTGCTGCTCAGCGGGCGCCTCCGCGCGCTGCTGCGGCGCCGCGTCACCCTCGGACGAGCCGGCGGAGCGGGTGGCCCGGCGCGAGCGGCGCGGGGCCTCGGCGCCGTCGGCGCGCGGGGCGCGGGCGTCGCCCGAGGGCTGCCCGGAGCCGTGGTCGGCCGGCGCCTGGGCCGGGGCGTCGCTGCGGACCGTGGGCGCCACGGCGGTCGCCGCGGCGACCGGGGCACCGGCGGTGCGCGCGCCCTGGCCGCGCGCGGCCCGGATCGCGTCCTGCAGGTCGCTCTTGCGCATCCGGGACGTGCCCTTGACGCCCATGCCGGAGGCCAGCGCCTGGAGCTCGGCCAGACGCATCGAGCTCAGGTTTCCGGATGCGGCGGTGCCGTTCCGGCTGTCGGTGGTGTTCGTCACGAAGGACCCTTCCCCCTCGTATGCGGCCCGCAGATCTCGGGGCCGGGGTGGTTGCCGTCCGGCGCGGGGAGCGCCGAGACGCGTGGAACCTCGCATCAGTGGTACGACGACGTCGGCTGGCGGGGTTGGTGTTTCACCCTCTCGCGGGACTGTCGCGGCGGATCCTGCACCGCATCACGACCACCACGCACCTGGCTCTGACCGGGCACGCGGACGCGCGGCGCGGTCGAGAGGGGCCGTGCGGTGGAGAGGGATTGCCCTCGCGGTCGATCCCGAAGGCTCACCGCATCATATCACCTCACACACCGCCCCAGGCCGACCCGACGCCCGTCACGCGGCGCGCCACCGCGCCGTCGTGGTCCACGCCCGGCCGCACCGCACGCCAGCCCGCCACGTCGTCGACGAGGTCGGCCAGCACGGCGTCGAGCCGACCCGTGCCGTCGCCCGCGGTGAGGACGAGGACCGTGGGACCGGCGCCCGAGATCGTGGCCGCGAGCCCCTCGGCGCGCAGGGCGCGCAACAGCTCGGCGGAGCCCGCCATCACGCTCGCGCGGTAGTCCTGGTGCAGCCGGTCCTCGGTGGCGTCGAGCAGCAGCTCCGGGCGCCGGGCCAGGGCCTCGACCAGCAGCCCCGCGCGCCCGGCGGTGAACGCCGCGTCGCCGTGCGGCACCTCGGCCGGGAGCACGCCCCGGGCGCGGCTCGTGGCCAGGCGGGCGTCGGGGACCAGCACGGTGGCCTCGATGCGCTCGTCCACGTCGAGGTCCACGGCGCGGGGGCCGTCGCCCGACCGCCACGCCAGCGTCGCGCCACCCCGGATCGCGGGCGCCGCGTTGTCGGGATGGCCCTCGAACTCGGTCGCGATCCGCAGCACCGCGGCCGCGTCCAGGACGTGGGGGTCGGCCAGGAGCGCCCGCGCCGCGACGATGCCGGACACGACGGCCGCCGACGAGGACCCGAGGCCCCGCGCGTGCGGGATCCGGTTGACGCACCGCAGCCGGAGGCCGGTACGGGGCGCGCCGGCGAGCTCGAGCGTGTGCCGCAGGGCGCGCACGACGAGGTGGTCCTCGCCGAGCGGCACCTCCCCCGCCCCCTGCCCCTCGATCTCGACGACGACGTCGTCGGTCGCGAGGAGCTCGACCTCCAGGTCGTCGTACAGCGCGAGGGCCAGGCCCATCGCGTCGAACCCCGGGCCCAGGTTGGCGCTGGTCGCGGGAACACGGACCAGCACGTGGTCGGCGCCGAGCTGCATGCGCGTCTCCCTCTCGGGGCTCGGTCGGAACGGTGTCGGGCAGAGCGTTGTCGGGCGGAGCGGTGTCGGGCGGGGTGTCAGCCCAGGCCGAGCGCGTCGGCGATGGACACGACGTCGGCGCCCACGCGGGTCGGGGCGACCTCGCCGCCGTCCGGCGTGCGCAGCGCCCACTGCGGGTCCTTGAGGCCGTGACCGGTGACCGTCACGACGATGCGCGCCCCGGCGGGGACCAGCCCGCGCTCGGCCCGCGCGAGCAGGCCCGCGACGCCCGACGCGGACGCCGGCTCGACGAACACGCCGACCTCGGCGGACAGCACGCGGTGCGCGGCGAGGATCTGCTCGTCGGTGACCGACTCGATGACGCCGCCGGACGTGTCGCGGGCGGCCTCCGCCTGCTCCCACGACGCCGGGTTGCCGATGCGGATCGCGGTGGCGATCGTCTCCGGCTGGTCGACGGGGTGGCCCAGGACGATCGGCGCGGCGCCGGCCGCCTGGAAGCCCCACATCTGCGGCGTGCGGGTCGCGACCGCGCCGTGCGCGGCGCCGTCGTCCAGGCCCGCGTACTCGCGGTAGCCCTTCCAGTACGCGGTGATGTTGCCCGCGTTGCCGACCGGGAGGCAGTGGATGTCCGGCGCGTCGCCGAGGGCGTCGACGACCTCGAACGCGGCCGTCTTCTGTCCCTCGATGCGGTCCGGGTTGACGGAGTTCACCAGCTCGACCGGGTACACCTCGGCGAGCTTGCGCGCCGCGACGAGGCAGTCGTCGAAGTTGCCGTCCACCTGGAGCAGGCGGGCGCCGTGCGCGATCGCCTGGCTGAGCTTGCCCATCGCGATCTTGCCGTCCGGCACGAGCACGGCGCAGGTCATGCCCGCCCGGGTGGCGTACGCCGCCGCCGAGGCGGACGTGTTGCCCGTCGACGCGCACACGACGGCCTTCGCGCCGCGGCCGGCGGCCGCGGAGATCGCCGTCGTCATGCCGCGGTCCTTGAACGACCCGGTCGGGTTCATGCCCTCGACCTTGACGTACACGTCGGCGCCGGTACGGTCCGACAGCGCCGGGCCGGCCACGAGCGGGGTGCCGCCCTCGCCGAGCGTGACGATCCGCTCCGCCACGTGGGCGGGCAGCCGGTCGGCGTACTCGGTGATGACACCGCGCCACTGGTGGGCAGGCTGGGTCTTCGGCTGGTCGACCGGCATGGTCAGGCTCCCTCGACTCGCAGGACGGACGTGATCTCGTGCACCGGCTCGAGGCCGCGCACGGCCGCGACCGTCGCGGCGAGCGACGCCTCGCGGGCGGAGTGCGTGGTGAGCAGCAGCGCGGCGGTGCCCTCGGCGACGTCGACGGCGTACGGCTCGTCGGGCGCCTGGCGGACCGTGTCGATCGACACGCCGTGGTCGGCGAGCACCTGCGCCACCTGGGCGAGCACGCCCGGGCGGTCGGCCACGACGAGCCGGACCTGGTAGCGCGTGACGGCGGCGTCGTGCGGCAGCACCGGCAGCGACGCGTACGCGGACTCGCGCGGCCCGCGCCCGCCGACCATCCGGTCGCGCGCGGCCGACACGAGGTCGCCGAGCACGGCGGACGACGTCGGGCGCCCGCCCGCGCCCTGCCCGTAGAACATCAGCGGGCCGGCGTCGTCGGCCTCGACGAAGACGGCGTTGAACGCCCCGCGCACCGCGGCGAGCGGGTGCGCGGACGGCACCAGCGCGGGGTGCACGCGCACGGACACGCCCTCGGCGGTCTGCTCCGCGATCGCCAGCAGCTTCACGACGTGCCCGGTCTGCTGCGCGGCGGCGACGTCGGCCGCCGTCACGCCCGTGATGCCCTCGCACGCGACCTGCGCCAGCGAGACGCGCGTGTGGAACGCGAGCGACGCGAGGATCGCGGCCTTCGCCGCGGCGTCGTGCCCCTCGACGTCGGCCGTGGGGTCGGCCTCGGCGTACCCGAGGGTCTGCGCCTCCTTGAGCGCCTCCTCGAGGTCCAGCCCGTGCGTCGTCATCTGGTCGAGGACGTAGTTGGTGGTGCCGTTGACGATGCCGAGCACGCGGCGCACCTGGTCGCCGGCGAGCGACTCGCGCACCGGGCGGACGATCGGGATCGCACCCGCCACCGCGGCCTCGAACGACAGGTCGACGCCCGCCGCGTCCGCGGCCTCGAACAGCTCCGGGCCGTGCGCGGCGAGGAGCGCCTTGTTCGCCGTGACGACGCTCGCGCCGCCCGCGATCGCGCGGTGGATGAGGCCCCTTGCCGGCTCGATGCCGCCCATGAGCTCGATGACGAGGTCGGCGCGGTCGACGAGCGCGCCCGCGTCCTCGGTGAGCAGCTCGGCCGGCACGACGGTGCCGACGCCGTCGCGCGGGCGGCTCGCGTCACGCACGGCGATACCCACCAGCTCCAGGCGCGTGCCCGCGCGGGCGGCGAGGTCGTCGGCGTGCTCGATCAGCGTCCGCGCGACCTGGGAGCCGACGACGCCGCACCCGAGGAGCGCGACGCGCAGCACCGTGGGGGTCGGGTCGGCCGCCTGGCGGGGACGGGCCGCGGGTTCGGCCCCAGTCAGGGGCCCGGACGAGGGGGCTGCAGGCACGGGAGAACCTTCGGAACGGGATGCCGGGACGGGGTCAGGATAGCCGCGGCGCGCCGGCCGTCGGGCCGCCGTCCACGGGCGGCGACGACGGGCCGACGACGCGGCGTCGGGCGTCAGCCCTGGTCGAGCGCGAGCAGGTCGTCGACCGTCTCGCGCCGCACCAGCACGCGCGACGCGCCGCCTGACACGGCGACCACGGGCGGACGGGTCAGCAGGTTGTAGTTCGACGCCATCGAGCGCCCGTAAGCGCCGGTCGCGGCGACGGCGAGCAGGTCCCCCGCGCGCACGTCGCCGGGCAGCCGCACCTCGTGCACGACGATGTCGCCGCTCTCGCAGTGCTTGCCCACGACGCGCGCGAGCACGGGCTCCGCCGTCGAGGTCCGGCCGACGAGCTCCGCGTGGTACTGCGCCTCGTACAGGGCGGGGCGGATGTTGTCGCTCATGCCGCCGTCGACCGAGACGTAGGTGCGCACGCGGCCGTCGTCGAGCGCGACCGGCTTGACCGTGCCGACGGTGTAGAGCGTCAGGCCGGCCGGGCCGACGATCGCGCGGCCCGGCTCGATGGAGAGGCGCGGCAGCGGGGTGCCCAGCTCGGCGCAGACCGCGGCGACCGCGCTCGCGACGTCCTTGGCGATGCGGTCCGGGTCGAGCGGTACCTCCCCCGGCAGGTACGCGATGCCGTAGCCGCCGCCGAGGTCCACCTCGTCGACCAGCACGCCCGTGCGCTCCGCGAGCTCGGCGCGCAGCCGCAGCACGACGCGCGCCGCCGCCTCGAAGCCCGCCGGGTCGAGGATCTGCGAGCCGATGTGCGAGTGGATGCCCAGCAGGTGCAGCTCCGGGCGCCGGGCCGCGGCGAGCAGCGCCTGCATCGCCGGCGGGTCGCCGCCCTCGTCCAGCGCGCCGGGGTTCACCGAGAGGCCGAACTTCTGGTCCTCGTGCGCGGTGGAGATGTACTCGTGCCCGCCGGCGTGCACGCCGGTCGTGACACGCACCATGACGGGCGCCACGAGCCCGCGGGAGGCCGCGAGCGCCGCGACCCGGTCGATCTCGACGAGGGAGTCGACGATGATGCGGCCCACCCCGGCGTCGAGGGCCGCGAGGATCTCGGCGTCGGACTTGTTGTTGCCGTGCAGGCCGATCTCGGCGCCGGGGACGCCGGCGCGCAGGGCGACGGCGAGCTCCCCGCCGGACGCCGTGTCGACGCGCAGTCCCTCCTCGCGGGCCCAGCGCGCCACGGCCACCGTGAGCAGGGCCTTGCCCGCGTAGTACACGTCGACGCCGGTGCCCACCTCGGCGAACGCCGTCGCGAACGCCGTGCGGTAGCCGCGGGCGCGGGCCCGGAAGTCGGCCTCGTCGAGCACGTAGGCGGGGGTGCCGTGCTGGGCCGCGAGCGCGTCCACGGCGAGCCCGCCCACCTCGACGACGCCGTCGTCGCGCCGGCGCACGCCCGACGACCAGGGGACCCCGAGCACGCCCTCCTCGACCTGGGCGCCGGTCACATCCGCTCCGGGGCGGAGACGCCGAGCAGGTCGAGCCCGTTGGCCAGCACCTGGCGCACCGCGTCGTTCAGCCACAGGCGCGTGCGGTGCGTGTCCGTGACCTCCTCGTCCGGGTACGGCGTCACGCGGCACTCCTGGTACCACTTGTGGTAGTCCGCGGAGAGGGACTCGAGGTAGCGCGCGACGCGGTGCGGCTCGCGCAGCTCGGCCGCCTGGGTGACGATCCGCGGGAACTCGGTGAGGGCGCCGACCAGCGCCGCCTCGGTCTCGTGCGTGAGCAGCGCGGGGTCGAAGGCGTCGGAGCCGTCGGGGGCCACGCGCGCGACGGCGCGGTCGGCCGCGTTCCGGTCGACGGCGCAGGTGCGCGAGTGCGCGTACTGCACGTAGTAGACGGGGTTGTCGTTGCTCTGCTTGAGCATCTCCTCGCCCGACAGGGACAGCGGCGAGTCCGCCGGGTACCGGGCGAGCGAGTAGCGCAGCGGGTCGGAGCCCAGCCACTCGATGAGGTCGTCCATGTACAGGGCGTTGCCGCGACGCTTGCCCATCCGCTCGCCGCCGATGTTGACGAGCTGGCCGATGAGCACCTCGATGTTCGCCTCCGGGTCGTCGCCCGCGCACGCGGCGATGGCCTTGAGGCGGTTGATGTACCCGTGGTGGTCGGCGCCGAGCAGGTAGATCTTGCCCGGGAACCCCCGGTCCTTCTTGGACAGGTAGTACGCGGCGTCGGCGGCGAAGTAGGTGGGCTCGCCGTTCGCGCGGATCATCACGCGGTCCTTGTCGTCGGCGAAGTCCGTGGTGCGCAGCCACACCGCGCCGTCGACGTCGAAGACGTGGCCCTGCTCGCGCAGGCGGGCGACCGCCTGCTCCACCGCGCCCGAGTCGTGCAGCGTGCGCTCGGAGAACCAGACGTCGAAGTGCACCCCGAACGCGTCGAGGGTGCGGCGGATCGCCTCGAGCTGGGCCTGGTAGCCGAGCTCGCGGGCGGTCGTGAGGGCCTCGTCCGCCGGGAGCGACAGGAGGTCGGGCTCCTGCTCGAGCACCTCGGCGGCACGCTCGGCGACGTACTCGCCGGGGTAGCCGCCCTCGGGCACGTCCTCGCCCTTCGCGCGGGCGATGATCGACGCGGCGAACTTGTCCATCTGCGCGCCCGCGTCGTTGATGTAGTACTCGGCCGTCACGTCGGCACCGGCCGCGCGCATGATCCGCGCGAGCGCGTCGCCGAGCGCCGCCCAGCGGGTGTGACCGATGTGCAGCGGTCCCGTCGGGTTGGCCGAGATGAACTCGAGGTTGTGGACCTGGCCCGCGAGGGCGTCCGTGCGGCCGTACGCGTCGCCGGCGGTGACGATCGTGCGCGCCAGCTCGCCCGCGGCGCCGGCCTCGAGCGTGATGTTGAGGAAGCCCGGCCCGGCGACGTCGGCCGCCTTGATCCCCGGCGTCGCCGCGAGGCGGGCCGCCAGGTCCTCCGCGAGCGCACGCGGCGTCGTGCCCGCCTTCTTCGCGAGCTGCAGCGCCACGTTGGTGGCCCAGTCCCCGTGCTCGCGCTGCCGGGGTCGCTCCACGTGCACCGACGCGGGGACGGCGTCGGCAGGCAGGGCGAGGGTGCCGTCGGCCACGGCCGAGGCGAGGGCAGCGCTGAGTGCTCCGGAGAGCTCGTCGGGGGTCACCGGGCGATTCTACAAAGGCGGCGGGCCGCCCGGCTCTCGCCGGGATGGCGGGATCGGCGACGATGTGCCGGCCGACGCCCAGGTGCTGGTAGTCTCGTGCACCGTGCCGAGCGGTTTTCCGTCCGGCGCCCGCGCCTGTAGCTCAGTGGATAGAGCGTCTGCCTCCGGAGCAGAAGGTCGGGGGTTCGAATCCCTTCAGGCGCACCGAGAACGAGGGCGGGTCCGCGGCGGCGGGCCCGCCCTCGTCGTCTTCCGCTGCCCATCAATACACTCCCGCCGTGAGTCACGGATCCGCGGAGCCGACCGAGGTCTTCGCTCTCTCCCGCAGGACGTCGTCGTCCGCGCTGCTGGCCGCCGCCGGGTTCGTCGCCGTGGGGGCGGTGTTGATCCTGATCGGCTGGTCCGATCTCTCTGGCGTGACGCTACGGCTGGGCGACCTCGAGCTCACCGGCGGCCGCGCAGGTCCCTCGCCCCTCGTCCTGGGCGTCGTCGGCGTGGTCGCAGCGCTCTTCGGCGGTACCGCCGGCGCGTTCCATGCGCGCCGGCTGCTGCAGCGCGACCGCACCGCGCTCGTCCTCGACACCGTCGGGTTCGTCGACCGCGCGTCCCTCTCCGGCGCGGGGCCGGTCGCGTGGGACGAGACCGTCGGCATACGCATCGTGGACCACCCGGCACGAACGCTCGTCGTCGAGGTGGTCGACCCTGACGCCGTGGCCGAGCGGCAGCCCTCGGCAGCACGGCGACAGGCCGCGCGCGCGAACATCAGGCAGCTCGGTTCTCCCGTGTGCATCCCGCTGTCCGCCGTGGGGCGCCGCGAGGACGAGCTCCTCGAGGCCTTCGAGCGCCTGGGACACCTGCGCCCCGGCTTCTACCGCGGGACACCGTCGTCGACGTAGTACCCGCTGCTGGTTCCGTGGAAGGAGGCGGCAGCGGGTACTACGTCGACGTCGCCTCAGTGCGCGGGGGCGAGGCCCGGCATCGCGTCGAGGTCGAGGTCCGGGTTCTTCTCCTGCGTCTTGACGAGCGCCTTGGCCTCGGCGTCGGTGTCGACCGACGGCATGGAGCCCGGCAGCGGCTTGCCCGCGCTCTCCTTGACGAAGCCGACGGCGATCGCGCCGATCAGCGCGAAGCCCATGAGGTAGTAGGCCGGCGCCATGCTCGACCCGGTGGCCTGCGTCAGCGACTCGACGATGAGCGGCGTCGTGCCGCCGAAGATCGCCAGGGCGACGTTGTACGCCAGGCCCATCGAGCGGTAGCGCACGGCCGTGGGGAACATCGCGGGCAGCGTCGCCGCCTGCACGCCGACCATGCACGCCACCGGCACGGCCATGAGGCACAGGCCGAGCAGCGTCGACCACACGTGGCCCATCGCCAGGAACAGGAAGGCCGGCACCGCGAGCACCGCGAGCGAGCCCGCGCCGAACCACAGCAGCGGACGACGACCGACACGGTCGCTGACCGGGCCCGCCACGAGGATCATCACCGCGAGCAGCACCAGCACGGGCACGGTGAGCAGGGTGCCCGCCGTCGGCTCGTAGCCGAGCGTGTCGGTGAGATAGGTCGGCATGTAGCTCGTCAGGGCGTAGCCGGCGGTGTTGGCGACGGCCACGAGGACCATCGCGACGGCGAGCGGGCGCCACTGCGAGCGCAGCGTGACGTCGGTAGGCGCGGGGACCTCGGCGCCGTGGGTCTTCGCGGCCTCGGCCGCGACCTGCTGCGCCTGGAAGGCCGGGGACTCCTCGATCTTCAGGCGGAACCACACGGCGAACGCGCCGATCGGCCCGGCGACCAGGAACGGGATGCGCCACCCGCCGTCGAGCATGGCCTGCTCGCCGAGCGTCACCTGCAGCACCGTCACGACGACGGCGCCGAGCGCGAAGCCCAGGTAGCTGCCGAAGTCGAGGAACGAGGCCGCCCAGCCGCGGCGGCGGTCGGGGGCGTGCTCGGCGACGAAGGTCGTGACGCCGGCGTACTCGCCGCCGGTGGAGAAGCCCTGCAGCAGCTTGAGGAGCACGAGCAGCAGCGGTGCCGCGACGCCGAGGACGCCGTACGTCGGCAGCAGCCCGATGAGGAACGTCGAGGCCGCCATCATCACGAGCGTGAAGGCGAGCACCTTCTGGCGACCGACCTTGTCGCCGATGCGGCCGCAGACGATGCCGCCCAGCGGGCGCGCCACGTAGGTGGCGGCGAACACGCCGAGGGAGAAGAGGATCTGCACGCCGGACGACGCCTGCGGCAGGAACACGGCACCCATCGTCACGGCCAGGTAGCCGTAGACGCCGACGTCGTACCACTCCATGAGGTTGCCGACGGCGGTGCCGCCGATCGTCTTCTTGAGCATGGAGTTGTCCACGACGGTGACGTCGGAGACGCGGAGCCTGCGGCGCGCGGCCCGGGCGGCCGGGGCGTTCGCAGGGGTGGTGCCGGTCGGTTCCTGAGGCAGTACGGCGGTCATGTTTCCTTCCGTGGCCGGCGCGGCGTGCACGCGGTGTGACGCAGCGGCCCGGCCCGTGACAGGGAGCCGGCGTCCGCTGCGAGAGCGGACGCCGAGCCCGAACATGGGCGGCCACGTTACCGATCCTTGACCGAGAATCAAGTTCGTCAGGGCAACCACGAGCCGAGGACCGACCCCTGCGCGACGCCGTCACCTGCGGCGACACCGTTCCTTGACGAGTCATTCGTGAAGCCCACCACAGGCGTCGCCACGGGCCCTCGCACCGCCGTCCCGGTGCGGTCCGGCGGCCGCACACGCTGGACCCAGCGTTCACCGGGCGTTAGGTTCTCGGAGCGGCCCGGACACGGGCGGCGACGACGCCCGCACACGATGTCTGCTGAGGCCTGCACAGGGAGGACTCCCCCGCATGATCGACCACGAGGTCCGCGTCTACCGTTCCGACGAGCCGCTGCCCCGCGAGGGGCAGCTCGCGTGGAAGATCGCGGAGGTCGCGGCCGAGCAGCTCGACCCGACGCCGGAGGTCACCGACATGGTGATCAACCGCGTCATCGACAACGCCGCGGTGGCGACGGCGTCGCTGGGCCGCGGCCCGATCCTCGCGGCCCGCACGCAGGCGGAGGCGCACCCGGTCTCCCGCGGCGGCGCGGGGTCGACGGTCTTCGGCTCCCCCGAGCGCACCAGCCCCGAGTGGGCGGCCTGGGCGAACGGCGTCGCCGTGCGCGAGCTGGACTACCACGACACGTTCCTCGCGGCCGAGTACTCGCACCCCGGCGACAACATCCCGCCCGTGCTCGCCGTCGCGCAGCACCTGGGCCGCAGCGGCGCGGAGCTCCTGCGCGGGATCGTCACGGGCTACGAGATCCAGGTGGACCTCGTCAAGGGCATCAGCCTGCACGCGCACAAGATCGACCACGTCGCCCACCTCGGCCCGTCGGCGGCGGCGGGCATCGGCACGCTGCTCGGCCTGCCCGCGGAGACCATCTACCAGGCGGTCGGCCAGGCCCTGCACACGACGACGGCGACGCGGCAGTCGCGCAAGGGCGAGATCTCCACGTGGAAGGCCCACGCCCCCGCGTTCGCGGGCAAGATGGCGGTGGAGGCCGCCGACCGTGCGATGCGCGGGCAGACCTCCCCCAGCCCGATCTACGAGGGCGAGGACGGCGTGATCGCCTGGCTGCTCGACGGGCCCGACGCCCGGTACACCGTGCCGCTGCCCGCCGCGGGCGAGGCACGGCGCGCCATCCTCGACACGTACACCAAGGAGCACTCCGCCGAGTACCAGGCGCAGGCGTGGATCGACCTCGCCCGCCGCCTCGGCACCGAGCGGCCCGAGCTGCGCGACCCGGCGAACGTCGTCGCCGTGGTGCTGCACACGAGCCACCACACGCACTACGTCATCGGCTCCGGCTCGGGCGACCCGCAGAAGTACGACCCCACGGCCAGCCGCGAGACGCTGGACCACTCGATCCCCTACATCTTCACGGTCGCGCTGCAGGACGGCGCCTGGGACCACGTCGGCAGCTACGCCCCCGAGCGCGCCGCCCGCCCGGACACCGTGGAGCTGTGGCGCAAGGTCACCACCGCCGAGGACGCCGAATGGACCCGCCGGTACCACTCGAGCGACCCGGACGAGAAGTCGTTCGGCGGCCGCGTGGAGATCGAGCTCGCGGACGGCTCGCGGGTCGTCGAGGAGATCGCCGTCGCCGACGCGCACCCGCTGGGCGCCCGCCCGTTCGCCCGCGAGCAGTACGTGGCGAAGTTCCGCACGCTGGCCGCCGGGGTGCTGGCCGACGAGGAGACGGAGCGGTTCCTCGACCTCGCCCAGCGGCTGCCGGAGCTGTCCGCCGACGAGCTGTCCGGCCTCACCGTCACGCCGCTCGCCGACCCGCTCGCGACCCACCCCGTCGCGCGCGGCATCTTCTGAGACCCGGAGGGCGACCGTGCTCTACTCGACCACCACCCCCGCCGCCAAGCGCGCCACGTTCCGCGAGCGGCTGCGCTCCGGGGAGCTCCTGCAGCTGCCCGGCGCGTTCAACCCGCTCGCGGCGCGGCTGATCCAGGACAAGGGGTTCGACGGCGTCTACGTCTCGGGGGCGGTCGTGGCCGCCGACCTGGGGCTGCCCGACGTCGGGCTGACGACGCTCACCGAGGTCGCGACCCGCGCGGGGCAGATCGCCCGCATGACCGACCTGCCCACCCTCGTGGACGCCGACACCGGCTTCGGCGAGGCGATGAACATGGCCCGCACCGTGCAGACGCTGGAGGACGCGGGCGTCGCGGGCCTGCACGTCGAGGACCAGGTGAACCCCAAGCGGTGCGGGCACCTCGACGGCAAGCAGGTCGTGGACGAGCCGACGGCGCTGCAGCGGGTGCGCGCCGCGGTCGCCGCGCGGCGCGACGAGAACCTGCTGGTCATGGCCCGCACCGACGTGCGCGCCGTGGCAGGGCTCCCGACCGCCGTCGACCGCGCGAAGGCCCTCGTCGACGCCGGTGCGGACGCGATCTTCCCCGAGGCCATGCGCGACCTGGCGGAGTTCGAGGCCGTCGCGAGCGCCGTCGACGTCCCCGTGCTGGCCAACATGACGGAGTTCGGCAAGTCCGAGCTGTTCACGACGACGCAGCTCGCCGACGCGGGCGTGGCCCTCGTCATCTACCCCGTCTCGCTGCTGCGCCTGGCGATGGGCGCCGCCGAGCGGGGCCTGGACGCGCTGCGCGCCGAGGGCTCGCTCGCGGGACAGGTCGAGCACATGCAGACCCGCGCGCGGCTCTACGAGCTGCTCGACTACGCCGCCTACTCGACGTTCGACACGGACGTCTTCGACTTCAGCCTGGACGACAACCTGCACGGCTGACGGCCGCGCCGTCTCCGCCGACATCGCAGCGAAGGAGCATCGATGACAGAGCACACCGGGCCCGAGCCGGAGGTCCGACGCGGGCTGGCGGGGGTGGTCGCCGACGTGACGGCCGTCTCCAAGGTGGACCCCGAGACCAACTCGCTGCTGTACCGCGGCTACCCGGTCCAGGACCTGGCGGCGACCTGCCCGTTCGAGGCGGTCGCGTGGCTGCTGTGGCACGGCGAGCTGCCGACCGACGACGAGCTCGCCACCCTGCGTGCGACCGAGCGCGAGCACCGTCCGCTCGCCGACGACGTGCGCGCCGCGATCGACCTCCTGCCCGTCACCGCGCACCCGATGGACGAGGTGCGCACGGCGGTGAGCGTCATCGGCGCCCGCGAGGCCGCGGGCCTCACCGCCCTGGAGGCGGCCGCCGACGCCGACGTCAACCTCGAGCGCAGCGTGCGGCTCTTCGCGGCCCTGCCGGCCGTCGTCGCGTACGGGCAGCGCCGCCGCCGCGGGCTGGAGCCCGTGGCCCCGCGCGACGACCTGGACTTCTCCGCGAACTTCCTGTGGACGACGTTCGAGGTCGAGCCGGAGCCGGTGGTCGTCGACGCGTTCAACCGGTCGATGATCCTGTACGCCGAGCACTCGTTCAACGCCTCCACGTTCACGGCACGGGTGATCACGTCCACGCTCAGCGACCTGCACTCGGCCGTCGTGGGCGCGATCGCCGCGCTGAAAGGGCCGCTGCACGGCGGCGCCAACGAGGCGGTCATGGAGACGCTGGCCGAGATCGGCACCGCCGAGCGGGCCGCGGCCTGGCTCGACGACGCGCTCGCCGCCAAGCGCAAGATCATGGGCTTCGGGCACCGCGTCTACAAGCACGGCGACTCGCGCGTGCCGACCATGAAGGCCGCCCTCGACACCCTCGTCGAGCACTACGACCGCCCCGACCTGGCCGCCCTCTACGACGCGCTGGAGTCCGAGTTCGTGCGCCGCAAGGGCATCTACCCGAACCTCGACTACCCGTCGGGCCCGGCCTACCACCTCATGGGGTTCGAGACGGCCACGTTCACGCCGCTGTTCGTCGCCGCCCGCGTCACCGGCTGGACGGCGCACATCATGGAGCAGCAGGCCGCCAACGCCCTGATCCGCCCGCTGTCCGCGTACGTGGGTCCGGCGCGGCGCGAGGTGCCCGGCCCCGCGGCCCCGTGAGCGGCGACCGGGACGCCCCGTCCGCCGCGTCGTCCTTCGGGACTGCGGCCGGCGCGTACGCCGAGCACCGCCCGGACTACGCGGCGGCCGCGGTGCGCTGGACGCTGCGGGCGGCGCCGGGCCCGCGGGTGCTCGACCTCGGCGCGGGGACGGGCAAGCTGACCGCCGCCCTGCTCGACCCGGCGGTCGTCCCGGGCGCGGAGGTCGTCGCCGTCGAGCCGGACCCGGCGATGCTGGCCGAGCTGCGGCGGGGGCGGCCGGGCGTCCGCGCCCTGGCGGGCAGCGCCGAGTCGATCCCGCTGCCCGACGGCTCCGTCGACGCCGTGCTCGCGGGCAACGCCCTGCACTGGTTCGACCTGGCGGTCGCGGGGCCCGAGATCGCCCGCGTGCTCGCCCCCGGCGGCGTCCTGGCCGGGCTCTGGAACCTCCTGGACGACGACGTCGCCTGGGTCGCCGGGCTCGCCGACGCGGGCGGGAGCGCGGCCGTGGGGCCGCGGGACACACCGACCGCCTGGCGCCGCGCGACCGCCGACCTGCTCCCGCCCGCCGGGGAGGGGTGGTCGGCCCGGGCGGAGCGGGCGGAGTTCCCGCACGGTCAGCGCCGCACCGCCGACTCCCTCGTCGCGACCCTCGCGACCCGCGCCGGGATGCTCGTCATGCCGGAGGCGGAGCGCGCGGCCACGACGGCGCGCATCCGCGCGTACCTCGCGGACCGGACCGAGACGGCGCAGGGCGAGTTCACCCTGCCGATGCGCACCGGCGTGCTGCGCGTGCGGCGCACCTGGACCGACACCGCCGGGCCGCGGGACCGGACCGTCGCCGCGGCCCACTAGGCTCGTGGCCATGTCCGCCGACTACTCCGACTTCGAGTTCGAGCGCCGGTTCTTCGTCCGCGAGCTGCCGGACGCGCTGCGCGACGCGCCCGCCCTGATCGTCCAGTCCTACTTCCTCTCGGACGGCGGCTACGCGCTGCGCGTGCGGGTGCAGGCGACGGGCGTCGAGGCGCGGCTGGGCCCCGACAGCGACGCGCGGGACGTCCTCGAGCTCTACCGCTCGCGCGTCGACTTCGCCGCGGTCACGGTCAAGGGCCCGTCGGTGGGCGGCACCCGGTACGAGGCGGAGCGCCCGCTCGAGCCGAACGTCGGCGCGGAGCTGGTGCGCCGCGGCGGCGCGCAGGTCATCAAGACGCGCTACGCGGCCTGGCTGGGCGCCGACGGCTGGTCGATCGACGTCTTCGGCGGCGCCAACGCGCCGCTCATCGTCGCCGAGTGCGAGCGCTCGGGCCCGGTCACGGACCTCCAGATCCCCGACTTCTGCGTCACCGAGCTCACCGACGACCGCCGGTTCTCCAACGAGTCCCTCGCCGTCGACCCCTTCCGCGGCTGGTCCGCCGCGTACGCCCAGGAGCTCGCCGCCCAGGGCCCGCGCTTCCGCGACGACTTCGGCGGCAACACGACGATCACCACCTGACGCCGCACGGCCCGCGGATCGTCGTCGGTCGAGCCTGTCGAGACCACGGCCGGGTGTCGACGGGCTCGACCAGCGGGACTGGACGAGCCCGGGTTCGAGACTGCCGTGAGGGATCAGGAGAGCGGGAGGTGCAGGATCCTTCGCGCGGTCGTATCCCTCCCGAAGTGGAGCGCCCCCTGGGGCGCGTGAACGCGACCGTGCGAAGGATCCTGCACCTCCCGCGGCGGTGAGCACACGAGCACAGAACAGCGGCTCAGTGCCAGGTCGTGATCTCCACGACGCCGGGCTTGTACTCGAAGTGCCAGGGCTCGTAGTTCCCCATGCCACCCCGCTGCGCCCACGGCGGGTTCTCCCACCCGTAGGCGGGTCCGTTCTCCCACAGCCACCCGTAGACCTCGCTGGAGCGGTACTCGTCGCCGCACAGGTCGATGGCGAGCCCCCACCCGTGCATGGAGGTGCCGGGCGTGGCGGCGAGGTAGCCGCGGCTGGCCTTGACGGCGTACTGGGAGGAGATGGAGCGGTAGCTGTCGACGAGGCACAGGTCGCGGCCGAAACGGACGCGGAACGCCTCGTTGAGGGCGCTGAGCGCGACGGCGGCGTCGGCGCGCAGCTTCTCCCCGGGCTGCCAGATGTCGCAGAGCGAGTGGTCGGCCAGGCTGCCGTTGCCGCCGTCGATGGACGCCCCGGCGTCGCACCCGGGCAGGGGGCTGCGCTCGGCGGTCCGGCTGGCGGCGGACGCCTCGACGCGCACGTCGCGGGGTGCGGCGGCGATGCCCTGGGAGGTGCGGGGGGTGTCGACGCCCTGCTCGAGGAGCGCCAGCGTGGAGGGGCCCGCGGGCTGGGTGTCGAGGTCGAACGGGGTGCCGCCGTGGGCCTGGTCGTCGGTGACGAGGGGGGCGGCGATGGTCGCGGCGGCGAGCGAGCCGAGGACGGTCAGCCGGGTGACCCAGGCGTGGCCGGCGGGGGCGGCGTGCCGTCCGTCGGAGCGGTCGCCGCGTGCGGTGGAAGCACGCTTGCGGGGCTTCTTGCCGGCCCGGGCGAGCTCGGCCTCCCGGATCTCGCGACGGGAGCGCGGCGCGGTTGCGTCACCCTGCGACGTCGCCTCCACGGCACCTCCGCGCTCGTGCCCCGGCGCGGCCACCGTGGCCGCCCGAGGAGTCCGGACCTGAACACGGACCGCCCGTCACCGCGTGCCCGCCACGCGCCGTACGACCGATCCGTCACGGAACCATAACGGGGTCGGGCTCCCCCGCCAAGTCCCCGTCCACAGCCGGTCGGGCCGGTCCCGCGGCCCCGTGCCGTGGGAAGGTGTCCACCCTGCTCATGCCCGGCGGGCGGACGGCGTCACGGCCGACGCTGCATGGCGTCGCGCACCTCGCCCACGAGCTCCTCGAGGATGTCCTCGAGGAAGACGACGCCGAGGACGCCGTCGGGCCCCTCGACGCGGGCCAGGTGCGCCCCGGAGCGCTGCATGGCGCGCAGCGCGTCCTCCACCTCGTCGGCCGGCCGCACGGACGCGAGCGCGCGCACGCGCCATGCCGGCACCGGGTCGAACCGGTCGCCGTTCGACGCGTACAGGACGTCCTTGAGGTGCAGGTAGCCGCGCAGGGCGTCGTCGTCGCCCCGCACGGGGAACCGGCTGAAGCCGGTGCGTGCGACGAGGTGCTCGACGTCGTCGGGCGTGGTGCGGGGGTCGACGGTGACCAGCTCGTCCACGGCCACCATGACGTCGCCGGCGGTGCGCGAGGAGAACTCGATGGCCCCGGCGAGCAGGCCCTGCTCGTCGCGGAGCACGCCCTCGGCCTGCGAGTGCTCGACGATCGACTGCACCTCCTGCGCCGTGAACGCGGAGGCCACCTCGTCCTTCGGCTCGACCCCCGCGAGCCGCACGGCGTGGTTCGCGACCCAGTTGAGCGCCGCGATCACCGGGCGCACGGCGCGGCCGAGCAGCACCAGCGGCGGCGCGAACCAGAGGGCGGCCGTCTCCGGGCCGGCGACGGCGAGGTTCTTGGGCACCATCTCACCGAGCACCACGTGCAGGTACACGACGATCGCCAGCGCGAGGACGAGCGAGACGGGGTGCAGCAGCGCCTCGGGGACCCCCAGGGCCTCGAACGGCACCTCGAGCAGGTGCGCGAGGGCGGGCTCGGCGACGATGCCCAGGCCGGTGGAGCACACGGTGACCCCGAGCTGCGCGCACGCGAGCATGAGGGAGACGTGCTCCATCGCCCACAGGGCGGTGCGGGCGCGCCGGTCGCCGGCCTCGGCCCGCGGCTCGATGGCGCTGCGGCGCGCGGAGATGACGGCGAACTCGGCGCCGACGAAGAACGCGTTGCCGGCGAGCAGCAGCACGCCGACCAGCAGGGCGGTCCCGGTGCTCATCGGCCCGCCTCCCCGCGCTCGTGCCCGGCCGGGTCGACGGCGAGCACGCGCAGCCGCTCGACGCGCCGCGCGTCCATCGCCTCCACGCGCAGCAGCACGCCGTCGGTCTCGATCTCGTCGCCCACCTCGGGCACCCTCCCCAGCTCCGCCATGACCAGGCCGCCGAGCGTCTCGTAGGCCGGGCCCTCGGGCACCACCAGGCCGGTGCGCTCCTCCAGCTCGTCGGGGCGCAGCACCCCGGGCACGACCCACGACCCGTCGGCGCCGCGCACCACCCCGGCGCGGCGCGGGTCGTGCTCGTCCGCGACGTCGCCCACGAGCTCCTCGACGACGTCCTCCAGCGTGACGATCCCCGACGTGCCCCCGTACTCGTCGACGACCACGGCCATCTGCAGGCCGAGGCCGCGCAGCTCGACCAGCAGCGGGCCGAGCCGGACCGTCTCCGGCACCCGGGGCGCGTCGACCATGAGGGCGGCGGCCGGCACCTCGCCACGCCGGTCGTGGGGCACGCCGACGGCGCGGCGCAGGTGGACGAGGCCGACGACGTCGTCGCGGTCCTCGCCGATCACCGGGAACCGGGAGTGGCCGGTGCGCCGGGCGAGGGCCACGACCTCGGCGGCCGTCGTGTCGCGCTCGACGACGGCCATCCGCATGCGGTCGGTCATGACGTCGCGCGCCGACAGCTCGTCGAGCTCGAGGGAGTTGGCCAGCAGGGTCGCGACCGACTGGTCGAGCGTGCCCTCCTGCGCCGAGCGCCGCACGAGCGACAGCAGCTCCGAGGACGACCGCGCGCCGGACAGCTCCTCGCGGGGCTCGACGCCGACGCGGCGCAGCAGCGCGTTGGCGGAGCCGTTGAGCACGGCGATGAGCGGCCGGAACAGCATGGTGAACACCCGCTGCACGGGGACGACCAGCCGCGCCGTCGCGTGCGGGGCGGAGAGCGCGAAGTTCTTCGGGATCAGCTCTCCGAAGAGCATCGAGAACGCGTTGACCACGACGAGCGCGAGGACCCCCGCGAGCACGCCGGCGACGCCGCGGCCGAGCGCCGTGGCCGCGAACGCCTCGGAGAACAGGGACAGGAGCGCCGGCTGGGCGGTGTAACCGAGCAGGATCGTGGTGATGGTGATGCCGACCTGGGCGGAGCTGAGCTCCGTGGACAGGTGCTTGAGCCCGGCGCGCACGGCGCGGTCCCGTCGGTCCGACGGGCGCGCGGTGTCGCGGCCGGGCGACGGACTGTCGCCCTCCTCGTCGTCGGCCCCGAGCACGGCCGGGTCGAGGGTGACGAGGGAGAACTCGCTGGCGACGAACACGGCGGTGCCCGCGGTGAGCACCACGCCCAGCACGATCATGAGGACGTCGCCTAGCACGGGCGGCTCCCGGTCGTGCGGGGCGGCACCGCGCGGTGGCGGGGCGGCGGGGTGGCCAGGCGGGACGGCGCGGGCGACCCCGCGCGATATCGGCTCTCGTCCATCGTGCTCCGATGCTATCGGGACGGAGCCGGCGGGCGAGTCGGCGTCCGCGCGGGAGAGCCCCGGACAGCGTGTACTCAGCGCTCCCCCAGGGAGCCGGTGCAAGATGGCACCATGACCACCGCGACCCCTCCGAGCACCCCGGGCACCTCGGGCACGTCGGGCCAGCAGAACGCCACCGTGCTCGTCGTCGAGGACGAGCCCGCGATCGCGGCCGCCATCGCCCAGCGCCTGTCCGCCGAGGGCTGGCGGGTCGAGGTGGCGCGCGACGGCCTCGCCGGCGTCGACGCCGCCTCCCGCCTGAACCCGGACGCCATCGTGCTGGACGTCATGCTTCCCGGCATCGACGGGCTCGAGGTCACCCGCCGCATCCAGGCGGAGAACCCGATCCCGATCCTCATGCTCACGGCGCGCGACGACGAGACCGACATGCTGGTCGGCCTCGGCGTCGGCGCCGACGACTACATGACCAAGCCGTTCTCCATGCGCGAGCTGGTGGCGCGCGTCAAGGCCCTGCTGCGGCGCGTGGAGCGCGCGCAGCAGGCCGCGGTGACGACCCCGGCCGACCCGCCCATGGTCATGGGCGACGTCACGATCGACCGGGCCCAGCGCCGCGTGCACCGCGCCGGCGACGAGGTGCACCTGACGCCGACCGAGTTCGAGCTCCTGGTCATGCTCGCCAGCTCGCCCAAGACCGTCCAGACGCGCGAGCGCCTGCTCGCCGAGGTGTGGGACTGGGCGGACGCCAGCGGCACCCGCACCGTCGACTCCCACATCAAGGCGCTGCGCCGCAAGCTCGGGCCGGACCTCATCCGGACCGTGCACGGCGTCGGGTACGCGTTCGAGCCGCCGGAGGCCTGATGGACCCCGCCCCCGGCGCCGACGACGCCGGGCCGGCCGCGCCGCGGCGCAAGGAGCACCACCGGCTGCCCGACGTCCGACCGCTGGACCCCCTGCGCTCGCTCAAGACCAAGCTCGGCGTGCTGGTCGTGGCGACGGTGACGTTCGCCGTCCTCATCACGTGGATCGGCCTGCAGAACGAGCTGGGCCCCACGCGCACGCTGCCCCTGGCGATCTTCCTGTCCCTGGTCATCGTGCAGCTCCTCGCGCGCGGCATGACGTCGCCGCTGCGCGACATGACGGCGGCCGTGCAGGCGATGGCCGCCGGGGACTACTCGATCCGGGTGCGCGCCACGAGCCGCGACGAGGTGGGTCACCTCGCCGAGGCGTTCAACGTCATGGCCGCCGACCTCGACGCCTCCGACCGCGTGCGGCGCGAGCTCATCGCGAACGTGTCGCACGAGCTGCGCACCCCGGTCGCGGCGTTGCAGGCCCAGCTCGAGAACATGGTGGACGGCGTCACCGAGCCCACGCCGTCGGCCCTCGAGCTGTCGCTGGAGCAGACGGAGCGCCTCACCCGCCTGGTCACGTACCTGCTCGACCTGTCGCGCGTGGAGGCCGGCGCGTCCGCGCTGGTGCTCAGCGAGTTCTCGGTGGGCGACTTCCTCGAGGAGTCCGCGCAGGCGATGTCGATGGTCGACGCGGCGAAGGGTCTCAGCTACGTCGTCGACGTCACGCCCCCGGACCTCGCGCTGGAGGCCGACGTCGAGCGGCTGCGCCAGGTGGTCACCAACCTGCTGCAGAACGCGATCCGGCACTCGCCGCACGGCGGCACGGTGCGGCTCGACGCCTACCCGGTGGACGACGACGTCGTCCTCGAGGTGAGCGACGAGGGTCCCGGCATCGCGCCCGAGGACCGCGGGCGCATCTTCGAGCGGTTCGCGAGCGGGGCGGCCGCCGGACGGCCCCACGCCGCGCCACCGTCCGGCATGGCGAGCGGCGGTACCGGCATCGGCCTCGCCATCGTCCGCTGGGCGGTCGACCTGCACGGCGGGCACGTGGAGGTCGCCGACACCGACCGCGGCGCGACGATGCGCGTGACGCTCCCCGCGCAGGCCCGCCCCGCCCCCGGCGTCACGACCGAGCCCTCGGACTGATCCCGCCGCGCCCTCCCCCGGGTGACGTTGGTCACACTCGTCCGTCACAGGAGGGCCCGCGTGGTGCGGACATGACGTCGGAACACGGAGTCATCGGGTCGACCCGAGGAGCCGTTGCCCACCGCATTACCGGACGGTCACGATGCCGCGTCGCGAGCCCGGGAACGGCCGTCTGACGCCACTCGGCCTCCCCGGTCGGACGGCCCGGAGGACGTAGGCTGGGACCTGCGCACCGGCGCTGTCGGGCGCATTTCCGGTCGAACGAGTTGCAACTGTGTGAAAGTGGGCGATCCGCGCGTGGTGTCCCCGAAGGACGGGTCAGAGTCGATCAGCGTGGCGAGCGCGTTCGGAGCCAACGAATGGCTCGTCGACGAGCTCTACGAGCAGTACCTGAAGGACAAGAACGCGGTGGACCCCGCGTGGTGGGACTTCTTCGCCGACTACGAGCCGGGTGAGACCAACGGCGCCACCGCGGACGCGGCCCCGGCGCAGCCCGCGGCTCCGGCGCAGCCCCAGGCCCCGGCACAGCCCGCGGCTCCGGCGCAGCAGGCCGCCCCGGCACAGGCCCCGGCCCCCGCGGCCCCGGCCGGCCGGTCGGGCACCGCCGCCGCCGAGACGGCGAAGGCCGAGCGCAAGGCCGCGAAGCCGGCCCCGCTGCCGGCGGACCCCGAGGTGAGCGCCGTCCGCCCGGTCGCCGAGGCCCAGCCCTCGACCGCGCCCTATGCGGAGGTCGCGAAGTCCGCGCCGAAGGCCACCGAGGACGAGGCCACCGACGACGTGCAGAAGCTGCGCGGCCCCGCCGCCCGCGTCGTCACCAACATGGAGGCCTCGATCGAGGTCCCGACCGCGACGTCGGTGCGCGCCGTGCCCGCCAAGCTCATGGTGGACAACCGCATCGTCATCAACAACCACCTCGCGCGCGGTCGCGGCGGCAAGATCTCGTTCACCCACCTCATCGGGTTCGCGCTCGTCGAGGCGCTGTCCGACATGCCGGTGATGAACGCGCACTACGAGAGCATCGACGGCAAGCCGCACGTCGTGCAGCCCGCCCACGTCGGCTTCGGCCTCGCGATCGACCTCGCCAAGCCCGACGGTTCGCGCCAGCTGCTGGTGCCCAGCGTCAAGAAGGCCGAGGAGCTCGACTTCGCCGGCTTCTGGGCCGCGTACGAGGACCTCGTGCGCAAGGCGCGCGGCGGCAAGCTCGGCATGGACGACTTCGCCGGCACCACGATCTCGCTGACCAACCCGGGCGGCATCGGCACCGTGCACTCCGTGCCGCGCCTCATGTCCGGGCAGGGCACGATCATCGGCGTCGGTGCCATGGACTACCCCGCGGAGTTCGCGGGCGCGTCCGAGGAGCAGCTCGCCCGCATGGGCATCTCGAAGGTCATGACGATCACGTCGACCTACGACCACCGCATCATCCAGGGCGCGCAGTCCGGCGAGTTCCTCAAGGTGCTCGCGAGCAAGCTGCTCGGCCTGGACGGCTTCTACGACCGCGTGTTCGCGGCCCTGCGCGTGCCGTACGAGCCCGTGCGCTGGGTGCGCGACAACACCGTGGACGCCGACGTCGAGGCCGCCAAGCCGGCCCGGATCGCGGAGCTCATCCACTCCTACCGCTCGCGCGGCCACCTCATGGCGGAGACCGACCCCCTCGCCTACCGCCAGCGCAAGCACCCCGACCTGGACATCCAGAACCACGGCATGACGCTGTGGGACCTGGACCGCGCGTTCCCGACGGGCGGCTTCGGCGGCAAGACCAAGGACACCCTGCGCGACATCCTCGGCCTGCTGCGCGACTCGTACTGCCGCACGATCGGCGTCGAGTACATGCACATCGCCGACCCGGCCCAGCGCAAGTGGCTCCAGGAGCGGCTCGAGTCGGGCTACGCCCGCACCCCGCGCGAGGACCAGCTGCGCATCCTGCGCAAGCTGAACTCCGCCGAGGCGTTCGAGACGTTCCTGCAGACCAAGTACGTCGGCCAGAAGCGGTTCTCGCTCGAGGGCGGCGAGTCGGTCATCCCGCTGCTCGACGCGATCCTGTCGCGCGCCGCCGAGGGCGGGCTCGACGAGGTCGGCATCGGCATGGCGCACCGTGGACGCCTCAACGTGCTGGCGAACATCGCGGGCAAGAGCTACGGCCAGATCTTCAAGGAGTTCGAGGGCCAGCTCGACCCGAAGAGCGTGCAGGGCTCCGGCGACGTGAAGTACCACCTCGGCACCGAGGGCGTGTTCACCGCCGAGTCCGGCGCGACGACCAAGGTCTACCTGGCCGCGAACCCGTCCCACCTCGAGGCGGTCGACCCGGTGCTCGAGGGCATCGTGCGCGCCAAGCAGGACCGCATCGACCTGGGCGGCGACGGCTTCTCCGTGCTGCCGATCCTGCTGCACGGCGACGCGGCCTTCGCGGGCCAGGGCGTCGTGCCCGAGGTGCTCAACCTCGCGCAGCTGCGCGGGTACCGCACCGGCGGCACGATCCACGTGATCATCAACAACCAGGTGGGCTTCACCACCGGCCCGTCGTCGTCGCGCTCCACGACGTACGCGACCGACGTCGCCAAGGGCTACCAGATCCCCGTCTTCCACGTGAACGGCGACGACCCCGAGGCCTGCGTACGCGTGGCCGAGCTGGCCTTCGCCTACCGCGAGCAGTTCGACCGCGACGTCATCATCGACATGGTCTGCTACCGCCGCCGCGGCCACAACGAGGGCGACGACCCGTCGATGACGCAGCCGCTGATGTACAACCTCATCGAGGCCAAGCAGTCGGTGCGCAAGCTGTACACGAAGAACCTCGTGGCGCGCGGCGACATCACGGTCGAGGAGGCCGAGCAGGCGCTGCAGGACTACCAGGCGCAGCTCGAGCGGGTCTTCACCGAGACCAAGTCGGCCGGCAAGGCCAGCACGCCGGACGGCGAGGACGAGATCCTCGGCCTCGAGCGCCCGGAGGCGCAGCGCGAGGGCGCCGGCGACATGGTGGGCTGGCAGACGGCCGTCCCGCACGCCGTGCTCGAGCGCGTGGGCGCCGTCCAGGTGTCCGCGCCCGAGGGCTTCACGGTGCACCCGAAGCTCGCCCAGATGCTGCAGAAGCGGCAGCTCATGGCGAAGGAGGGCGGCATCGACTGGGGCTTCGGCGAGCTCGCCGCGTTCGGGTCGCTGCTCATGGAGGGCACCCCGGTGCGCCTCGCCGGGCAGGACTCCCGCCGCGGCACCTTCGTCCAGCGCCACGCCGTGCTGCACGACCGCAACACGGGCGCCGAGTGGACCCCGCTGCTGTACCTGTCGGGCGACCAGGCGAAGTTCTGGGTGTACGACTCCTCGCTCAGCGAGTACGCGGCCCTCGGGTTCGAGTACGGCTACTCGGTCGAGCGCCCGGACGCCCTCGTGCTCTGGGAGGCGCAGTTCGGCGACTTCGTCAACGGCGCGCAGACGGTCATCGACGAGTTCATCTCGTCCGCCGAGCAGAAGTGGGGCCAGCACTCGTCGCTGGTCATGCTGCTGCCGCACGGCTACGAGGGCCAGGGTCCGGACCACTCGTCCGCCCGCATCGAGCGCTTCCTGCAGCTCGCGGCCGAGAACAACATGACGGTGGCGCAGCCGTCCACCCCGGCCTCGTACTTCCACCTGCTGCGCCAGCAGGCGTACGCCCGCCCGCGCCGCCCGCTGGTGGTGTTCACGCCGAAGCAGCTGCTGCGCCTCAAGGCGGCGGCCTCCAGCGTCGAGGACTTCACCACCGGCACCTTCGAGCCGGTGCTGCCGGACCCGACGGTGGACGCGGCGCAGGTCGACCGCGTGCTGCTGTGCACCGGCCGCGTGTACTACGACCTGCTCGCCGAGCGCACCAAGCGCCAGGACACCCGGACCGCCATCGTCCGCCTGGAGCAGCTCTACCCGTTCCCGGAGGAGCAGCTCCGCGCGCAGCTGGCGCAGTACCCGAACGCCGACGTCGTGTGGGTCCAGGACGAGCCGGAGAACCAGGGCGCCTGGTCCTTCCTGCACCTGGCGCTGCCGGACGACATGCCGCGCGTACGCGTCGCGTCCCGCCCCGCGTCGGCGTCGACCGCCGCCGGCACGGCCAAGCGGCACAAGGAGCAGCAGGAGGTCCTGGTCGCCCAGGCCTTCGACCGCTGACCCTGCCGAGGGAGTACTGATCTCGCCGAGGTAGTCCGAAGGGCGGGCCGCATCTGATGCGGCCCGCC
>NZ_JBHTVT010000026.1:0-73223 GCF_042792795.1 Isoptericola sp. NPDC056605 | reverse complement strand
CGCGAGAACGGGGACTGTTCGTCGACGAACAGTCCCCGTTCTCGCGCTCACCACCTGTCAGGGGACGGGGGCGAAGCGGCCGGGCAGCTCGCGCTTGAGGATCTTGCCGCTCGGGCCGAGGGGGAGCTCGTCCACCACGTGCACGACGCGCGGGTACTTGAACGCGGCCACGCGCTCGCGGACCCAGGTGACGAGGGCGTCGGCGTCGAGCGTGCGCCCGTCGGCCGGCACGACGGCGGCGTGGATCTCCTGCCCGTGCACCGGGTCGGCGACGCCGAAGACGGCGGCCAGCGCGACGTCGGGGTGGGACACCAGCGTCGCCTCCACCTCGGTGGGATACACGTTGTACCCGTTGCGGATGATCATGTCCTTCTTGCGGTCGGTGATCGCGAGGATCCCGTCGGCGTCGAGGGTGCCGAGGTCGCCGGTGCGGAACCAGCCGTCGACGACGGCCGCGGCGTCCGCGTCCGGGCGCCCGAGGTAGCCCTTGAGCAGGTTGTGCCCGCGCACCACGACCTCGCCGAGCGCGCCGGGCTCGCTCAGCAGGTGCACCTCGTGGTCGATCACCGCGTCGGCGACCGCCACGTCCACGCCCCACATCGGCCGGCCCACCGTGCCGGGCCGGATCGGCTCGAAGACCGTGTTGAAGGAGACGCTGGGGGACGTCTCCGTGAGGCCGTAGCCCTCGTGCACCTCGGCCCCGTAGGCGGCGGCGAACTCCTCGAGCACGCTCACCGGCAGCGCGGCGCCGCCCGAGACGGCGTACCGCAGCGGCGGCCGGGCGTCGCTGCGCCGGGCGGCCTCCAGCATCCCGACGAACATGGTCGGGACGGCGGTGAACACCGTGGCCCGGTGCGCCACGAGGAGCTCGAGCGCCTGGTCCGGGTCGAACCGGGGGAGCAGCACCACCGACGCGCCGACGCGGAACGCGCAGTTCATCACCGCCATCTGGCCGAACGCGTGGAACAGCGGGAGCCCGCCGAAGACGACGTCGTCGTGCCGCAGGTCGAAGGAGTCGATGAGGGAGCAGTGCACCTGCTCCACCGCGGCGAGGTGCGAGCCGACGGCGCCCTTGGGCAGCCCGGTGGTGCCGCTCGTGTAGAGGATCGTCGCGGCCGACGTGGGATGCACCGCCGTGTGCCGCTCCACCGGGGTCGCGGCGGCGGCCTCGTCCTCGAGGCGGGGGAGGGCGAGCCCGCCCTGCTCTGCGGTGGGGGCGAGCACCGTGACGAGGGGCACGCCCGCGCGCTCGGCGGCGGGCGCGGCCTCGGCGAGCAGCGGAGCGGCCGCGACCACGACGTCGGCCCGGCTGTCGCGCAGCACGAACTCGATCTCGCCCGCCCGGAACAGCAGGTGGATCGGCACGACCACGGCGCCCAGCGCGAGCGTGGCGTAGTAGACGCGCGCGAAGTCGGGCACGTTCGGCACGACCATCGCCACGCGCGAGCCGCGCCCGATCCCGCGGGCGGCCAGGGCCCCGGCGTAGGCGCGGGTCTGGTCCCAGAGCTCGCCGTACGTGGTGGTGGTCCCCGCGAAGTGCAGCGCCGGGTAGTCCGGGTGGCGGCGCGCCGTCTCCGCGAGCAGCGACGCCGCCGACAGCGTGCCGAAGCCGGGGCCGTCGACGGCGGAACCGTCGGGCGCGGGGCCGGGGGAGCCCGTGCGGGGGTCGGGGGTCGGGGTCATGTCCGGTCCTTTCGTCGTCGTCGATCGTGGACGGAGGGGGCATACCGGGCCGTGGGCCGGCCGGCGGTCAGGCGCGCAGCTCGGCCCGCCCGAGGGAGCCGAGATGCACCTCGTCGGGGCCGTCGGCGAGCCGCAGGGCGCGGGCCGCGGCGAACATCTCGGCGAGCGGCTGGTCGCCGGACAGCCCGGCGGCGCCGAAGAGCTGCATCGCGCGGTCGAGGACCGCCTGGACCGCGCGCGGCACGGCGATCTTGATGGCCTGGATCTCGCGCATGGCCTGCCGGTTGCCGACGGTGTCCATGAGCCAGGCGGTCTTGAGCACGAGCAGGCGCAGCGCCTCGATCTCCACCCGAGAGGTGGCGACCCACTCCCGGACCACCCCCTGCTCGGCGAGCGGGCGGCCGAACGTGGAGCGCTCGCGCGCCCGCTGCCCGGCGAGCGCCAGCGCCCGCTCGGCCATGCCGAGGGCGCGCATGCAGTGGTGGATGCGGCCGGGCCCGAGGCGTGCCTGCGCCATCGCGAACCCGTCGCCCTCGCCGCCCAGCAGGTTCGCGGCGGGCACACGGACGTCGTCGAAGGCGATCTCGGCGTGGCCGCCGTGGTCGCGGTCGTCGTAGCCGAACACGTTCAGGGGCCGCACGATCCGCACGCCGGGCGCGTCGCGCGGCACGAGCACCATCGACTGCTGCCGGTGCCGGGGCGCGTCCGGGTCCGTCTTGCCCATGACGACGAGCAGCGCGGCGCCCGGGTTCATCGCGCCCGTGGACCACCACTTGCGGCCGCTGACCACGAGCTCGTCGCCGTCGCGGCGGATGCGGGTGCCGATCTGCGACGCGTCGCTCGAGGCCACCCCCGGCTCGGTCATGCAGAAGGCCGACCGGAGGCGTGCGTCGAGCAGCGGGTCGAGCCACTCGCGCTGCTGGTCGGGCGTGCCGAAGTGGGCGAGCAGCTCCATGTTGCCGGTGTCGGGCGCGGCGCAGTTGAACGCGGCCGGGGCCAGCCGGGGGCTCCAGCCGGTGAGCTCGGCGAGGGGCGCGTACTGCAGGTTCGTGAGACCCGCGCCGCGTTCCCCCGCGGGCCCGTCCCCGGGAAGGAACAGGTTCCACAGGCCCTGCTCGCGCGCGGCGGCCCGCAGCTCACGCACCACCGGCGGCGGCGACCAGTCGTCCGGGGCGGCCGCGAGCTGCGCGTCGAGCACCGGCTCCGCGGGCAGCACCCGCTCGTCGAGGAACGCGCGGACCCGGTCGGTGAGCTCGGCGGTGCGGGCGTCGGGGGCGAAGTCCATGTCAGGCCCTCCTCGCCGGCGTGGCCGGTGCGGGCGCCGGTGTCGTGGGCGCGTGCGCCAGCCCGTCCTCGGCCAGCGGGTCCACGAGGGCGCCGATCCGGTCGAAGCCCTCGCCGACGGTCTCGCCCGCCCGGTAGCGGTAGTGGATGCCCTCGAGGATCACCGCGAGCTTGTACGCGGCGAACGCGCGGTACCAGGACAGGTCCGGCGGCGCGGTGCCCGACCGCGCGGCGTAGGCGTCGACGAGCGCGGCGAACTCCGGGTAGCCGGCGCCGGGGACGACGGCGCTCAGCGCGCCGTCGTCCGACCCTCCGTCGGTCCCGTCGCGTGCGGTGAGGCCGCGGATGTCCCAGTACAGGCCGAGCATGCCCAGGTCGACGAGGGGATCGCCGAGCGTGGCCATCTCCCAGTCGAGGACGGCGGCGACGCGGGGGGCGTCGGGCGGCCCGGCGACGATCGCGTTGTCGAGGCGGTAGTCGCCGTGCACGATGCCGGCCCGACCGCCGGAGTCGGGGACGCTGGCCGCGAGCCGGTCCTGCAGGGCGTCCAGACGGGGCTGGGGGCGGCTGCGGGAGGCGTCGTACTGGCGCCGCCAGGTGGCGAGCTGCCGGCCGAGGTAGCCGTCGGGCCTGCCGAAGTCCGCGAGCCCGACGGCGGCCGGGTCCACGGCGTGCAGGTCGGCGAGCACCTCGGCGAGCTCGAGCCCGAGCGCGTGCAGGCCGCCCGCCGTGAACGCGGAGTTCTGCCCCGGCCGGGACAGCACCGTGCCGGCCACGTGCTCCATGACGAAGAAGACCGTGCCGGTGACCTCGCCCCGGGCGGTGTCGTCCACGACGTCCACGGTGCGCGGCACCGGGACGGGGCCGTCCGCGAGCGCGGTGACGACCCGGTGCTCGCGGCGCATGTCGTGCGCGGTGGACAGCACGTGCCCCAGCGGCGGGCGCCGCACGACGAGCGGCAGGCGGGCCCCGTCGACCCGGTACGTGAGGTTGCTGCGGCCGCCGGCGATCACGCTCGCGGTGAGCTCTCCGCCGGTGAGCTCGGGGTGCTCCCGCTCCAGCCACGCCCGCAGCCCTGCGGTGTCCAGTCCGGGCACGTCGGTCATCGATGACCACCTTCCGTCGACCCGGATCGTCCCGGGGCTCGAGCGAGCATACCGCGCAGTCGGTATGTGGTGCGACCAGGTCGTCCCGGGGTGCGCGCGGGGGCTGTTCCGGTCGGTCGCCGGTCAGTCCTGGAGCGTGACGACCGCCTGCCGGACGCCGTCCGGCACGGGCACCGGCCGCCGGGACGGCTCGTCGACGAACACGTGCGTGAACCGGCCGACGGCGATCGGCTCGTCGCCGCCGGCCCGGAGCACGTGCAGGTCCCACGTGAGGCTGGTGCGCCCCAGGCGCTCCACGCCGATCCCGACCTCCAGCTCCTCGGGGTACGACGCCGGGGCGCGGAACTCGCACGACGACGCCACGCACAGGCCGATCACGTCGCCGCGCGGGTCCAGCCCGCCGCGGGCGATCATCCACGCGTTCACGGCGGTGTCCATCGCGGCGTAGTAGACGGTGTTGTTGACGTGGCCGTACTGGTCGTTGTCGTTCCACCGCAGCGGGAACGGGTGGCGGGCGCGGGGCATCGGTGCTCCAGAGGTCGCAGGGGACAGGTTCGGCGGGAGGGTCAGGCGGGGGTCGACGGCACCCGCAGCAGGTGCCGGAACGCGACGGCGGCGCGGCCTGCCTCGGGCGTCTCGCCCGTGATGAGGTCGGCATAGGTGAACGACTCGGAGACCCGGACCAGCAGGTAGGCGAGCGACGCCGGGTCGATGCCGCTCCCGCCCCCGCCGTCGCCGTCGAACGGCGAGTCGCCGAGATGGGTGCGCACCAGCCACTCGCAGGTCGCGAGGAAACGGTGCTGGATGGGGCTGGCCTTGGTGGTGAGCAGCCGCAGGGCGCGCGCGGGCTCGCGGGCGAGGAAGTCCCGGAAGTAGGGGGCGGCGATGAGGTCGCCCGCGAAGTGCGTGAGGAGGTCGGCGACCCGCTCCGCCCCGCGCTCGGACGCCGTCGCGCGGTCGGCCTGGACCAGCGTCGGGACGGCGAGGGACCACAGCACCTCGGTGAGGAGGGCGTCGCGGTTGCCGACCCACCGGAACACGGACGTCCGGTCGACGCCGAGGCTCGTGGACAGGGGGCCCATGTCGAGGCGCCGGCCCGCGACGAACGTCTCGCGCGCGAGGTCGAACGCGCGCCGTGCGTCGGCGTGGGCGCCGGGCGCCAGGCGCAGGGACAGCGGCGTGGGCGCGGCCTCGAGGCCGACGGTCGCGATCGGCGCGCCGTCGTGCCCGTCGTCGTGCCCGTCGTCGTGAATGGCGGTCGGGGTGCTCGTGGCGCTGTCCGGCATGACCGCAGCCTAGTGTCGCGGCTCGGGGTTCGTGCAACATCTTGGAAAATGATGCACGGGGGTGCACACTGGTCGCGTTCGACGACGATCGGAGCAACGATGACGTTCACCTCCCCGGTCCCCACGACCGCCGGCACGACCACCGGCACCCCCACCGGCCCGACCACCGGCCCGACCACCGGCCCCGCGGTGCTCGACGCCGACTTCTACGGCTTCCAGGACCTGCTCACCCCCCGGGAGCAGGAGGCGGTCCTCGCCGTGCGCGAGTTCATGGAGCGCGAGGTGCGGCCCCTCGCGGACGACTACTGGGAGCGCGCGGAGTGCCCCGTCCACCTCTTCAAGCCCTTCGCCGAGCTGGGCACGGTGGGGGCGGCGTGGCCCGAGTGCGCGCCGTTCGAGAGCTCGGCCGTGTTCCGCGGCTGGATCGGCATGGAGCTCGCCCGGGTGGACTCCTCGTTCTGCACCTTCGTCGGCGTGTCCTCCGGGCTCGCGATGAGCGCGATCGGCCTCGGCGGCTCGCCCGAGCAGCGCGCGCAGTGGCTGCCTCCGATGGCGAGCGGCGACGTCATCGGCGCCTTCGGCCTCACCGAGCCGCTCTCCGGCTCCGACACGGCCAAGGGGCTGCGCACCACCGCCACCCGCCACGGCGACACCTGGACGCTGCACGGCGCCAAGCGCTGGATCGGCAACGCGACCTTCGCCGACGTCGTCGTGGTCTGGGCCAAGGACACCGACGACGACCAGGTCAAGGGCTTCCTCGTCCGGAAGGGGACGCCGGGCTTCACCGCCACCAAGATCGAGCGCAAGCAGTCGCTGCGCATCGTGCAGAACGCGGACATCGTGCTCGACGGCGTCGAGGTCGCCGAGGCCGACCGGCTGCAGCGCATCGACCGCTTCCGCGACGTCGCGCAGGTGCTGCGCGTGACCCGCGACGGCGTGTCCTGGCAGGCGCTCGGCACCATGGTCGGCGCCTACGAGGCGGCCGTGGCCTACACGAGGCAGCGCGAGCAGTTCGGCCACCCGATCGCCAGCTACCAGCTGATCCAGGACAAGCTCGCCACGGCGTACGCGAACGTCACCGCGAGCTTCGCCATGTGCGTGCGCGTGGCCCAGCTGCAGGACGCCGGGACGCAGCGCGACGCGCACGCCGCGATGGCCAAGTCCTTCGTCACCACCCGCATGCGCGAGACCGTCGCGCTGTGCCGCGAGGCCTGCGGCGGCAACGGCATCACCCTCGACACCGGCGTCGCGCGGTACTTCGCCGACGCGGAGGCCGTGTACACGTTCGAGGGCACCCGGGACATGAACAACCTCATCGTGGGCCGCGAGATCACCGGCCACGCGGCGTTCGTCTGAGCGGCCCGCCCGCTCCCTCGCACCACCGAGCCGCACCGACCGCACCGACCCCAAGGAGACACGACATGACCGAGGCGTACATCGTCGCCACCGCGCGCTCGCCGATCGGCCGCGCGCACAAGGGCTCGCTCAAGGACGTCCGCGCCGACGACCTCGCCGCGCGGATGGTGGCCGCGGCCGTCGAGCAGGTGCCGGGGCTCGACCCGGCGCGCATCGACGACCTGCTGCTGGGCTGCGGGCTGCCCGGAGGCCGGCAGGGGATGAACATGGCCCGGGTCGTGGCCGTGCTGAACGGCTGGGACTCCGTGCCCGGCACCACCGTGACCCGCTACTGCTCCTCCAGCCTGCAGACCACGCGCATGGCGTTCCACGCCATCAGGGCGGGGGAGGGCGACGTCTTCGTGTCCGCGGGCGTCGAGTCCGTGAGCGGCATGGCCGTCGGGTCGAGCGACGAGATCCCCGGCGTCGACCTCACCAACCCCCGCTTCGCCGACGCGCTGGAGCGCACGGCGAAGCGCGCCGTCGGCGGCGCCGGGACCTGGACCGACCCGCGCGCCGACGGGGCCCTGCCGGACGCGTACGTCGCGATGGGGCAGACGGCGGAGAACGTCGCGGACCTGCGCGGCATCTCGCGCCGCGACCAGGACGAGTTCGCGGCGCGCAGCCAGCAGCGCGCCGAGGCGGCGATCGCCGACGGCTTCTGGGCGCGGGACATCACGCCCGTCACGCTCGACGACGGCACGGTGGTGTCCGCGGACGACGGCCCGCGCCCGGGCACGACGGTCGAGAGGCTCGCGACCCTCGACCCGGTGTTCCGCCCCGACGGCACGGTCACCGCGGGCAACGCGTGCCCGCTCAACGACGGCGCCGCGGCCGTCGTCGTGGTCTCCGGCCGCGTCGTCGACGAGCTCGGCCTGACGCCGCTGGCGCGCATCGTGTCGACCGGTGTCACGGGCCTGTCGCCCGAGATCATGGGCCTGGGGCCGGTCGGGGCGAGCCGCCAGGCGCTCGCCCGCGCGGGCCTCGGGATCGACGACATGGACCTCGTCGAGATCAACGAGGCGTTCGCCGCGCAGGTCATCGCGTCGGCCCTCGAGCTGGGCATCGAGGACGAGCGGCTCAACGTCCACGGCGGCGCCATCGCCGTCGGGCACCCGTTCGGCATGACCGGCGCCCGCATCACGTCGACGCTCATCAACGGGCTCGAGGTGTCGGGCGGCCGCTACGGGCTGGAGACCATGTGCGTCGGCGGCGGGCAGGGCATGGCGATGGTGCTGGAGCGGGTCGGGTAGCGCTCAGAGCCACTCGCCGTCGCGCATGAGGGTGCGGCCGGCCAGCTCGTCCACCTCGCGCCAGGCCTGGACGCGCCGCGGGAGCAGCACGAGGTAGACGTCGTGCTCGCCGCCCGGGCGCGGGTCCCAGTCCGCCTGCGCGGCGTAGCCCTCGGCGAGCTCCGGCGGCGCCTCCGCGACCCGCACCGAGCGCTCGAGGACGGCGTCGATCATGACGACGTCGCGCGTCGCTCCGAGCGAGAGGCGCGCGGTGCCGGTGGCGAGCAGGTTGCGGCCCGTCCGCGACGTCGCCTCGAGCGCGAGGACGACCCGGTCGTCGACCCACGCCAGCGAGAGCGGGACCAGGTAGGGCACGGGCGTGCCGTCGGGGGACACCGAGGCGGTGGCGACCCACACGTCCCGCGCCGGGGTGCGGAGGATCGCCAGGGTGTCGGCCCGGCGCTGGTCGCGCGGGCGGGGACCGGGGGCGACCTGCGGGTTCGTCGTCATGGCAGCATCCTGCCCGACCGGCGCCCGTTCATGGCGTGGTGGACGTGCACGAGGATCAGTGACAGGCGCTCGTTCCCGTCGTGCAGCGGGTGCAGCCGGTTGGCCGAGTCCATGCGTGCCCTCGGCCTCTGGCACACGGGGTCCAGGAGGCCGAGGTCGCGCACGAGCCGGGCGTTGCGGTCGACGACGGCGTGGGCGTCGGCAGGGTGACGTACCTCGTCACGCGAGTCGTTCCAGAGCCTCGCCCCAGGAGTCCATGGCGTCGGTGATGTAGGCCTGGATGTTCTCGTCGCCCGCCTCGTCGAGAAGCCGTCCGAGCGCCTCGCCCCGGGTCATGTGCTGCGCCTCCGCGCGCGCCCTGAGTCGGTCGCGCACCGCGGTAGGCACCTTGATCGTCGTCATCTCCACCGGCGTGGTCATACCGTGAGGATGACCCCGCGCGTCCTGCCCGACCGCTCTGGCCGGGCAGGACAGGTGCTCACACCTCGGGGACGTACAGCGCCAGCGTCTGCGCGACGAGCGCCGGCTTGTCGACCCCCTCGATCTCGACGGTGACGGTCGAGGCCAGCCGCACGCCCTGGGCGACGGTCTCGGCGCCGGTGAGCTCCGTCGTCGCGCGGACGCGCGAGCCGACGGGCACGGGATGCAGGAAGCGCACCTTGTCCAGGCCGTAGTTCATCGCCATCGCGACGCCGCCCACCTCGACCAGCGACGACGCCAGCCGGGGCAGCAGCGACAGGGTGAGGAACCCGTGCGCGATCGTCGTGCCGAACGGGCCGTCGGCGGCGCGCCACGGGTCGACGTGGATCCACTGGAGGTCCTCGGTGGCGTCCGCGAACGCGTCGATGCGCTCCTGCGCGATCGTGAACCACTCGCCCGTGGCCCGCTGCCCGACGGCGTCGGCCAGCGCGGCGGGGGAGGAGACCTGGATGGCCGCGGTCACGCCTTCGGCCCGCCGGCGACGTAGAGCACCTGGCCCGAGACGAACGACGCCTCCTCGGAGCAGAAGAACGCCACGGCGGCGGCGATGTCCTCCGGCCGGCCCACGCGGCCGACCGGCACGTCCTTGGCCGCCGCGGCGTGGAACTCCTCGGGCGTCATGCCGATGCGCTCGGCGGTCTCGGCGATCATGTCGGTGGCGATGACGCCGGGCGCCACGGCGTTGGCGGTGACGCCGAACTTGCCCAGCTCGATCGCGAGCGTCTTGGTGAACCCCTGCATGCCCGCCTTGGCGGCGGAGTAGTTCGCCTGGCCGCGGTTGCCGAGCGCGGACGTGCTGGACAGGTTGACGACGCGGCCCCAGCCCGCGGCGACCATGTGCGCCTGCACGGCCCGCGTCGCGACGAACGCGCCGCGCAGGTGCACGCGCAGCACGGCGTCCCAGTCGTCCTCGGACATCTTGAACAGCAGGTTGTCGCGCAGGATCCCGGCGTTGTTCACCAGGATCGTCGGCGCGCCGAGCTCGTCCGTCACGCGCGCGACGGCGGCCTCGACGGCCGCGGCGTCGGCGACGTCCACGCCGAGGCCGATGGCGCGCCCGCCGCCGGCGACGATGTCGGCGGCGGTCGCGGCGGCCTGCTCCTCCAGGAGGTCGAGGACGGCGACGGCGTGGCCGTCGGCGGCCAGGCGGCGGGCGGTCGCGGCCCCGATGCCGCGGGCGGCCCCGGTGACGACGGCGACGCGCGGGGTGGCGCGCGAGGTGGAGTCGGCGGTGGCGGTCATGCGGTGATCCTCTCGTCGAAGGTGATGAGCTGGCGCAGCTCGGCGCCGGCGGCGAGCCGGTCCAGGGCGGCCGGCAGGTCCTCGAGCCCGATGCGGGCCGAGACGAGTGATTCGAGCGGCAGGCGGCCCGCCCGCCAGAGGTCGACGTACCGCGGGACGTCGCGGCTCGGCACGGACGACCCGAGGTAGGAGCCCACGACCGTGCGGGCCTCGGCCGTCAGGGTCAGCGGCGCGACGGACGCGCGGGCGTCGGGGCCGGGCAGCCCGGCCGTCACGGTGGTGCCGCCGGGCGCGGTGAGCGCCAGCGCGGTCTCGAACGCGCGCGCCGACCCGGCGGCCTCGACGACGACGGGCGCCCGTGCGCCGTCGTCGAGAGCCATGGCAGGCGTGGCGGCCGCGGCGCCGAAGCCGCGCGCCAGCTCGAGCTTGGCGGGCACCGGGTCGACGCCGAGCACCTCGTGCCCCAGGGCGAGCGCGACGAGCAGCGCGGCCATCCCCACCCCGCCGAGCCCGACGACGGCCACGCGGTCGCCGGGAGCCGGGCGGCCGGCGTTGATCACGGCGCCGCCGCCGGTGAGGACCGCGCAGCCCAGCAGGGCGGCGACGTCGGCGGGCACGTCGTCGTCCACCGGGACCACGGAGGTGCGGTGCACGACGGTGTGGGTGGCGAAGGCGCTGACGCCCAGGTGGTGGTGGACGGGGGCGGAGCCGCGGCGCAGCCGCACCGCGCCGCCCACCAGGGTGCCGGCGGCGTTGGCGGCGCTGCCGACCGTGCAGGGCAGCCGGCCGTCGGTGGCGCAGGCGGCGCAGCTCCCGCACCGCGGCAGGAACGTCAGGACGACGCGGCGGCCCGGGGCGACGTCCTCGACGCCCTCGCCGACCGCCTCCACGATCCCGGCGGCCTCGTGGCCGAGGAGCATGGGGACGGGGCGCTCGCGGCTGCCGTCCACGACGCTCAGGTCGGAGTGGCACAGCCCCGCGGCCTCGATGCGGACCAGGAGCTCGCCCGGCCCGGGCGGGTCGAGGTCGAGCGTGCTGGTGCGCAGCGCTCCGGAGGAGGCGTACGGCGGGGGTGCTCCGGTGCGGTCCAGCACGGCGCCCACGATCTGCACGGTCGACCTCCTCGTCGATGAGGGCCCCAGTCTGCTCCCGGGCGCCCGTCCTCCCGACATACCGACTGCGCGGTATGTCGGGAGCAGCGTACACGAGCGGGGAGTCCGTGCGGCCGACCTGCGCGGTTGACAGCGGCCGCCGCCGCGACGTCTACTGGCAGTGTTCGAACAGATGTTCGAACATGGTGATCGCGGTCGTGCCGTCGTCGGGCGGTCGTCGCTGGTCGTTGCTGGTCGTTGCTGGTCGTGGTCCGCCGGGCGTCGCCCGGCGCAGCTCGGGGGGAGGTCGCGTGACGGTCGTCGCCCCGCCGCGTACCGCGGCCCAGCCGCTGTCCGACCGCCCGGTCGACCGGGCCGCCGTCGCGCGGGCCGCGCTGCGGGCGGCGGAGCAGCGCACCTCTCCCCGCGCCGCCCCCCGCACCGGCGAGCGCCTCGGCGGCGGCCGCGCGACGGTGCCGGGCGGCCGCCTGCTGCCGGTGCACCCGGGGTTGTCGGCCCTCCTGCCCGACGGCGGGCTGGCCGCGGGCACGGTGCTCGCCGTCCGCGGCTCGACGACGCTCCTGCTCGCGCTGCTGGCCGAGGCGTCGCGGTCCGGGGCGTGGGTCGCGCTCGTCGGGGCGCCGGGCGTCGGGATGCTGGCCGCCGCGGACGCCGGGGTCGCGCTCGGGCGGACCGTGCTCGTCCCCGCCCCGGGCCCGGACGCGCCGGCGGCCCTCGCCGCGCTGCTCGACGGGATGGACGTGGTGGTCGTCGGCCCGGGCGCCGCCCTGCTCGACTCCGACCGCCGCCGCCTGGCCGCGCGCGCCCGGGAGCGGGGCGCGGTGCTGGTGGCGCAGGCGTCGTGGCCCGGCGCGCACGTCACCCTCGACGCGCGGGGCGGCACCTGGTCCGGCGTCGACCACGGGGCGGGCTGGCTGCGCCGCCGCACCCTGCGCGTGCGGCGCACCGGTCGCGGGGCCGCCGCCCGGCCCGTCGAGGTCGAGGTGGACGTGCCGCTGCGGGTGGAGCGCGTGGTCGGCGGCCCCGACGCGGTGGGCGCGGCACCGGGCGCCGGCGTGCTCGCCGGTGCGCACGACCCCGCAGCGCCGGCTCGGCTGCGGGTGGCGTGATGGCGGGCGGGAAGGCCTCGTCCGGGGCGGCCCCGGCCGGGGCGACCTCGCGGACGGCCGTGCTGTGGGTCCCGGACTGGCCGGTGGTGGCGGCGCTGGCGGGCGCCGGCCTGGACGCGCACGTCCCCGCGGCGGTGCTCGGCGCCCGGTCGGGCGGCGGGGCGGGTGCGGGGCACACCGTCGTGGCCGTCTCCGCCGTCGCCCGCGCCCAGGGGGTGCGGCGCGGGATGCGGCGTCGGCAGGCGCAGGAGCGGTGCCCCGAGGTGGCGCTGCTGGCGGCCGACGACGCCCGCGACGCGCGGGAGTTCGAGCCGGTGGCGCTCGCGGCCGAGACGGTGGTGGCGGGCCTGGAGGTGGCCCGCCCGGGGCTGCTCCTGCTGCCGGCGGGCGGGGCGGCGCGCTACCACGGCTCCGAGCTCGCGCTGGCGCAGGCCCTGGTGGGCGCCGTCGCCGCGCGCACCGGGCACGAGAGCCAGGTGGGCGTCGCCGACGGGCTGCTCGCGGCGGTGCTCGCCGCCCGCGAGGACGCCGTCGTGCCCCCGGGAGGGTCCGCGGCGTTCCTCTCGGACCGCCCGGTGGGGGAGCTGGTGCACGCCGTCTGCGACCCGGCCGGGGTGGCCGCCGTCCGGGAGGCGGCCGGGCTGTGGTGGCGGCTCGGCCTGCGCACCCTCGGCGACCTGGCGGCCCTGCCCGCCGCGAGCGTGCAGGCGCGGTTCGGCGACCTCGGCGCCTGGGCGCAGCGGCTGGCCCGCGGCGACGACCTGCGCCCGCCGGCGCGGCGTCGCATCGAGGAGGACCTGGCCGTCGCGGAGGAGCTCGACCCGCCCGCGCTGCGGGTCGACGTCGCGACCTTCGCTGCGCGCCGCCTGGCCACCGCGCTGCACGACCTGCTCGCCGTGCGCGGGCTGGCCTGCGGGAGGCTGCGGATCACCGCGCGCACGGCGGGCGTCGACCTCGGCGGGGACGACGTCGGCGGGGCCGTGGGCGGGGACGGCGAGGGCGCCGTGCTGGAGCGCGTGTGGCGCACGGACGACGCCGCGGCCGGCGGGATGAGCGCGGCGCGGATCACGGACCGCGTGCGGTGGCAGCTCGAGGGCTGGTTGACCGCGGCGTCCACCCGGCGCGGGGGTGAGGCCGACCCGATCGTCGCGCCGATCGCGCACCTGGCGCTGGCGGCGGAGGACGTCGTCCCGGCGACCACCCACCAGCCGGGCCTGTGGGGCGCGGACGCGGGCGAGGGGGAACGTGCCCGGCGGGCGCTCGGGCGGGTGCAGGGCCTGCTCGGCGGGCACGCTGTGCTCACGGTGGAGCTGCAGGGCGGCCGCGGGCCCCGCGACCGGGTGCGGCTCGTGCCCTTCGGCACGGAGGGGGGCGCGGGTCGCGACCCCGGGCTGCCCTGGCCGGGCGCCCTGCCCAGCCCCGCGCCCGCCGGGCTGCCAGACGACCCGGTGCCCGCTCGGGTGCTCGACGCCGCGGGGCACGACGTCGTCGTGGACGCCCGGCTCGCGATGAGCGGCGAGCCCGCCGCCGTCGCGTGCGGGGACACGGGCGGGAGCAGGGGGCCGGTCGCGGTGACGGGATGGGCGGGTCCCTGGCCGCTCGCCGAGCGCTGGTGGTCCGGGGGCGGGGGCGCGCGCCGCGTCTACCTGCAGGCGGTGCTCGACGACGGGCGGGCGCTGCTGCTGGCGCAGACCGGCGGCGTGTGGCAGGTGGAGGCGTTCTATGACTGAGGCGGAGGTGCAGCGGAGGGTGGGGGCCGAGGGACGAGGTGCGCGCCAGGAGCGGAACCGCAGTCTCGGTCAGCAGAGGGCGACGACTGAGCGGACGACCGGCGGGTACGCCGAGCTGCACGCCCACTCGGCGTTCAGCTTCCTCGACGGCGCGTCCCACCCGGAGGAGCTGGTGGCCGAGGGCGCGCGCCTCGGGCTGGAGGCGCTGGCCCTGACCGACCACGACGGGCTGTACGGGGTGGTGCGCTTCGCGGAGGCCGCGCGGAAGGTGGGGCTGCCCACGGTCTTCGGGGCCGAGCTGCACCTGCCGGCTCCCGTGACCCCCGGCGCGGCGCCGGGCACGGCCGGGAGCCGGCCGGTGCTCGACCCGCCCACCGGCGTCCCCGACCCGCGCGCCACCCACCTGCTGGTGCTGGCGCGCGGCGACCAGGGCTACCGCAACCTGTCCCGCGCGATCGCGACCGCCCACCTGGACGCGGGGGTCAAGGGCAAGGCCCGGTACGACCTCGAGGGCCTCGGGGCCGAGGCGGGCGGGGAGTGGCTCGTGCTCACCGGGTGCCGCAAGGGGGCCGTCCGGCGCGCGCTCACCGCCCCCGCGGGCGGCGTCGACGCGGCGCGGCGCGAGCTCGACCTGCTGGCCGCCACGTTCGGCCGCGACAACGTGGCCGTCGAGCTGACCGCGACCGGGGACCCGCGGGACGCCGACCTGCACGACGCGCTCGTCGGCCTGGCCCACGACGCGCGCCTGCCGGTCGTCGCGACCGCGAACGCGCACTACGCCCGCCCGCGCGACGCCGACCTGGCGGGCGCGCTCGCCGCCGTGCGGGCGCGCTCCTCGCTGGACGGCCTGGACGGCTGGCTGCCCGGTGCCCCGGTCGCGCACCTGCGCTCGGCCGCCGAGATGCGGGCGCTGCACCGGCGCCACCCGCGGGCCGTCTCCACGGCGGCGGGGCTCGCGGCGGAGTGCGCCTTCGACCTGCGCCTGGTGGCGCCGGACCTGCCCCCCTACCCGGTGCCGGACGGGCACGACGAGGCCAGCTGGCTGCGCGAGCTGGTGCGGCGGGGCGCCACCGACCGGTACGGGCCGCGCCCCGCCCCCGGCGTCCCCGGCGACGAGCGCGCCTGGGCGCAGATCGACCACGAGCTGCGCGTCATCGAGGAGCTGACCTTCCCCGGGTACTTCCTCGTCGTCTACGACCTCGTGGAGTTCTGCCGCCGGGAGGGCATCCTGTGCCAGGGGCGCGGGAGCGCCGCCAACTCGGCGGTCTGCTACGCGCTCGGCATCACCGCGGTCGACGCCGTGAAGCACGGCCTGCTGTTCGAGCGCTTCCTCGCGCCCGAGCGCGACGGCCCGCCGGACATCGACATCGACATCGAGTCCGGACGGCGCGAGGAGGTCATCCAGCACGTCTACGCGACGTTCGGGCGCACGCACGCGGCGCAGGTCGCGAACGTCATCTCCTACCGGCCGCGATCGGCCGTGCGCGACGCGGCCCGCGCGCTCGGCTACGACGTCGGGCAGCAGGACGCCTGGAGCAAGTCCATCGAGCGCTGGGGGTCGCTGCGCGGGCCGGACCCGGCCAGCCCGGCGGCCGACGCCGCGGCCGGGGCCGCGCGGGCGGCGGCGGGCGCACCGGAGAACCGGACGGCGGCCAAGGACGCGCGCGTGGCCGCGCTGTGGGGGCCGGCGGAGACGCTCCCGGACGGACAGCTCGGACAGCTCGGACAGCTCGGACAGGGCGGACAGGGCGGGGGCCGCGCCGACCGCCCGCACGCGGGTCACCAGCCGGGGCGCGGCCGCCGCGACTGGTCGCCGACGCTCGGCCACCGGCAGGGCCCCCGGCCCGACGGCGACGAGGGCCGCCGGCGGGTCGTGGACCCGCTCGCGACGGACGAGGGCGAGGTGCTCCGCGCCGACGACGCCCACGACGTCGTGCCCGCGCAGCGCCCCCCGTCGGCGCAGGAGGAGGGGCAGATCCCCGGCCCGGTGCTCGACCTGGCCGAGCGCATGCTGCGCCTGCCGCGCCACCTGGGCATCCACTCCGGCGGGATGGTCATGTGCGACCGCCCGGTGATCGAGGTCTGCCCCGTGGAGTGGGCGCGGATGGAGGGGCGCACGGTGCTGCAGTGGGACAAGGAGGACTGCGCGGACGCCGGGCTGGTGAAGTTCGACCTGCTGGGTCTGGGGATGCTCACCGCCATCCGGTACGCGTTCGACTCGATCGAGGCGCACACCGGCGAGAGGCTCACGCTGCACGGCCTGCCCGACGACGACCCGGCGGTCTACGACCTGCTGTGCGCCGCCGACACGGTCGGGGTGTTCCAGGTGGAGTCGCGCGCCCAGATGGCCACCCTGCCGCGCCTGCAGCCGCGGACGTTCTACGACATCGTCATCGAGGTCGCGCTCATCCGGCCCGGTCCCATCCAGGGCGGCTCCGTGCACCCGTACATCGAGCGGGCGCGGGGCAGGGAGAAGGTGACGTACCTGCACCCGCTGCTGGAGAGCTCCCTCGGCAAGACCAAGGGGGTGCCGCTGTTCCAGGAGCAGCTCATGCAGATGGCGATCGACGTGGCCGGCTTCACCCCTGCCGAGTCCGACCGGCTGCGCCGGGCGATGGGCTCCAAGCGGTCGGTCGAGCGGATGGAGGCCCTGCGCGGGCGCCTCATGGAGGGGATGCGGGCGAAGGGGGTGGACGACCCGGCCGTGCGCGAGGAGATCTACGACAAGCTCAAGGCGTTCGCCGACTTCGGGTTCCCCGAGTCGCACGCCTACTCGTTCGCCTACCTCGTGTACGCGAGCTCCTGGCTCAAGGTGCACCATCCCGCCGCGTTCTACGCCGGCCTCCTGGCCGCGCAGCCCATGGGGTTCTACTCGCCGCAGTCGCTGGCCGCCGACGCGCGCCGGCACGGGGTGCAGGTGCTGCGGCCGGACGTCAACGCCTCCCGCGCGCTGGCCTGCGTGGAGCGTTCGGCGGAAGGCGGGGACGACGGCTCCGCCCGCGAGAATGATTCGGTCGCTCCGCTCCCTCGGCTCTCGCGGGCGGAACCGCCGTCCCCGCCTTCCGAGCATGACGATTTCGGGCCGGCGCCCGACCCGGCGCTGGCCGTCCGGCTGGGGTTGTCGGCGGTGCGGAGCATCGGGGACGACCTGGCCGAGCAGATGGTCGCGGAGCGGGAGGAGCGGGGCCCGTTCCGCGACCTGCGTGACCTGGCCCGCCGGGTCGGGCTCAGCACCGCCCAGCTGGAGGCGCTCGCGACCGCCGGGGCCACGGAGGGCCTCGGCGCCGGACGTCGGGAGGCGCTGTGGGCGGCCGGGGCGCTCGGCCAGGAGGGGCCGGGCACGTTGCCGGGAGTGTCCGTGGGGGTCGACGCCCCGACACTGCCGGGCATGACCCCGGTCGAGACGGACGTCGCCGACGCCTGGGCCACGGGCATCACGCCCGGCTCGACGTCGCCGCTGGAGCACGTGCGCGACGGGCTGGAGCGGGCGGGGGTGCTCACCGTCGCCGGGGTGTGCGCCACGGAGCCCGGCCGGCGGGTGGCGGTGGGCGGCGTCGTGACGCACCGGCAGCGCCCGGGCACGGCGGGCGGCGTGACGTTCCTGTCGCTCGAGGACGAGACGGGCCTGCTCAACGTCATCTGCACGGCGGGGCTGTGGCGGCGTTTCCGCACCGTGGCGCGCGGCGCCCCGGCGATGGTGGTCCGGGGCCGGGTGGAGAGTGCCGACGGGGCGGTCAACCTGCTCGCGGAGCACCTCGCGCCGCTGCGGCTGCCGGTGGCCACCCGGTCGCGGGACTTCCGGTGACGACGACGCCCCGCGGGCGGCGGGCCGGTCCGGTGCCTAGCCTGGCGGGCATGATCTCCGGGCTCCGGGTCGCTCCGGCCGGGGCGGACCGGTTCGACGACGTGGTGACGATGCTCAACCCGCGCGGCCGGCCGCAGGCGTGCTGGTGCCTGCACTGGCGCCAGCCGCGCGGGCTGCCCGCCGACGGGCGTCGCGACCACCTGCACGACCTGACCGGCCGGACCCCGGCACCCGGGCTCCTCGCGCACCTCCCCGACCCGGGACGTGGCGACGAGACGGTCGTGGGATGGGTGGGCCTCGCGCCGGTGTCCGCGTCGTCGTCGCTCCAGCACAGTCGGGTGCTGCCTCGCGTCGACCCCGCCGAGCGGCCGACGACGTGGGCCGTGATGTGCTTCGTCGTCCGGCCCGGGTACCGCCGCCGCGGCGTCGCCCGAGCCCTCCTGGCCGCGTCCGTGGACTACGCCCGCGACCACGGGGCGCACGCCGTCCAGGGGTTCCCGGTGGAGCCCGAGCAGGGGCGCCGTGTCCCGGTCGGCGCGGCGTTCGTGGGCACGGTGGGCCTGTTCGAGTCCGTGGGCTTCGACCGGGTCGGCGACACGTCCGCGACGAGCGGCCGCCTGCCGCGGTGGGTCATGCGCCGGGAGCTGCTCCCTTGACCGACCGGGTCGTGGACGGGCCGGCTCAGCCCGTCCTGTCCGCGGCGTCCTCCTCGCGGGGGCTCGTGGCGCGGCGTCGGGCCCGCCGGCCGCGGGCGACCTCGGTCTCGAGGGCGTCGAGCGGCTGGGCGAACGGGTCGTCGAAGCGCGCCAGCCACAGGCGCACGACGTCGAGCCCGGCGTCGTCGACGGCGTAGAGACGGCGCGTGCCCTCGGCCCGGACGGTGACGAGTCGCGCGTCCCGCAGCACCCGCAGGTGCTGCGAGACGGCCGGCTGCGAGATGCGGGTCTCCGCGCGCAGGGCGTCGACGAGCGCGCCCGCTGGCCGCTCGCCGCCGGCGAGCAGCTCGAGCAGGCGCCGCCGCACAGGGTCGCCCAGAGCCTCGAACGGACCCCGCGGCACGGCCTCGACGGGGCCACGCGGCGCGGGCCGTGCGACCCCCAGGGCCTCGGGGGCTGCCCCCGCCGACGCCGCGGTGCGCGGCATCAGGCCTCCGGCACCGTGGTGTAGAAGGCGACCGTGCGCTCGGCCGCCGCGCGGGCGACGTCCGGGTCGTCCCCGTCGGCGATCGCGGCGTCGGCCCAGCCCGCGGCGGCGAGCCGGGAGAACGCGACGCCCTCGGGCGAGAGCGACCAGGCCTCCGCGGCCTTCGGGTCGATCGCGCCGGTCGGGTCCGCGACATGAAGCCCCAGCCCGACGAGGCCGAGGTCCCAGCCGACGCCGGTGGCGCCCGGGCCGTACTGGTCCCAGAGCTCCTGGGGGACGACGGCCTCGTGCACGAGCTCGAGGACGGTGCTGTCGCCGTCGTCCGTCAGGGCGACGGTCAGCCACGAGACGGAGCCGCCGAACTCCCAGGTGACGGCGAAGCTCGCGGGGGCGTCGCAGCGCTCGACGATGCCTCCGGCGTTCCCCTCGAGCTGGTAGCGCCCGCCGACGGTCAGGTCGCCGCTGACGGGGAGGAACCAGCGGGGGATGCGTGCGGCGGAGGTGACGGCGTCCCACAGGTCGTCACGGTCCGTGGCGTAGGCGCGGCGGGCGACGGCGATCTTCGTGGGCGTGCCGTCCCGCTCGCCGGTGCGGATCTCCCGCGCCACGAGCCCTGCGGTGGCGACCGGGTCGATGGTGATGGTCATGGCGACTCCTTGATATAAGCGGACACTTATATATAACCATGTGCCGACGCCCGGGGGAAGCGGCGGACGGCGTCAGTCCAGGGGAGCGACGACGCAGATCTCGAAGGTCCCGCGTCCGCGCCGCAGGAGGTAGCGGCACCTCTCGTCGGCGATCTCGGCGGCGAGCTCGTCCCGGTACGACCAGCGGACCTCGATCCACAGCAGGGCCCAGCCGACCTCCTCGACGGCCACGAGCTCGGGCAGCGCCGCGACGGCCTCGCGTGCCCGCGGGGCGGCCGGGCGCTGCCTCCACAGGCCGAGCACGTCCTCGGGGGACGTGAGGACGGTCGAGCCCTCCTGGTCGACGAGGAGGGCGGGCAGGTCGTAGCGGTCGGTGACCGCCTCGAGGTCCTCCGCGCCGAGGACCAGGCCCAGGTCCGCGAGGAAGGAGGCGAGCGCCTCGCCGTCGTACGAGCCCGTCGGATCCGCCATCCGATCACGGTAGCCCCGTGGCATGATCGGCGCCCATGAGCCGCCGTCACGCGCGAGCCCTGGCGCCCGCCGTCGTCGCCCTGCTGGCCGTGGGCCTGTCCGCGAGCGGGTGCGCCGACCCGGCCGGGGGTTCCGGGCCGTCGTCGTCCGGCGTCTCGGACGCCCCCGCGACCGGCGAGCGGATCGCCGAGGCGGCCGAGCTCTGGGGTGCCGCCCCGCAGTACGTGCTGACGACGGCGGCTGACGGGTTCGAGGCGGTGCCGTCCGCCGCCGGGGTCTTCGGCGCCGACGGCTTCTCCGTCCAGTTCGGCGGCCGGGCCGGGCACACGTTCATGTTCTCGGCCGTCGAGGGAGCGATGACCGCGGACGACTGCGCGACCGTCGCGGTCATGGACGTCGGCGGGGGCGAGGTCGGCGGGCCCGTGACGTGCGTCGAGGAGGACGGGGCGCTCCGCAGGACGGCCGGGGACGCGGAGGAGTACGCCGTCGTGCGCGACGGCGTACTCGTGCGGGTCTCCGGGAGCTCCGCCGACCACGAGGCGCTGCGCGAGGCGGCCGGGAACGTCCACGTGCCGACGGGCGGCGAGCTCGCCGCGCTCGTCGAGGGCACGCCCGTGGATCCCGGCGCCGTGGATCCCGGCACCGTGGAGCGCGGCGACCTGCCGCCCGGCGACGGCGCTCCGGACAACTCCGTCGACGCGGGCGGCTGACGGGCGCCGTCACCAGGCCTGGGCGAAGACATCGGCGAACAGCACGTCCGGGTCCGCGTCGAGGCCGCGGGACGCGAACCACGTGCACACGTTCCGGCAGTCGCGGTGCAGCAGCTCCGCGCCGAACGGGTTCGCCACGAGGTCCACGACCTGGGGCAGGTCGATGATCACGAGGCGGCCGCCGTCGTCCGGCGTGCCGTCCTCGCCGGTGCCGTCGACCAGGATGTTGTACGGCGACAGGTCGCCGTGCGCCCACCCGAGCCGTGCGATGACGCCCATCCCGTGCCGCAGCTGCTCGAACCAGTCGGCGAGGAGCGACGGGTCGGGGCGGGTGCGGGCGAGGCGCGGCGCGGCCTCGACCGTGCCGTCCGCCGACTCCCGGCCGACGAACTCGAGCAGCAGCTCGGTGCCGTCGATCTGCACGGGGTAGGGCACGGGGGCGCCGGCGTCCCACAGGCGGGACAGGGCGAGGAACTCGGCGTCCGCCCACTGGGTCGCGGCGACGGCCTTGCCCCACGAGGACTTGCGGTCCTCGATGGCGCGCTGGTCGCGGGTGCGGCGCACGCGCCGCCCGTCGGTGTACTCGCCGTCCCGGTGGAACTGGCGGTGGTCGCGACCGCGGTACCGCTTGGCGGCCAGCAGGCTGCGACGGGTCGGGTCGTCGGGCACGGCGCGCTCGACGAGGAAGACGTCCGCCTCCTTGCCGGTCTTGAGCACGCCGAGCTCGGTGTCGAGCGCGGCGTCGGCGGTGACGACCCAGTCGGGACGGGGCTCGGGGCCGCGTTGGCCCTTGGTGACGGCGGTCCAGGTGGACCACCGTTGGTCGGGGCCGGGCTCCACGGGGAGCTCGACGCCGAGGTCTGCCTCGAAGGAACCGGAGGATGAGGCGGGGGAGAAGGGGAAGGTCGAGGGGGTGTGCTGGTGCACGCGAGACTCCTGCTCAGGTCGAGGAGCTCGGGCGCGGCCCCTCAGGATCGGGTGGTGTCCGCCCGCCGGAGAGCCTCCGGGAGGGCGCGCGAGACGACGTCGTCCATCGGTCTGCCCTCCTTCACGTGCGGGCCCGCGCCGATCGCGTGCCGCCTGCGGGGAGCATGGCAGGGGCCGCCCGCGGCGGTCCACGTCTTTTTCGTCCGTAGGGTGCGGGGATGGGGTTCGTACCGGTCGTGGAGGGTGTCCCGGGCGTCGAGGACGTCCTGGTCCGCACCGCCCGGCGGCTGCGCACCACGACCACCCTGGTGCTCGCTCCCGGGGGCGGCGTCGTCGACAACGGTCGCGCGGCGCTCCTGGTCGACCCGGCGTGGGAGGCCGACGAGCTCGTGGCGGTCGCCGACGAGACGAGCGCCCGGGGCGGCCGGCTCGTCGCCGGGTACTCGACGCACGCCCACCACGACCACCTCCTGTGGCACCCGCGTCTCGGCCCCGAGGTGCCGCGCTGGGCGACGGCGCCAGCGGCGCTGGTCGCTCGGCGGGAGCGTCCACGGCTGCTGACGGAGGCGCGCGCCGACGCCGGGAGGTACGGGGGAGCCGGGCACCCGGCCGAGGTGCTCGACCTCCTGGGGCGCGTCGCGCCCGTCCCGGCGGGCGAGCGTGGCGTCCCCGACCCGGACGGTGTCCTGCCGCCCACCGAGCTCGTGGTCCACGACGGCCACGCCCCCGGGCACGGCGCGCTCTGGCTGCCCCGCAGCCGCGTGCTGGTGGCGGGGGACGTGCTGAGCGACGTCGAGCTCCCGCTGCCGCTCGACGAGATCGCGGGCGGCGGCACTGTGGCGAGCACGGTGGCGAACACGGAGGCGGGCTCGGTGGCGGGCTCGGTGGCGGGCTCGGAGGTGAGCACGGAGGCGAGCACAGAGGGCAGCGCGGTGCGCGACGTCGAGCGCTACCTCGCCGGGCTGGACCGGCTCGCGCCGTACGCCGCCCGGTGCGCCGTCGTCGTACCGGGGCACGGGACGCCGACGGCGGACGCGGTGGCTCGCCTCGACGCCGACCGCCGCTACCTCGACGCGGTGCTGGCGGGCCACGCCGTCGACGACCCGCGGCTGGCGCTGCCGGGGGCCGCGGAGGAGGACCGCAGGCTGCGTGCCGCGCTGGCGCGCTGACGCGGGCGTGCCGGTCAGCCGCCGAAGGTGCCGGCCCAGGCGGCCGTGACCTGCTCCCAGACCGGCTGGGTGTCGAAGCCCATCTGTCCCAGGGCGGCCCAGGCCACGCCGACGACCGCGTAGAGGCTGACCGGCGTCATGACGAGCCACTCCCGCCACGACCCGGCGTCGCCGAGGATCGGCAGCGAGAGGTTGCCGCCGTCGCGCCACACGTCGTCGAAGGGCAGCACCCGGTAGCGCCGGACCCAGTAGGGGGAGCGGAACTTCAGCGGCCACAGGAGGGGGACGCCCGCGGTGGTGACGAGGTCTCCGAGCACGTGCACCGTGCAACCGAGGGCGACGGCGAGCGGCATCCAGTTCCACTCCTCGGGGGCGAAGACGGCCACGCACGCGGCGAGGAGCAGCGACAGCGTCCAGGTCCACCAGCGCTTGCCGCCGGTGACCTTCCAGGCGCGCAGCGCGAACGCGATGAGCAGGACGGCCATGACGCCGGGGCCGACCAGGACCTCGCCGAACGTCTCCGTGCTGATCGAGACCATGCCCATCACCCACGCGATCGCGGTGAAGACGGCGATGCCGAGGATGGAGTGGGTGCCGTTGCGGTGCCCGCCGGACACGGTCGCGACGAGCTTGGTGACGCCCTCGGAGACAGGGGGGAGCGAGTGCGCGATGGTGCCGCTGTGGTGATCGGCGTCGGGCAGCAGCGCGGCGCCCGCGCAGACCAGCGCGCCGGTCATCACCCCGACCTCGGAGACCGGGTGCCAGCCGAACGCGAACGGCGCCGTCGACGTGACGGCGACCCAGGCGGCCGCTCCCGACGCGGCGTGGTGCCCACCCATCATGACCTGCGGCGCTCCCGTCCACGGCTGCCGGTTCGCCGCCGTCGTCCCGTTCCTCACCCTTGACCGGTTGGTCCGGGCCGGGCAGGACGCTACACGTCGGCACCGACGCGCGAGCCTGTGACCAGGGACGGGCGTCGCGGTTTGCGAGAGGCCGCCCTCGCCGTGCTATGTTTTTCCCCGCACCGAGACGGCGCTGAGGCGCTGTCGAGGTCCACTCGTCCGGGTGGCGGAATGGCAGACGCGCTAGCTTGAGGTGCTAGTGCCCTTTATCGGGCGTGGGGGTTCAAGTCCCCCTCCGGACACTCGTTGAGACAGCGACGAACCAGCCCCCGGGGTCCACAACCCGGGGGCTTTTTCGTGCCCGGGCACGCGCTCATCTCACCGTCCCGACCCGTGTGGTCCCGACCCGTGTGGCGTAGGCCGCGAGAGCCGCACGGGTCTTGGTCTCCTGGGGCGCACCGAGGTCGACGCCCTGGCTCGCGAGGAACACCTTCGTCTCCGCCGCAGCCTGGAACGCCGCGGCCGGCGCCGCCTTGGCCGACAGCTCGAGGATGCGGTCGCCGTCGGGCAGGAACCACAGCTCGGCGGTCATGGGCCGGGGCAGCCCCGCGGGCGCGAACCGGGCCTTGAGCAGGGTGACGGGGCCCAGCACGCGCAGGTCGTCGAACCCGACGCCGGCCGGGAGGCGCGGCTCGAGCAGAGAGAGCTGCGTCCGGTCGAGCAGGCCGGGCAGGCGACCGACGTCGTCCAGCAGGGCGCGGACGTCGTCGTCGGGGAGCCGGCGCGTGGACGAGCACGAGCAGGTGAACCCGGCCGGCGACGCGTCCACCTCGACCTTGAAGCCGTCGGCCCGCCGCGCGCGGCCGGGGACGTCCGCCGGCAGCATCGGCCGCACCTTCGCGGTGACGTCGCCGGCCTTGCGCTGCGTGCGCCGGGCGCGGACGACGAGCCCGGCGGCGGACAGGTCGAGCGCGGGCGTGTCGAGGAACGCGACCTGGCGGATCGTCGCGTCGAGCGCGTCGATCCCGAGCCGGTCCAGCACGCGGCGATGGTCCGCACCGGGCACGGTGAGCTTCAGCTCGACCGCGTCGACGTCGGGCAGGACGGCGAGGACGGCTGCGAGCGTCTCGGCGTCGTACGCGGGCACCGGCGCGGACGTCGGCGCCGACGGCGCCGACGGCGCCGACGGGTCGAGGATGCTGTGAGGCTGCGGGGACGTCCCGGTCATGGTGGGCTCCTCCTGTCGCCGGGCGACGTGCGTCCATGGTCCGGCGACGGCGGCGCTCGCGCACCGGGCCACCGGTCGGGCGGGAAGAATTCACCCGGGCGGGCGGCACGCGTCGTCCTCCCACGACGGGCGGGCGCCGTGCGGCAGACTGGGCGGACGATCGGCGAGAGGAGCGCACGGGTGGCGAAGCGCACGAGCGAGAACGTCCCGGCCTGGCTGCGGACGTCGGCCGGCTGGTCGTGGAGGCTCATCGCCCTGACCGCGGCGGTCGCGCTCGTGTTCTGGGCGACGGTGCAGGTGCAGCTCGTCTTCGTGGCGGTCTTCCTCGGGCTGGTGTTCGCGTCGGTGCTCAACCCCGTCGCGGACTTCTACGCCAAGGTCATGCCGCGCCCGCTTGCCACCGCGCTCGCGATCCTCAGCGCGTTCCTCGTGCTCGGCGGCCTCCTCACGTACGTCGTCGCCTCCGTGGCCGGGCAGTGGGAGAACCTCGCCGGCCAGTTCGACACCGGCGTGCAGCAGATCCTCCAGTACGTGGAGAGCGGGCCGTTCGGGCTGTCCGTGACCGGCGACCAGATCAACGAGTGGATCGACCAGGGCCGGCAGTGGGTCGCCGACAACGCCGACTCGCTGGTCAGCCAGGCGGCGCAGAGCGCGGGCTCGGTCTTCGAGGGCTTCGCCATCTTCGCCCTGTCGATCTTCTGCACGGTCTTCTTCGTCGCGTCGGGCGGCAAGATGTGGCGCTGGTTCCTGGGCCAGATCCCGGAGGAGCACCGCACCCGGTGGCAGGCCGCCGCGGGGGCCGGCTGGTACAGCTTCTCCGGCTACGCGCGCGGCACCGTGATCATCGCCTTCGTCGACGGCGTCCTGGCGTTCATCCTGCTGACGATTCTCGGGGTGCCGCTCGCGGCCCCCCTGGCCGTGCTGGTCTTCATCGGTGCGTTCATCCCGCTGATCGGCGCGCCGCTGGCGATGATCATCGCGGCCGTCGTCGCGCTCGCGGCCAACGGGTTCGTCACGGCGCTCATCGTCACGATCGGCATCGCGCTCATCGGGCAGCTCGAGGGGCACGTGCTGCAGCCGCTCATCATGGGCAAGCAGGTGGCCCTGCACCCGCTGGTCATCGGCCTCGGGGTCACCGCCGGCACCGTGCTGGCCGGGATCCTCGGCGCGATCATCGCGGTCCCGCTCATGGCGGTCGCGTGGACCGTGTTCTCGACGCTGCGGGGCGACCGGCCGCACCCCGAGCTCGACGAGCCGCCCGGGCCGGGCGACAGGCCGCTCGCCGTGGCCCCGATCCTCGCGTCGCCGGACGCCGCCGCGGCAGGCGGGGCCACCGAGGGATCCGAGGAGACCCCGGACAAATAGCGATGAAGCCGTCGGGCCCGGCGTGCCACGATGCCCCGATGGAGCCGTTCGTCCTCGCCACCGACCGCGTCCGCCTGTCCGTCCCGACCTCCGCCGACGTCGACCGCATCGCCGACATCTGCGCGGACCCCGCGATCGCGCGGTGGACCACGGTGCCGTCGCCGTACACGCGCGACGACGCGGTCGGGTTCGTCGACAGGTTCGTCGCCGACGGCTGGGCCGAGGAGAAGGACTTCACCTGGGCGGTCCGCGCGCCAGGGGCTTCCGACACCCCCGTGCTGGCGATGGTCGGGATCTCGCGGGAGGGCGCGCCGGGCGTGCAGCCCGCGGGCGAGCTGGGCTTCTGGTGCGCCCCGGACGCCAGGGGCCGGGGGCTGATCACCGATGCGGCACGGCTCGTGGTCGACTGGGCCGTCGACCCGGAGGGCCTCGGCCTCGGTGTCGTGCGCTGGCGCGCGAACGTGGGCAACTGGGCGTCACGTCGTGTCGCCTGGAAGCTCGGCTTCCGCTACGAGGGGCTGCTCCGTCGTTTCGGCGCGCAGCGGGGCGTGCTGCAGGATTCCTGGGTGGCGTCGTACGTCCCGGGCGACCCGCGCGAGCCGAACGAGCCGTGGCCCGCGGAGGCCTCGTCGGCCGCCTGACCGGTCGGCTTTGGGCGCGCTCGTCCCCGGACCGTATGCTCCCTGCGCGCAAGGGCGCGGATCGAGGCACGCACGGCGCGCGCCGGGAGCATGGAGGCTGGCGATGGGGCTGGAACGACGGGTCGCGGTGATCGGTGCGGGGCCGTCGGGCCTGGCCGCCGCGCGGGCGCTGGACCGCGCCGGGCTCGCCTTCGACGGGTACGAGGCCCACACGGACGTCGGCGGGCTGTGGGACATCGACAACCCGCGCTCGACCGTCTACGAGTCCGCGCACCTCATCTCCTCGCGCACCACGACGCAGTTCGACGAGCTGCCGATGGACTCCGCGGCCGACTACCCGAGCCACCGCGAGCTGCTGCGCTACTTCCGCGCCTACGCGGACGAGTTCGGGCTGCGGGAGCGCTTCCGCTTCGGCACGCGCGTGACCGCGGTCGTGCCGGCCGACGGCGACGACACCGGCCGCAGCGGCTGGGTGGTGCGGTCCGAGCCCGCCGGCCCGGCGCCGGAGCCGACGGCCGGAGCCGTCGAGCGCACGTACTCGCACGTCGTCGTCGCGAACGGCACGCTCGCCGAGCCGAACGTGCCGACCCTCCCCGGGGAGTTCGCCGGCGAGGTGCTGCACTCGAGCGCGTACAAGAGCGCGGACGTGCTCGAGGGCAGGCGGGTCCTCGTCGTCGGGGGCGGCAACTCCGGCTGCGACATCGCCGTGGACGCCGTCCACCGCGCCGCGTCGGTCGACCTGTCGGTGCGGCGTGGCTACTGGTTCGTGCCGCGCTACCTGCTGGGCCGACCGACCGACACGCTCAACCAGGGCCGGCCGCTGCCCGCCCGGATCAAGCAGGCCGTCGACTCCCGTCTCCTGCGACTCCTCAACGGGGACCCGCGCCGCTTCGGCTTCCCCGAGCCGGACCACAGGATCTACGAGTCGCACCCCGTGGTGAACTCCCTCGTGCTGCAGCACGCCGGGCAGGGCGACCTGCGCGTGCGGGCCGACGTCGACCGGTGCGAGGGCCGGACGGTGCACTTCGCCGACGGCAGCAGCGACGACTACGACCTCGTGCTGCTCGCCACCGGCTACCGGCTCGACTACCCGTTCCTGGACCCGCGCCACCTGGCCTGGTCCGGCCCCGGCTCGGGCACGGCGCCGCGGCTGTTCTGCAACATCGTGCCGCCGTCGGGCAACGGACTGTTCGTCGTCGGGATGCTCGAGGCGTCCGGCATCGGCTGGCAGGGCCGCGCCGAGCAGGCCGAGCTGGTGGCGCGCTACCTCGCGGCCGAGGCGGCCGGCACCGGCGGCGACACCGCCGCCCGCGCGCGGGCCGTGCGCTTCCGACGGCGCCTGACCGAGCCGTGGCCGGACCTGACCGGCGGCTACCGCTACCTCGGGCTGGAGCGGATGAGCTACTACGTGAACAAGGACGCCTACCGCCGCACGGTGCGGCGGCTCGCGGCCGAGCTGGCCCCCGCGCCGTCCGGGGAGGGCACGGCGTGAACATCGACGACGTCGCCGTCCGCTTCGCGCCCGGGTCGATGGTCGCCCTCGACCTCGTGCTCGGCCTCATCATGCTCGGCATCGCGCTCGACACGTCGCCCGCGGACTTCCGGGCGCTGCGCCGCGCGCCGCGGGCGGCCGTGCTGGCGCTGGTCGCGCAGCTCGTCGCGCTCCCCGCCGTGACCTTCGGGCTCACGCTGCTGCTCGACGTGCAGGCGTCGGTCGCGCTCGGCATGATCCTCGTCGCGTGCTGCCCGCCCGGGAACGTGTCCCAGGTGCTGACGCACCGCTCGGGCGGCAACGTGGCGCTGTCGGTCTCGCTCACCGCCGTCGGGAACGCGATCTACATCGTCGCGATGCCGCTCAACCTCGCCCTGTGGGGGTCGCTGCACCCGACGGCGGGCGCGATCCTCACCGACGTGCGCCTGGACGCGGGACAGATGCTGCTCGAGATCCTCCTGGTCATCGGGGTGCCGTTCGCCGTCGGGATGCTCGTGCGCACGCGCTGGCCCGCGCTCGCCGCGCGGGTGCACCGCCCGGTGCGCTGGGTGAGCCTCGTGGCGCTCGTCGGCTTCATCGTCGCGGCGCTCGCGGGCAACTTCGCGGTCTTCGTCGCCTCCATCGGCGTGGTCCTGCTGGCCGTGTTCCTGCACGACGCCGCCGCCCTGGGCCTGGGGTACCTCGCCGGGAGGGCGGGCCGCCTCGGGGCGCGGGAGGTCAAGGCGGTCACGTTCGAGGTCGGCATCCGCAACGCGGGTCTCGGGCTCGGCCTCGTGTTCACGTTCTTCGGCGGGCTGGGCGGCATGGCCGTCGTCGCCGGCTGGTGGGGCGTCTGGGACATCGTGGCCGGGCTGGCGCTGGCGACCGTCTGGGCGCGCCGGACCCGGGCCCGCGCGGCCCGCACGGAGGTGGCGGCATGAGGCGCGTCCTGGTCACCGGCGGCGCCGGGTTCCTCGGGTCGCACGCGGTGGCGGCCCTCGCGGCGCACGACGACGTCGCGCACGTCGTCGCCGGCGACCTGCGCGAGGCCCGGGTGCCCGACGGCGCCGCGTGGGAGCGGCTCGACGTCACGGACCTCGCCTCGGTGCGCCGGGTGATCGACGCGCACGACGTCGACACGGTGGTGCACCTCGCGGCCATCGTGAACCCGGGCACCCTCGACGCCGCGACCGAGCGGGCCGTCGACGTCGACGGCACCCGGAACGTCCTCGACGCCTGCGTGGCGGCCGGGGTCCACCGGGTGGTGATCTCGTCCTCGGGAGCGGCCTACGGCTACCACGCGGACAACCGGGTGCCGCTGACCGAGGCCGACCCGGTGCGCGGCAACGAGGAGTTCACGTACTCGCGCCACAAGCGCGAGGTCGAGGAGATGCTCGCGCGGTACCGCGCCGACCACCCGGGCCTGGGCCAGGTGGTGCTGCGCATCGGGACGATCCTCGGCCCCGGCGTCGACAACCAGATCACGGCCCTGTGGGAGACGCGCAGGCTGCTGCGGGTGCGCGGCGCGGAGAGCCCGTTCGTCTTCGCGTGGGTCGACGACGTCACCGGCGCGGTGGTCGCCGGCGCGACCGGGGCGACCACGGGCACGTTCAACGTGTGCGGCGACGGCGCGATGACCGTGGCCGACATCGCGGCGCGCCTCGGCCGGCCCACGCTGGACGTCCCGGCGTGGGCGCTCGCCGCCGCGCTGCGCGTCGGGCACGCCCTGCGCCTCACGGTGCACGGGCCGGAGCGCGTCGGGTTCCTGCGCTACCGGCCGGTGCTCGACAACTCCCGGCTCAAGGCCGAGCTGTACGAGCCGCGGCTGACGTCGCGCGAGGCGTTCGACACCTGGGTGCGCGGCCGGGGCACGCCGGAGCCGGAAACAGGTGGCCCCCGTGCGGAGGTCGGGTAGCATCGACGCCGTCCCCGCGGCCTCCGCCGCGTGTGAGAGGGGACGGCTCCAGGACGAGAGGCGCACCACAGCGATGACGGGCATCCGGACGACCGCCTAGCGCGTCGACCCCGAGGCTCCCCGCCGCCAGCACGCTCGAGTGCCGGCCCGAGGAGCGGCGTCGACGCACCCGCCGTCCGCCGTTCCCGCACCGCTGGAGTCCTCCGTGCCCGCTACCCATCCCTCCGTCGTCCTGCAGGACGTCACCTTCTCCTGGCCCGACGGGGCCACCCCGATCGCCGGCGTGTCCGGCGCCTTCTCCCGCGGCCGCACCGGCCTCGTCGGTCTCAACGGCGCGGGGAAGTCCACCCTGCTGCGCCTCGTCGCCGGGCGCCTGCGACCGACGTCCGGGTCGATCACCGTGTCCGGCGTCGCGGACTACCTGCCGCAGCGCCTCACCCTCGACACGGACGCCACGGTCGCGGACCTGCTCGGCGTGCGCGACGTCGTCGACGCGGTGCGCGCCATCACCGCCGGCGAGGTGCCCGAGGACCGCCTCGCCGCGCTCTTCGACGTCGTCGGCGACGGCTGGGACGTCGAGGAACGCGCCCACGCCGAGCTCGCCGGCACGGGGCTGCCGTCCGGCGACGGCGTGCTCGACCGCCCGGTCGGCACCCTCTCGGGCGGCGAGGCGATGCTCGTCGCCGTCACCGGTGTGCGGCTGCGCGGCGCGGACGTCGCGCTCCTGGACGAGCCGACCAACAACCTCGACGGCGCCGCCCGCGAACGGCTGCACGAGATCGTGCGCACGTGGCGCGGCGCGCTCGTCGTCGTCTCGCACGACCGGGAGCTGCTCGAGCTGGTCGACGAGACCGCGGAGCTGCGCACCGGCTCCCTCACCACCTACGGCGGCACGTACGCGCAGTACGAGGAGCACCTGGCGGCGCAGCAGGAGGCGGCGCGGGCCGCCCTGCGCGACGCCGAGCAGGTCCTGCGCCGCGAGAAGCGGGAGCGGATCAAGGCCGAGGAGCGCATCGCCCACTCCGAGCGCCGGGGCCGCAAGGACGTCGTGGAGCGCCGCTACGTCAAGGCGGCGATCAACGACCGGCGCAACTCCGCGGAGAAGTCGCAGGCAGCCCGCCGCGGCCAGGCCGCCGGGAAGGAGTCCGACGCCCGGGCCGCGGTCGAGGCCGCGGAGCTCTCCGTGCGCGCCGACGACCGCATCGTCGTCGACCTGCCCGACCCGGACGTGCCCGCGGGCCGGCGCCTCGCCGTCCTGCGCGGCACGGACGGACGCGAGGTCGTGCTCGCCGGGCCGGAGCGCGTGGCGCTGACCGGCCCCAACGGCGTCGGCAAGACGACGCTGCTGGAGCGGCTCGTCGGGGTCGCGCCCGGGGGCACCGACGTCGGCACGGGGGCGGTCGCCGACGCGCTCACCGACCGGGTCGGCTACCTGCCGCAGCGGCTCGACGTGCTCGACGACGACCAGACGGTGCTCGACGCCGTGCGGACCGGCGCGCCGGACGTCGCGCCCGGGGAGCTGCGCAACCGGCTGGCGCGGTTCCTCGTGCGCGGCGACCAGGTGGGCCGCCCGGTCGCGACGCTGTCGGGCGGCGAGCGGTTCCGCGTCACCCTCGCGCGGCTGCTGCTGGCCGACCCGCCCGCCCAGCTGCTGGTCCTCGACGAGCCCACGAACAACCTCGACATCGCCAGCACGGACCAGCTGGTGCAGGCGCTCGCCGCGTACCGGGGCGCGCTGCTGGTGGTGAGCCACGACCGGGCGTTCCTCGACCGGCTCGGACTCGACGCCGAGCTGGTGCTGGCCGCGGACGGGACGCTCGCCGAGCGGCGGTCGTAGCCGCCCGGCGAGCGTCCGTCAGCCGTCCGTCCGGCCGGTCAGGAGCAGGGGAGGGCTCCGTCGCCCGGCGCCTGGCCGGCCCCGACGAAGCCGACCGTCACGCTCTGGCCCGCGCCGACGTGCGCGGTCCACGCCACCGGGGTGACGACGCCGCCCGCCAGCTCGCCGCCCCACATGTTCGTGGAGGTGATGCCGGCGGCGTCGACCTCCCACGTCGCCAGGTCGGCGTCGCCGGCGGTGACGACGATCTGGCCCTGGTAGCCGCCGGACCACGAGCTCGTCGTGGTGTAGGCCGCGGTGCACGCGCCGTCGGTCGTCCCGCCGTCGTCGGTCGTCGTGGTGAAGGAGGCCGTCGGCGTGGGGTCGGACACCGCCCCGGTGTTGTCGTTGCGGGCCCGCACCGTCACCTCGTAGGTCGAGCCGGGGTCCAGCCCGGTGAGGTCGACCATGGGTGACTCGTCGGTCGCCGCGAGGACCTCGCCCGTGGCGGCGTCGAGCACGTCGTAGCCCGTCACGCAGCCGGTACGGGAGACGCCCCACATGAGGTGCGCCCGGGTGGCCCGCACGTCGTGGGCCATGACCTCGCCGGGGACTCCCGGGGCCTCGTCCGGGCAGGCGGGCGGGTCCACGGGCCCGGTGTCGTCGCCGATGCCGCTGACCTCCCCGTCGCCGCCGTCGAACTCCACGTCCGAGCAGCTGTAGAAGTTCTCGCTGCTGTCCGAGCGCACCCAGTGCGTGAAGACGACGTGGCTCCCGGTGCGGTCGGCGGGCAGGGTGACGTCCCAGTAGTAGTAGTTGTCGCCTCCCGGGCCGCCGGTGTCCGGCGGGTCCGTCACGGAGTCGACCAGCTCGAGGTCCGCCCACCCGAGCGGCTGGGTCGGGTCGAAGCCCTCCCTCGTCACGTAGACGTCGAACCGGCCCGGGTGCTCGGCCCAGTTGTTGTGCTGGAACTCGTACGTGGCGCCCGCGGTGAGGTGCGTCGTCGGCCAGTCGGTGCGCGGCGCGTTGAACGCGGAGAAGTCGTACGGTCCCCGGTCGCCGCCGGAGCAGATGGTGCCGTCGGGGATGTACCCCTCGGTGCGGCCGGCGCCGTTCGAGTCCAGGTTGCCGAACCAGTTGTAGTAGGCGTTCGGTCCGCTCTCGGCGAGCGCGTCGGCGCACGCGGGGTTGCTCGGGTCGAGCTGTCCGTTCGGGGTCTGGGCGTCCACCCAGCACAGGTACTGCCGGGAACCGGGGAACACCTCCGCCCCGTGGGCGGCGGCGGGCTGGCCGACGACGGCGACGACGCCGACGGCGGCGAGCACGGCTGCCGCGAGGGATGCCGCGAGTCTTCGCATGATGGTCCTCCTCCTCGAGGTCCGTGGGTGCGTGGGCACGACGGTGGTCCACGGTGCGGACGGCGTCACCCCGGCTAAACGTTTCGCGCACGGGCGCCGGTACGGTGTCGGGGTGACGTCCCAGCCCCTCGCCCCGCGCCCGAGCACGCCTCCCACGACGCCCCCGTCCGCGCACCCCTCCGCCGAGCAGGAGGTGGTGGGCATCTGTCGTGACCTGCTGCGGATCGACACCTCCAACTACGGCAACGGCGAGGGGCCGGGGGAGCGACGGGCGGCGGAGCTCGTCGCCGGGCTGCTCACCGAGGTGGGGCTCGAGGTGGAGCTGTTCGAGTCGGAGCCCGGCCGCACGTCGGTCGTGACGCGGCTCGAGGGCACGGACCCGAGCCGGCCCGCGCTGGTGCTGCACGGGCACACGGACGTGGTGCCGGCCGCGGCCGACGACTGGTCCGTCGACCCGTTCGGCGGCGAGGAGATCGACGGGCTCCTGTGGGGCCGCGGCGCGGTGGACATGAAGGACATGGACGCGATGATCCTGTCCGTCGTGCGGCAGATGGTCCGGGAGGGCCGCCGCCCGGCGCGCGACGTCGTCGTCGCCTTCTTCGCCGACGAGGAGGCCGGCGGCGTGCGCGGCGCGCAGTGGGCCGTGCGGCAACGGCCCGAGCTCTTCGAGGGCGCCACCGAGGCGATCAGCGAGGTGGGCGGCTTCTCCGTCGAGGTCGGCGGGCGGCGTGCCTACCTGCTGCAGACGGCGGAGAAGGGCCTCGCCTGGCTCCGGCTCGTGGCCGACGGCCGGGCCGGCCACGGCTCCCAGGTGAACGCCGAGAACGCCGTGACCGAGCTCGCCGCGGCGGTCGCGCGGATCGGGCAGCACCCGTGGCCGTACACGCTGACCCCGACGGTGGAGAAGCTGCTGCGCGGGGTCTCCGACCTCACGGGGCTGCGGTTCGACGGCGAGGACCCCGCCGCCGTGGACGCGCTCGTCGCGGCGCTGGGCCCGGCCGCGAAGTTCGTGGGCGCCACGGTGCGGCACACGTCCAACCCCACGCAGCTGGACGCGGGCTACAAGGCGAACGTCATCCCCGGGCGGGCCGAGGCCACCGTCGACGTGCGCCTCCTGCCCGGCCACGAGGAGGAGGGGATGGCGACGCTGCGCGAGCTCGCCGGTCCCGCCGTGCGCGTCGAGCCGATCCACCAGGACACCGCGCTCGAGGTGCCGTTCTCCGGCGACCTCGTGGACTCGATGGTCGCCTCCCTCCTCGCCGAGGACCCGGGGGCCGCGGTGCTGCCGTACACGCTCTCGGGCGGCACCGACAACAAGTCGCTGTCGCGGCTCGGCATCACCGGGTACGGCTTCGCCCCGCTGCGCCTGCCCGCCGACCTCGACTTCTCCGGGATGTTCCACGGCGTCGACGAGCGGGTGCCGGTCGACTCGCTGCGCTTCGGCACGCGCGTGCTGGACCGCCTGCTGCGCGACTGCTGAGCGGCGTCGCCGTCGGACGTCCCCGTCAACCGCCCAGCCGGGCGAGCAGGTGGCGCGTCTGCTCGACGTACCCGCCGCCGAAGAGCACGGCGTGCACCGCGAGCGGGTACAGCTGGTGCAGCGGGACCCGCTCGCGCCACCCGGGGGCGAGGGGCCACGCGGCCTCGTAGCCCGCGAGGACCGCGTCGAGGTGCGGCGCCCCGAAGAGCGCCAGCATGGCGAGGTCGGCCTCCCGGTGCCCGCCGTGGGCGGCCGGGTCGATGAGCACCGCCTCGGCGGAGCCTCCCGGGCCCTGCGACCACAGCACGTTCCCGGACCAGAGGTCGCCGTGCACGCGGGCCGGCGCCTCTCGCGCCGCGGGGCCCGCGAGGACGCCGAGCCGACCGCACACCCGCTCGACGGCGGCCGCGTCCTGCGCGGTGAGCACGCCTCGCTCCCGGCCCTGCGCGACGACGGGCCGGAGCCGGGCGTGCGCGTAGAACGCGGGCCAGTCGCCCCAGGTCCCCGCCACCAGGGGCAGGGGGTCGTCGAGCGGACCGAAGTACCCGCGCCCCGCGCCGGGCGGAAGGACGCCGAACCCGGCGGCGCCCGCTCGGTGCAGCACGGCGAGGCGACGGCCCAGGTCGCGCGCGGCGTCGGGCGTGGGGCGCGCCGGGTCGACGCGCTCCAGGTCGAGGTGCTCCGCTCCGTGCTCCAGCACCCGGGCGACCCGCGGGCCGCCCGGCACGGTGAGCCAGCGGAGCCCGGCCGCCTCGGTGGCGAAGAACCCCGGCGGCGCGTGCGCCCGCGACTTGCGGAAGGCGTCGGCCATACGTCCTGACCTGCGTCCTGGCATGCGTGCTGACGTGCCGGCCGGTCAGAAGGTGGCGCTGACCTTGATGATCTTGCGACGCAGCCACACCCGGCGCTCGCCGCCGATGTAGAGGCGGGTGCGCGCCAGCTCCCACCGGCCGTACTCGGCCTCCTCGGTGAGCATCTTGCGCGCGTCCGGGACGCTGGTGCCCCGGTCGATGGTCAGCACGCGGTACTCGTACTGTCCGTGCTTGCGCCAGGCGGACGGCGCGCCGGGGCGCGCGTCTGCCTGCGACGTCGACGGGATCGAAGCCATCCGCTGTTCCTCCCGAAGTGCTGGCGGGCGGTTTTCGTCTGCCCATTGTGCCCCGTGGGGCGCTACGGTCAGAGCATGACCGCAGACCCGCGTGCCGCGCTGGACCGCTTCGTCGCCGCGCTGGAGGCCCACTACCACGCGGTGTCGACCCGCCGGGGCGACGACGATCCTGCGGTCGACGACGCCTACGAGGTCCTGGCCGACGCGTTCGAGGTCTACGAGGACTCGCTGGCCCAGGTCTACTCCGAGGTCACGCCCTTCTTCCTCGACGACGGGGACGACGACGGGGACGACGACGAGGACGATGACGACGACGAGGGGGACGACGACCTCGACGCCGAGCTCGACACGGACCTCGAGGGTCCCGACCTGGCGGGCTCGCCCGCCGACCGCCCGGCCGACGCCCCGGGGCAGGCCTACCAGCGCTCGGGGTAGCCGATCTCCGGGGCGGAGACGTCGTCGAGCGCGGCGTGGACCTCGCCCGGCAGGTCGAGGTCGGTGGCGGCGAGCGACGCCCGCAGCTGCGCCGGCGTCCGCGCCCCGACGATCGCGCTCGCGACCGTGTCGCGGGCCAGCAGCCAGGCGAGAGCGACCTCGAGCGGCGCACGCCCGAGCCCGTCGGCCGCGGTGGCGACGGCCTCGACGACGGACGACGCGGCCGCGTCCAGGTAGGGGTCGACGAACGCGGCGAGGTGCGCCGACGCCGCGCGGGAGTCCGCCGGGATTGCCCGCCGGTACTTGCCGGTGAGCACGCCGCGCCCCAAGGGTGACCAGGCCAGCAGCCCGAGCCCGAGGGCGTCGGCGGCGGGGGCCACGTCACGCTCCGCGCCGCGCTGCAGCAGGGAGTACTCCAGCTCGAGCGCGCTGAGCCCGGTGCCGTCCGCCTCCAGCAGGGTCGCGGCCCGGGCGGACGCCCAGCCGGGGTGGTTCGAGAGCCCGACGTAGCGGGCCCTGCCGGAGGCCACCGCGAGCCGCAGCGCCGACACCGTCTCGGCGAGCGGCGTGGCCGGGTCGGGGCAGGCGACCAGGAACAGGTCGACGTGGTCGGTGCCCAGCCGGGCGAGGGACGCGTCGAGGTCGGCGAGCAGGCCCGCCCGGGAGGCGTCGACGCGGGCGCCCGAGCGGCCCGCCCGCACGCCCCCCTTGGTGCACAGCACCACCTCGTCGCGCGAGACCTTGCCGTCCAGCAGCGAGCCGATGACGCGCTCCGCGTCCCCGTCGCCGTACGTCGCGGCGGTGTCGACGAGCGTCCCGCCCCCGTCGACGAAGTCGCGCAACTGCTCCGCCGCGTCCAGGTCGTCGGTGTCCCGGCCCCAGGTCATCGTCCCCAGGCCGAGCTCGGACACGCGCAGGCCCGTACGGCCCACCTGACGACGCTCCATGGCGGGCCACGCTACCGGGAAACCCTGCAGGTCCGGGTAGTGTGACCGCCCGTGAATGCCTGGGAAGCGATCCTGCTCGGCCTGGTCCAAGGCCTGACCGAGTTCCTGCCGATCTCCTCGAGCGCGCACCTGCGCATCGTGGGGGAGCTGCTCGGCGGGACCGACCCCGGGGCCGCGTTCACCGCGATCACCCAGATCGGCACGGAGGCCGCCGTGCTGCTCTACTACCGCCGCACCATCCGGGACATCTGCGTCGCCTGGTGGAAGTCCCTCGTGGGCACGCACGGCAGCGACTGGCGCTCGCGGATGGGCGCCCACGACGACCAGGCCCGCATGGCCTGGTACATCGCCCTCGGCTCGATCCCGATCGGTGTGCTCGGCCTGCTCTTCCAGGACCAGATCGAGACCTACCTGCGCAACCTCTGGATCACCGTCACGACCCTGGTCGTCTTCGGCCTGCTGCTCGGGTGGGCGGACAAGATCGGCCGCCGCACCCGTCGGCTCGACGAGCTCAACCCGAAGCGCGCGATCGGGTTCGGATTCGCCCAGGCGCTCGCGCTCATCCCGGGAGTGTCGCGCTCCGGGGGCACGATCACCGCGGGGCTGCTCATGGGGTTCACCCGCAAGGCCGCCGCGGACTACTCGTTCCTGCTGGCCATCCCCGCGGTGCTGATGTCGGGCTTCTACCAGCTCGCCAAGTCCGTGGGCGAGGACCCGGCCCCCGGGTCGCCGGGCGCGGGCGCGACCCTGGTCGCCACGCTCGTCGCGTTCGTCGTCGGCTACGTCGTCATCATCGGGTTCCTCAAGCTGATCACCACGCACTCGTTCATGCCGTTCGTCTGGTACCGCCTCGGCCTCGCCGCCGTGGTCGTGGTCCTGCTCCTGACCGGCGTGCTGACCGCGAACGGCGGCATCGTCGTCTGACCAGGTGATCTGGTCTCGGCGAAGGGCCGGTAGCCTGAGCGCGTGCGTTCCTGGCCCACTCCGCAGATCCCTGAGCTCCCCGAACCGGCCGACGGCCGCCGCACCCCCGTCCGGGTGCACGACAGCAGCACCGGGCGGCTCGTGGACCCGGCCCCGGGGGGCACCGCCCGCTACTACGTCTGCGGGATCACCCCGTACGACGCGACCCACCTCGGGCACGCGAACACCTACCTGGCGTTCGACCTGCTGCACCGGGCGTGGCTCGACGCCGGCAAGGACGTGACCTTCGTCTCGAACGTCACCGACGTCGACGACCCGCTGCTCGAGCGTGCGGACGCCACCGGGGTCGACTGGCGCGATCTCGCGGCCGACCAGATCGCGCTCTTCCGCGAGGACATGACCGCCCTCGGCATGGTGCCGCCCGCCACCTGGACCGGCGCCGTCGAGTCCGTGCCCGCCGTCGTGGCCGCCGTCGAGCGGCTGCTGGACGAGGGGGCCGCGTACCGGGTGCCGATCGAGCCGGGGGCAGGCGGCGACGACCCGGGCCTAGGCGACGTGTACGCCGACCTCTCCGCCGACCGCGACTTCGGGCAGGTGGCCAGGCTCGACGCGGCGACGATGGAGGCCCTGTTCGCCGAGCGTGGCGGGGACCCGCAGCGCGAGGGCAAGAAGAACGCCCTCGACCCGCTGCTGTGGCGCCGGGAGCGCCCCGGCGAGCCCGCGTGGGACGGCGCGTCCCTCGGCACCGGGCGTCCCGGCTGGCACATCGAGTGCGCGGTCATCGCCCGCGACGGGCTGGGCCTGCCGTTCGACCTGCAGGGCGGGGGAGCCGACCTGCTCTTCCCGCACCACGAGATGTCCACCTCGCACGACCGCCTGCTGGGCGGCGGCGGTGCCGGGGTGCACGTGCACGCCGGGCTCGTCGCCTACGAGGGCGAGAAGATGAGCAAGTCGCGGGGGAACCTCGTGTTCGTCTCCGCGCTGCGACGCGCGGGCGTGGACCCCATGGCGATCCGCCTCGCGCTGCTGGCGCACCACTACCGCACCGAGTGGGAGTGGACCGACGCCGACCTCGAGGCCGGCGTCGCGCGGCTCGAGCGGTGGCGCACCGCCGTCTCCGGCAACGGCGGACCCGACGCGACCGCGACGCTGGCCGCCCTGCGCGCGGCGCTCGCGGACGACCTCGACGGCCCCGCCGCGCTCGCCGCCGTGGACCGCTGGGCCGACCTGGCGCTCGCGCCCGGCCGCGACACGACCGACGACCACGAGGGCGCGCCCGGCGTCCTGGCGCGCGCGGTGAACGCGCTCCTCGGCGTCCGCCTCTGACCTCGCCGCCCTGACGCCGGGCCCGGCGTCAGGGCTTGTCGGGTCCCTTGTCGCCGCCCTTGTCGGTGCCCTTCTCGCCGCCGACGTCGCGCCGCCGCAGGTAGCGCTCGAACTCCCGCGCGATGGCCTCGCCCGTCGCCTCGGGCAGGTCGGCGGTGTCCTTCGCCTCCTCGAGCTGCTGCACGTACTCGGCGATCTCGGCGTCGTCCGACGCGAGCTCGTCGACGCCGTGCTGCCACGCCTCGGCGTCCTCGGGCAGGTCGCCGAGGGGTACCGGCGCGGCGATGAGCTCCTCGACGCGGGTGAGGATCGCGAGGGTCGCCTTGGGCGACGGGGGGTTGGCCACGTAGTGGGGCACGGCGGCCCACAGCGACACCGCCTGGAACCCGCGCCGGTCGGCCTCGTGCTGCAGCACGCCCACGATGCCGGTCGGGCCCTCGTAGGTGCTGGGCTCGACGTCGAGCACCGCCTGCAGGCCCGAGCTCTCCGTCGTCGCGGTCATGGGGATGGGCCGGGTGTGGGGCACGTCGGCCAGCAGGGCGCCCAGGGTCACGACGGTGCGGACGCCCAGCTCGGCGGCCAGGTCGAGCAGCTCGGCGCAGTACGAGCGCCACCGGAACGACGGCTCGATGCCGTGCACCAGCACCACGGTCCGGTCGGGCAGCTCGGCCACGGAGACCGTCGTGGTCGGCCAGGTGATCGAGCGCTCCCCGTCCGGGCCGGTCTCCATCACGGGCCGGTTCACCTGGAAGTCGTGGTAGTCCTCGGGGTCGAGCTCGCGCACCTGGCGGGCGTCCCACACGTGGGCGAGGTGGGTCAGGGCGGCGGTGGCGGCGCTGCCGGCGTCGTTCCATCCCTCGAACGCGGCGATCATCACGGTCTGCCGCGCGGCGTGGCGCCCGGTGGTCTCCGGCTCGGTCGTCATCCGTCCAGCGTATACAGCGCCGGCCCGGCCACGGGCAGGCCCGGGTGTCCGGTCTCACGCGTCCCGACGGGCGGACCGGCGGCGCCCGGTCCGTACGATGGACGGGTGCCCGAGACCCTCGCCCCCGCCCCGCAGACCGCCACCCCGACCCTGCCCGCGGCCGTCCTGTGGGACATGGACGGCACCCTCGTGGACACCGAGCCGTACTGGATCCGGGCCGAGCAGGAGCTGGTCGCGGAGCACGGCGGCACGTGGACGCACGAGCAGGCGCTGCAGCTCGTCGGCAACGCGCTGACCGTCTCCGCGACGATCCTGCGCGACCAGGGAGGGGTCGACCTGCCGGTCGACGCGATCGTCGACCGCCTGCTCGGTCAGGTCGTCGAGCAGGTGCGCGAGGAGGTGCCGTGGCGGCCGGGCGCGCTGGAGCTCCTCACCACGCTCGCCGAGGCGGGCGTGCCGTGCGCGCTGGTGACGATGAGCTACTCGACGCTGGCCGAGGAGGTCGTCTCGCGCGGGCCCGACGGCGCGTTCGCGACGCTCGTCACGGGCGACCAGGTGACCCGCGGCAAGCCCGACCCCGAGCCCTACCTCCTCGCCGCGGAGCGGCTCGGCGTCGACACCGCCGCCTGCGTCGCCATCGAGGACTCGCCCACCGGCATCGCCTCGGCGCGCGCCGCCGGGATCGCGACGCTGGGCGTCGAGGCCGTCGTGCCGGTGCCGCACCTCGACGGGCTCAGCCGCGCCGCGTCGCTCGAGAAGGTCGACCTGGCGACCCTCGCACGCATCGGCGCCGGTGAGGTCGTGGACCTCACGTCCTGACCGGGTCCACCCCGAGCCGCTCGCGCAGCGCGTCGGCGGGAATCACGGGCGGCGTGCCGCCGAACTCGGGGCAGAGCGACTGGTGTGCGCACCATCCGCACAGGCGGCTGCGGCGCGGCCGCCAGTCCCCGCTGTGCGCGGCGTCCTGGATCGCCGACCACAGCGCACGCACCTTGGTCTCCGTGGCCTCGAGCTCCCGCTCGGCCGGCTCCGCGCGCAGCGCCTGGCCGTCGCCGAGGTAGAGCAGCTGCAGCATGCGCGGCACCTCGCCGCGCTCGCGCCAGAGGACCAGGCCGTAGAACCGCATCTGGAACAGGGCGGCGCCCTCGAAGCCCGGCCCGGGCGCCCGGCCCGTCTTGTAGTCGACCACGCGCAGCGCGCCGCCGGGCGCGACGTCGAGCCGGTCGACGATCCCGCGCAGCACCGGCCCGTCGTCGAGCGACGTCTCGACGCGCAGCTCCCGGGACTCGGGCTCCAGCCGGTTGGGGTCCTCCAGCGTGAAGTACGTGCCGACGAGCCGCCGCGCCCGGCCGAGCCACTCCGACGGCGTGGTGCCGGCCGCGTCGCCGCCCTCGTCGAACAGCGTCGCGTACCGCGGCTCCGCCTCGACGAGGCGCTCCCACTCGACGGGCAGCAGGGCGGCCGCCGCCTCCGGCGTGCGCTCGCCGCGCGGCGCGTCGTAGAGCCGCTCGAGCACGGCGTGCACCAGCGTGCCCCGCGCGGCGGCCGACGCCGGGGGCTCGGGCAGCCGGTCGACCACGCGGAACCGGAACAGCAGGGGGCAGCGCATGAAGTCGGCGGCGCGCGACGGCGACAGCGCCGGGACCCGTGACGCCGTCGGCGACGGGTCGGGCGCGGCGGTCGTCGTCATGCGCGCCACCCTACGGGCGAGCGCCGACAGGCCGTAGGGCGGCCGGCGCCGGATAGCCTGACCGGGTGACCTCTCGCTCCCGGGGATGGGTGGTCGGCCGCATCGCGGGCGCGCCCGTCCTCGTCACCCCGTCGTGGTTCCTCGGCGCCGTCGTCCTGACCCTCGTGTTCGCGCCCTCGGTACGGACGTGGTTCGCGCCCCAGCTGGGCACGACGGCGGTGCTCGTCGTCGCGGCCGCCTTCGTGCTCCTGCTCTTCGGGTCCGTGTTCCTGCACGAGGTGGCCCACGCCCTCGTCGCTCGGTCGCGCGGGCACCGCGTCACCGAGATCGCGTTGACCCTCTGGGGCGGTCACACCGCCTACACGGGGTCGGGCGGGCGCCCGCTCGACGGTGCCCTCGTGGCCGTCGTCGGCCCGCTGACCAACCTCGTGCTCGCGGCCGCGTTCTGGGTCGTGTACCTCCTGCAACCGGTGTCGTCCGTCGCGACGGCCCTGCTCCTGGCCGGGGCGTTCTCGAACGCGTTCGTCGGGTTCTTCAACCTGCTGCCCGGGCTGCCGCTGGACGGCGGGCAGATCCTCGAGTCCGCCGTCTGGGGCGCGACGGGCTCGCGCTCGCGGGGCACGCTCGCCGCGGGCTGGGTGGGGCGCGTGGTCGCGGTCGGCGTGCTGGCGGTGGCGCTGCTTTGGCCGCTGCTCGAGGGGCGCAGGCCGTCCTGGGTGACGGTCGCGTGGGCGGCGCTCATCGGCGCGTTCCTGTGGTCCGGGGCGGGCGAGGCCATCAAGGGCGCGCAGACCAGGGCCCGGGTCGCGGGGCTGTCCGCGCGGGGCCTCGCCGTACCCGCCGTCGTGCTCCCGGTCACCGCCACGGTCGCCGGGGTCTCCGACGCGGCCGCGCGGCAGCCGGGCGCGGTCGTGGCCGTCGTCGGGCCGGCCGGGGAGCCCGTGGGCTGGGTGGATCCCGGCGCCGTCGCGAGCGTGCCCGCCGACCAGGCCGCCGCCACGCCGGTGGAGGCCGTCGTCGTGCCGTTCCCGCCCGGCTCGGCGGTGGGTCCCGAGCTCGAGGGCGACGAGCTGCTCGACCGCCTCGCCCACGGGTCGTCGGGCGCGCGGGTGGTGCCGGTCGTGGACGAGGGCCGTCTCACGGGGGTGCTCGACGTGGCGCGGGTCGCGGCCGCGCTCCGTCGATGAGGTGCCGGCGGGCGGGCCGGTAGACTCGCCCGTCGTGACCGACGCCGACGCCACCGCGCCCGAGAACCGCCCGACCGTCGACCCGACCGGCAGCGCCACGGGTGCGGACCTGCGCCGGGGCCCGCTGCGCGAGGGGGACCGGGTGCAGCTCACGGACCCCAAGGGGCGGCTGCACACCATCACGCTCAAGCCCGGCGGCACGTTCCACACGCACAAGGGCTACTTCCGCCACGAGGACCTCATCGGCCGGCCCGAGGGGTGGGTCGTGACCAACACGGCGGGGATCGAGTACCTCGCCCTGCGGCCCCTGCTGAGCGACTACGTGCTGTCCATGCCGCGCGGCGCCGCCGTCGTGTACCCCAAGGACGCCGGCCAGATCGTGCAGATGGCCGACATCTTCCCCGGTGCACGCGTCGTCGAGGCGGGTGTCGGCTCCGGGGCGCTGACGATGTCGCTGCTGCGCGCCGTGGGCGACGCCGGCGAGCTGCACTCCATCGAGCGCCGCGAGGACTTCGCGGCGATCGCGCGCGGCAACGTCGAGTCGTTCTTCGGCGGCGAGCACCCGGCGTGGCGGCTGTCGGTCGGCGACCTCGCGGACGTGCTGCCCACCGTGGCGGAGCCGGGCAGCGTCGACCGCGTCGTGCTCGACATGCTCGCGCCCTGGGAGAACGTCGACCCCGTGGCGCGCGCGCTCGCGCCGGGCGGCGTGCTCGTCTGCTATGTCGCGACCGCCACGCAGCTGTCCCGCACGGCCGAGGACCTGCGCGCCGACGGCCGGTTCGCCGAGCCGCAGGCCTGGGAGTCGATGGTGCGCGGCTGGCACCTCGAGGGCCTCGCGGTCCGCCCGCAGCACCGGATGATCGGGCACACCGGCTTCCTCATCACGGCGCGGCGGCTCGCCGACGGCGTCGCGCCGCCCGAGCGCACCCGCCGCCCGGCCAAGGGCTCCTACCCCGCCCCGGACGCCGAGTGGTCGGAGGAGGAGCTGGGCGAGCGCGCCGTGTCGGACAAGAAGATCCGTCGTGTGCGGCGCGACCTGGGGGTCGCCCCGGACGACGCGCAGGGCTGAGGTCGTTCGGGAGGCCGCGGAGCCGCGGCAGGTCACCGGAAGGTCTCGGTCGTGTGAACCTCGCGACCGCTCCGTGAAATGAACCCCCGGACACCCGTGTTGATGTCTAGGGTGCTGTACTCCGGGGGCACCTTCCCGTCCGGGGAGGCGGCCACCCGGGCCGCACGAGAGGGGATGCGATGTCCGACAACCCTGTCCGCCCGGAGCCTCGACCGGAGCAGCCGGCGCTGCCCACCGGACCGAGCCACGACGCACAGCTCGCCCTCCTCGCCGCCAAGAACGAGCGGCTCGCCGAGGCGCTCCGCGCCGCCCGCGACCAGATCGTGGAGCTCAAGGGCCAGATCGACGAGCTCGCCAAGCCCCCGGGGACGTACGCGACGTTCCTCGCCGCGCACGACGACGGCTCGGTCGACATCTCGTCGGCCGGCCGCAAGATGCACGTGCAGGCGAGCCCGGGGCTCGACGTCGCCGAGCTGCGGCCCGGCCAGGAGGTCAAGCTCAACGAGGCCATGACGGTGGTCGAGGTCGGCGGCTACGAGCGGACCGGTGAGCTGGTCACCGTCAAGGAGGTCCTCGACGCCGAGCGGGTGCTCGTCGTCGGCCGCGCCGACGAGGAGCGGGTCGTGCGGCTCGCCGGGTCGGTCGTGGACGCCGAGCTGCGGGTGGGCGACGCGCTCACGGTCGACCTGCGCAGCGGGTTCGTCTACGAGGTGGTGCCGAAGTCGGAGGTCGAGGAGCTCGTCCTCGAGGAGGTGCCCGACATCGCCTACGAGGACATCGGCGGGCTGGGGCCGCAGATCGAGCAGATCCGCGACGCCGTCGAGCTGCCGTTCTCCCACCCCGACCTCTTCCGCGAGCACGGGCTGCGGCCGCCCAAGGGCGTGCTGCTGTACGGGCCGCCCGGGTGCGGCAAGACGCTCATCGCCAAGGCGGTGGCCAGCTCGCTCGCCGGGATGGTCGCCAGCGCGCAGGGCGGCGACCCCACGGCCAAGAGCTACTTCCTCAACGTCAAGGGCCCGGAGCTGCTCAACAAGTACGTGGGCGAGACCGAGCGGCACATCCGCCTGATCTTCGCGCGCGCCCGGGAGAAGGCGACGCAGGGGGCGCCCGTCGTGGTGTTCTTCGACGAGATGGAGTCGCTGTTCCGCACCCGCGGCACCGGCCTCTCGTCGGACGTCGAGACCACGATCGTGCCGCAGCTGCTCGCCGAGATCGACGGCGTCGAGCGGCTCGACAACGTCATCGTCATCGGCGCCTCGAACCGCGAGGACATGATCGACCCCGCGATCCTCCGGCCGGGCCGGCTGGACGTGAAGATCAAGATCGAGCGGCCGGACGCCGAGGGTGCCACCGAGATCTTCGGCAAGTACCTCACGCCCCAGCTGCCCATCCACCCCGACGACCTGGCCGAGCACGGCGGCAGCCACACCGAGGCCGTCGCGGCGATGATCAACAGCGTGGTGGAGCGGATGTACTCCGAGGACGAGGAGAACCAGTTCCTCGAGGTGACCTACGCGTCGGGCGACAAGGAGACCCTGTACTTCAAGGACTTCAACTCCGGCGCGATGATCCAGAACGTCGTGGACCGGGCCAAGAAGTCGGCGATCAAGGACTTCCTGGCCACGGGTCAGCGGGGCATCCGGGTCGAGCACCTCCTGTCGGCGTGCGTCGACGAGTTCAAGGAGAACGAGGACCTGCCGAACACCACCAACCCCGACGACTGGGCGCGCATCAGCGGCAAGAAGGGCGAGCGCATCGTCTTCATCCGCACGATCGTCCAGAAGAAGGGCGGCGACGGCACGCCGCGCACCATCGACACGGTGACCAGCACGGGGCAGTACCTGTAGTCCCCGCGCCGCCACGAGATCGAGGTGCCCGTCACGAGGCCGACCCACCGTGGGTCGACTTCGAGACGGGTACCTCGATCTCGTTCGTGGCCACCTAGGGTGGTGGCGTGAGCGTTCGTCGCGTGATGGGGATCGAGACCGAGTACGGCGTGCTGGCACCGGGGCGGCCCATGGCCAACCCGATGCTCATGAGCTCGCAGGTGGTCATGACGTACCGCGCCCTGGTGGCGCGGGCGGGCGCCCGTCCGCCGGCCCGGTGGGACTACGACGACGAGGACCCGCTGCAGGACGCCCGGGGATTCCACCTCCAGCGCGCGTCGGCGCACCCTTCGCTCCTCACCGACGACCCGTCGCGCCCCGCGCCCTCCGGCCCGACGACGGGCAGCACGCCGGCGTCGGCCCAGGTGGCCTCCGCGGCCGGCACCCCGGGCGGCACGGCGCGCGGGCGCGCGGCGCGGGCCGCGCGGCAGGAGCCGGAGGAGGTCGAGCGGCCGTCCGTGGAGGACTACGACGACCCGAGCGCCGCGAACTGCATCCTCACCAACGGCGCTCGTCTCTACGTGGACCACGCGCACCCCGAGTACTCGTCGCCCGAGGTCACGGGGCCGCGCGACGGCGTCCTGTGGGACGTCGCGGGGGAGCGGGTCATGCTCGCGGCGGTGCGGTCGCTCGCGGAGGTGCCGGGCGGCGAGGTGGTGCTCTACAAGAACAACGTGGACGGCAAGGGCGCCAGCTACGGCACGCACGAGAACTTCCTGGTGGACCGGGCGCTGCCGTTCGGCACGCTCGTCGAGCTGCTGACGCCGTTCCTCGTCACGCGGCAGGTGTTCGCCGGGTCGGGTCGGGTCGGGCTCGGCCCGACGGGCTCGGAGGCGGGCTTCCAGCTCTCCCAGCGCGCCGACTACATCGAGGCGGAGGTGGGGCTGGAGACCACGCTGCGCCGCCCGATCGTCAACACCCGCGACGAGCCGCACGCGGACCGCACGCGGTGGCGGCGCCTGCACCTCATCATCGGCGACGCGAACCTCTTCGAGGTCGCGACGTTCCTCAAGCTGGGCACCACCTCGCTGGTGCTGTGGGTGCTCGAGCACCTCGACGAGCTGGCCGAGGCCGGCGTGCCCGCCCGCGAGGAGCTCGCCGCGCTGCGGCTCGCGGACCCGGTCGCCGACGTGCAGCGGGTGTCGCGCGACCTCGCCCTCACCGCGCGGCTCGACCTCGCCGACGGCCGCCGGCTCACGGCGCTGGAGATCCAGGAGGCGTACGCGGACGTCGTCGCCCGGTCGGTCGCGGCGCTCGGGGGTCCGGGTGACGGCTCGGTCGACGTGCCCGGGGAGACGCCGGGCGACGACGAGACCGCGCAGGTGCTGGACCGCTGGCGGTCGGTGCTGCAGCGGCTGGGCACGGACCCGGCGACCTGTGCGCGCGAGGTCGAGTGGGTGGCGAAGCGACGGCTCCTGGAGCGGATGCGGTCGCGGGACGGGCTCGGCTGGGACCATCCCCGGCTGCACGCGATGGACCTGCAGTGGACGGACGTGCGGCCCGAGCGCGGCGTCTACCACCGGCTCGTCGCGTCCGGCGCCGTCGAGCGGCTCGTGGACGACGAGCGGGTGGCGGACGCGGTGCACCACGCACCGGCGGACACGCGGGCGTGGTTCCGCGGCGAGGTGATGGCCCGGTACGCCGACCAGGTCTCGGCCGCGAGCTGGGACTCGGTGATCTTCGACGTCCCGGGGGCCGCCGCCCTGCAGCGGGTGCCCATGCTCGACCCGTCGCGGGGCACGCGGGCCCACATCGGCGCCCTCCTCGACGCCAGCCCCGACGCGGCGGCGCTGCTCAAGGGGTTGCGCGGCGAGGGATGAGCGCGGGCCGACCGTCCGCTCACCCGCGCTGACCGGCGCTGACCGGCGCTGACCGGCGACGACGTCCTCCGGACCGTGCGTGGACCGTGCGCGGGTGGAGTCGTTCAGCCCTCGGCGCAACCGGCGTGGACGTCGCCGCGCGGTGTCGGCCGCAGCGCATAGGCTGGCGTCGCGAGACTCTCCCGGAGCTCCTCACGGGGGCTCCGCAGCAGCGAAGGAGGCGGACCATGGCCGGTCAGGAACGGATCAACCCGCAGCACGAGGACCGCACGCCCGACGACGACGCGGACGCCCCCGCCCCGGTCGCCCCTGCGGCGTCCGAGCGCGACGCCGAGGTGGACGCCCTGCTGGAGGAGATCGACGAGGTCCTCGAGACGAACGCCGAGTCGTTCGTCCGCGGCTTCGTGCAGAAGGGCGGTCAGTGAGCGCCCATGACCCACGCTGACACCTCGGGACGGCTGCCGGACGCGTTCCTGCGCCCCGGCTCGTCCTCGTTCGTGGACTTCCTCGCCGGCCACGCGCCCGACCTGCTGCCGGGGCGTCGCGACGTCGGCGGCGCGGGTGCGCCCGCGGACGGCCTCGCGCCGCACGCCACCACGATCGTCGCGCTGACCTTCGGCACGGACGACGGCGGCCGCGGCGTGATCATGGCGGGCGACCGCCGCGCCACGGCGGGCAACCTCATCGCCAGCCGGGAGATGGAGAAGGTCTTCGCCGCCGACGCCTACTCGGTGGTCGGCATCGCGGGGTCCGCCGGCGTGGCGATCGAGCTCGTGCGCCTCTTCCAGCTCGAGCTGGAGCACTACGAGAAGATCGAGGGCTCCCTGCTGTCGCTCGACGGCAAGGCCAACCGCCTGTCCACGATGATCCGCGGCAACCTGCCTCTCGCCCTGCAGGGGCTCGCGGTGGTGCCGCTGTTCGCGGGCTACGACCTCGACCGCGGGTACGGGCGGCTGTTCAGCTACGACGTCACCGGCGGACGGTACGAGGAGCACGACCACCACACGGTCGGCTCGGGCTCCGTGTTCGCGCGCGGGGCGCTGAAGAAGCTGTGGCGGCCCGGGCTCGACGCCGACGCCGCGGTCGGCGTCGCGGTCGAGGCGCTCTACGACGCGGCCGACGACGACAGCGCGACCGGGGGCCCCGACCCCGTGCGCCAGATCTGGCCCGTGGTGACGGTCGTGACCGCCGACGGCGTGCGCCGGGTGGCGGACGACGAGCTCGCCGCGACGGTCGCGCGGATCGTCGACGAGCGCGGGGCCGCCCACCGGGCCGCCCACGGCGACCGCCCCGCCGGCGGTCCCCGGACCGGGAACCAGGGGGGTGCGCACGCATGACGATGCCGTTCTACGTCTCGCCCGAGCAGCTGATGAAGGACCGGGCGGACTTCGCCCGCAAGGGCATCGCCCGCGGTCGGTCCGTCGTCGTGCTCGCCTACTCCGGCGGGATCGCGTTCGCCACGGAGAACCCGTCGCGCGCGCTGCACAAGATCTCGGAGATCTACGACCGCATCGCGTTCGCCGCGGTGGGCAAGTACAACGAGTTCGAGAACCTGCGGGTCGCCGGCGTGCGCTACGCGGACCTGCGCGGGTACTCGTACGACCGCACCGACGTCACCGCGCGGGGGCTCGCCAACGCGTACGCGCAGACGCTCGGCACCGTGTTCACCACCGAGTCCAAGCCGCTCGAGGTCGAGCTGGTCGTGGCGGAGGTCGGGGACACCCCGGCCGCCGACCAGATCTACCGGCTGTCCTACGACGGCTCGGTCGCGGACGAGCACGGGCACGTCGTCATGGGCGGCCAGGCCGAGCAGCTGGGCGCGCGGGTCGCGGAGGCCTGGCACGAGGGGATGACGCTCCCGCAGGTGCTCACGCTCGCCGTGCGCACCCTCGGGGCGGTGGGGTCGGACGGGTCCGTCGCCGCCGAGGGGGAGGAGCGCGAGATCGCGCCCGCCGGCCTCGAGGTGGCGGTGCTGGAGCGAGCGGGCCGGCGGCGCGCGTTCCGCCGGCTGCAGGGCGCGACGCTGGCCGGGCTGCTCGAGCAGCAGGGTGAGTGAGACAGGCGCCTGAGACGGGCGAGCAGGTCGGGCAGCACGTCCGGCAACAGGGCCGAGCGAGGGGAGACGTCGTGGACCGCAGGATCTTCGGTCTGGAGACCGAGTACGGGGTGACGTGCGCGGCGGACGACGGGCGCGGCCTGTCCGCGGACGAGGTGGCCCGTTACCTGTTCCGCAAGGTCGTGGCGTGGGGGCGGAGCTCGAACGTCTTCCTGCGCAACGGCTCGCGCCTCTACCTCGACGTCGGGTCGCACCCCGAGTACGCGACGGCGGAGTGCGACGACGTGCATCAGCTCGTCGCGTACGACCGGGGCGGCGAGCGCATCCTCGAGGGGCTGGTCGCCGACGCGCAGCAGAGGCTCGAGCACGAGGGCCTGTCCGGCAAGGTGCACCTGTTCAAGAACAACACCGACTCCGCCGGCAACTCCTACGGCTGCCACGAGAACTACCTCGTGCGCCGGCAGGGCGACTTCTCGCGCCTGTCCGAGGTGCTGGTGCCGTTCCTCATCACCCGCCAGGTGCTCACGGGCGCCGGGAAGGTCCTCGCCACCCCGCGCGGCGCCGTCTACTGCCTGTCCCAGCGCGCCGACCACATCTGGGAGGCCGTCTCCAGCGCCACCACCCGCTCCCGGCCGATCATCAACACGCGCGACGAGCCGCACGCCGACGCGGAGAGCTACCGGCGCCTGCACGTCATCGTCGGCGACTCGTCGATGGCCGAGCCGACCACGATGCTCAAGGTCGGCGCCACCGACCTCGTGCTGCGCCTGGTCGAGGCGGGCGTGCCGATGCGCGACCTCACCCTCGAGAACCCCATCCGCGCGATCCGCGAGATCAGCCACGACCGCACCGGGCTGCACCCCGTCCAGCTCGCCAACGGGCGCACCGCCACCGCCGTCGACATCCAGTGGGAGTACTTCCACCGCGTGCGTGAGCACGTCGACGCGCACTCCGGTGCCACCCCCGTCGTCAAGCAGGTCCTCGACCTGTGGGAGCGCGGGCTGCGCGCTCTCGAGTCGGGCGACCTGACCCTCGTGGACCGCGAGCTGGACTGGGTCATCAAGCTCAAGCTCATCGAGCGGTACCAGGCCAAGCACGACCTGCCGCTGGACGACCCGCGCATCGCCCGGCTCGACCTCGCCTACCACGACATCTCCCGCACCGAGGGGCTGTACAACCTCCTCGCCGCGCGCGGCATGGTGGAGCGCGTGGTCACCGACCTCGAGGTGTTCGAGTCGACGGCGGTGCCGCCGCCCACCACCCGCGCCAAGCTGCGGGGAGACTTCGTGCGTGCCGCGCAGGAGGCGCGCCGGGACTACACCGTGGACTGGGTGCACCTGAAGCTCAACGACCAGGCGCAGCGCACCGTGCTGTGCAAGGACCCGTTCAAGAGCGTCGACGAGCGCGTGGACCGGTTGATCGAGTCGATGTAGTTCGGGCGCGGGGCGCGGCAGTTTCTCCGCGCGGACGCGTTCACGGGCGCCAGGGCGCCCTCCACTTCGGGAGGGATACGTCCGCGCGGAGAAACCGCCGCGCCCCGCTCGGTGCACCGGCTCCGGGCCGACGTCGGCGAGGCGACCCCCGCGGACACTGCAGGTCGTCGGCCTGCGGCCAGGTGCGGGCGCGGACCGCTGATCAGGGTGAGCGGCGGGCGTGGCAGACTGTCGCGGTGCTCCGCCGTCTGTCCCTGTTGATCTCGCTGCTGCTCGGCGGTGCGCTCGTGCTCGGCGGGTGCGGCTCGTCGGTGCTGGAGGACCTGGGCAAGCGGCCGTCGTCCGCGCCGTCGGCGGCGCCCGTGCAGGTGTCGGGAGCGGTGGGGGAACCGCCCGCCCTCGACTACGAGCAGCCCTACGACGTGGTGCAGGCCGGGGCGCGGACGGTGTGGCCCGGGTCCGGCGATCCCGTCGTGGACGGGGAGCCCGTGCTGCTGAACATGTATGCCGAGGACGGCCGCGACGGCACTGTGATCTCGAGCACGTACATCGACGCGCCGGGGTGGTACACGATGTCGCCGGAGTCGCTCGGCTCCAACCTCTACGACACGCTGCGGGGCCAGAAGGTGGGGGCGCGGATGCTCCTGCTGGAGGAGGACGGCGGGGTGCCCGTGATCCTCGTCGTCGACGTGCTGCCCACGCACGCGGCGGGCGCCGAGGTGACCGCGGCGAAGGGGCTCCCCACCGTCGAGCGCCGCGACGACGGCACCCCGAGCGTGACCGTGCCGACGAAGGCCGACCCGCCCTCCGACCTGCAGGTGCAGCCGTTGGTGCGGGGCACGGGACCGCAGGTGCAGGTGGGGCAGGTCGTCACGATGCGGTTCACCGCGGTGCGGTGGAGCGACGGGCGGCAGTTCGACACCACGTGGAGCGCCGGGACGCGGCCGCAGTCCGCGACGGTCGGCATCGGCCAGCTCGTCGACGGCCTCGACCAGGGGCTGATCGAGCAGACCGTGGGCTCGCAGGTGCTGCTCGTGGTGCCCCCGGGCCTCGGCTACGGTGGCACCAGCAGCGACCTCGCCGACGAGACCCTGGTCTACGTCGTGGACATCCTGGACGCGCACTTCCAGGTGACCGAGGACGAGTCGACCGGCCAGGGCAAGGGCGACGACGGCGGCGACCCGGAGAAGGACGCACCGGAGGAGCCGCCCGGCGACTAGCCGGCGAGAGCAGCGACGACAGCAGCAAAGGAAGGGTGAGTCCCGCATGTCCGTGGCCGTCCGCGTGATCCCGTGCCTCGACGTCGACGACGGACGGGTCGTCAAGGGCGTCAACTTCACGAACCTGCGTGACGCGGGCGACCCCGTGGAGCTGGCCTCCCGGTACGACCGTGAGGGCGCCGACGAGGTGACGTTCCTCGACGTGTCCGCCTCGTCGGGCGACCGCGCCACCATGGTCGACGTGGTGCGCCGCACAGCCGACCAGGTGTTCGTGCCGCTCACGGTGGGCGGCGGCGTCCGGTCCACGGACGACGTCGACCGGCTGCTGCGCGCCGGGGCCGACAAGGTCGGCGTCAACACCGCCGCCATCGCCCGGCCCGAGCTGGTGGCGGAGATCGCCGCGCGCTTCGGGCGCCAGGTGCTCACCCTGTCCGTGGACGCCCGCCGCGTCACCGGGGAGACCGTCACCGCCTCGGGCTACGAGGTCACGACCCACGGCGGCCGCCGCGGCACCGGGATCGACGCCGTCGAGTGGGCCGCGCGCGCCGCGCACCTCGGCGCGGGCGAGATCCTGCTGAACTCCATGGACGCCGACGGCACCACCTCCGGCTTCGACCTCGACATGCTCGCCGCGGTGCGGGAGAGGGTCGACGTGCCGCTCGTGGCGTCGGGAGGCGCCGGGGTGCCGGAGCACTTCGTCGCCGCGGCCCGGGCGGGCGCCGACGCCGTGCTCGCCGCGAGCGTCTTCCACTTCGGCACGCTGTCGATCGGTCAGGTCAAGGCGGCGCTCGCCGAGGCGGGCATCGAGGTGCGGAGGTGAGCACGGGGTCGGTCGGACGACACCCTCGCGGACGACGAGCGGAGCCGTGACGACCGCGCTCACCGGGTCGAGGCTGCGCCGCTCGGCGACGCTCGTCTGGCGCGGCATGCGCTCCGAGCCGCGGCTGTACGTGCTGGCCGTGGGCGCGTCCGCCGTGTTCGGCGCCGCCACGGTCGCGGTGAGCCGGGCCGTCGGCTGGGCCACCGACGCGGTCGTCGTCCCGGCGATCGCGGGCGACCCGGACGCGCGCTCGCGCGTCTGGGTCGCGGGGCTCGTGCTCGCCGCGGTGGCGCTCACGCTCGCCCTCGGCGTCGCCGGGCGGCGCATCTGGGCCGGCTACGGTTTCGCGGCGATCCAGGCGCACCACCGGCGCGGGCTGTCCCACCAGTACCTGCGCCTGCCGGTCTCCTGGCACCGCGCGCACCCGGCCGGCCGGCTGCTGTCCGCGGCGAGCGCCGACGTCGAGGCCGCCACCGGTGTCTTCAACCCCCTGCCCTTCGCGCTCGGCGTCGTGGTGATGATCGGCGTCGCGGCGGGGACGCTGCTCGCGGTGGACGTGTGGCTGGCGGTCGCGGCCCTCCTGGTCGTGCCGGCCGCGATCGCCGCGAACGTCGTCTTCCAGCGCCACATGACGCCCGCCGTCACGCGCGCGCAGCAGCTGCGGGCCGAGGTGGCCGACGTCGCGCACGAGTCGTTCGAGGGCGCCCTGCTCGTGACGTCGCTGGGCACCGCCGACCGCGAGGAGCGCCGGTTCGCCGAGCGCGCCGACGCGCTGCGTGCCGCGAACGTCCGCGTCGGCACCGTGCGGGCCGTCTTCGACCCGGTCATCGAGCTGCTGCCCTCCCTGGGCACGCTGGCCGTGCTGGGCGTGGGCACCTGGCGGGCGTCCACCGGGGCGGTCGACGCGGGCGACGTCGTGACGGCCGCCTACCTCCTGACCGTCATGGCGGTGCCGGTGCGCGCGTTCGGCTGGGTGCTCGGCGAGCTGCCGCGCGCCCTCGTCGGGTACGACCGGATCGCGGGCATCCTCGACGCCTCGTCGACGCTGCTGCCGGGCACGCGGGCGCTCCCGTGCGCGGCGGGCGGCCTGGCGGTCCGTCTCGAGGGCGTCGGGGTGGTGGTGCCGGCGGCCGGCACCACGGTCACCCTGCTCGACGCCGTCGACCTCGACGTCGCGCCCGGGAACACCGTGGCCGTGGTGGGCAGCACCGGCGCGGGCAAGACGACCCTCGTGTCGCTGCTCGCGCGACTCAGCGACCCGAGCCGCGGCCGGGTGCTGCTGGACGGCGCGGACGTGCGCGACCTCGCCGCGGGCGAGGTGCCCGCGCAGGTCGCGCTCGTGACGCAGCAGACGTTCGTCTTCGAGGACACGGTGCGCGCCAACGTGACCCTCGCCGACCCCGGCGACGACGGCGTGCCGGACGACGCCGAGGTCTGGGAGGCGTTGCGCGTCGCGCGCGTCGACGACGTCGTGCGCGCGCTGCCCGGCGGGCTCGACGCGCCCCTGGGCGAGCGCGGGGCCAACCTGTCCGGCGGGCAGCGCCAGCGCCTCGCCGTCGCCCGGGCGCTGGTCCGCCGCCCCCGGCTGCTCGTGCTCGACGACGCCACCTCGGCCGTCGACCCGCGCGTCGAGGCGGAGATCCTCGGGTCCCTCGCGTCGGCGCGCGGCGACGGCCGGGGAGAGGCACGGGGCACGACCGTCGTGATGGTCGCCTACCGCATGTCGTCGGTCGCCCTCGCGGACGTCGTCGTGCACCTCGAGGGCGGCCGTGTCGTCGACGTCGGGCCGCACGCGGACCTGCTGGCGCGCGACCCCGGGTACCGCGCGCTCGCCACGGCCTACGAGCGGGAGACGGAGCGCCGGGCGCGCGAGCTCGCCGACGAGGCGGCCGCGGGGGAGCGGCTGCCGGAGGCCGAGCCGGAGCCCGGGACGGACGTCGAGGAGCGGGAGGGGACACGGTGAGCGCGACACGCATCGCCGCCGCCAGCGAGCTGGGCGTCCTCGCCACGCTCCGGCGGGGCGTGCAGATCTCGCCGCAGATCGTGGACGGACTGTGGCTCACGCTCGCGCTCGCCGTGCTGGCGGCCGCGGGCCGGGTCGTCGTGCCGGTCGCGGTGCAGCGCACGATCGACGACGGCATCCTCGCCGGCGGCGGGCCCGACGCGGGACGGGTGGCGCTGCTGACCGGGCTCGCGGCGGGCGCCGTCGTCGTGGCGGGGCTGTGCACCGCCGTCGTCAACGTGCGTCTCTTCCGCCGTACCGAGGCGGGGCTCGCCGCGCTGCGGGTGCAGGCGTTCCGGCACGTGCACGACCTGTCCACCCTGGCGCAGGGCACCGAGCGCCGCGGCGCGCTCGTGTCCCGCGTGACCTCCGACGTCGACACGATCTCGCTGTTCGTGCAGTGGGGCGGCATCCAGCTGCTCGTCTCGACCTTGCAGGTGCTCGTGGCCACCGCCCTCATGGCCGTGTACTCGTGGCAGCTCACGCTGGTGGTCTGGGCGTGCTTCGTGCCGCTGTTCCTGGTGCTGCGGCGCGCGCAGGGCACGGTGAACCGCGCCTACGCGGCGGTGCGGCAGGCGGTCGGCGCGATGCTCGGCGCGATCTCCGAGGCCGTGGTGGGCGCCGAGACGGTGCGGGCGTACGGCGTGGCCGCGCGGACCGGGCGCCGGGTCGACGCGGCCGTCGAGAGGACTCGCGCCACGCAGGCCCGTGCCCAGCTCCTCGTCTCGTCGGTGTTCTCGAGCGGCGTGCTCGTCGCCAACCTGGTGCTCGCCGTGGTCGTCGTGGTGGGCACGCTGCTCGGCGTCGGCGGCGGCCTGACCGCGGGCCAGGTCGTCGCGTTCCTGTTCCTCGTGCAGCTCTTCACCGGTCCGGTGCAGCAGGCCACGGAGATCCTCAACGAGCTGCAGAACGCCGTCGCGGGCTGGCGGCGCGTGCTCGCCGTGCTGGAGACGCCCCTCGACGTGGCGGACGCCGACGACGCGACGGCGAGCCCCCGGGGCCCGGCCAGGGTGACGCTGCGCGGGGTGCGGTTCGCCTATCCGGACGGGCCCGAGGTGCTGCACGGGGTGGACCTGGAGCTGCCCGCACGCCGCAAGGTCGCCGTCGTCGGACGCACGGGCTCGGGCAAGACCACGGTCGCCAAGCTGGTCGCCCGCCTCATGGACCCGACGGCCGGGGCGGTGCTGCTCGACGGCGTCGACCTGCGCCGCCTCACGCTCGCCTCGCTGCGCGAGCGGGTCGTCCTCGTGCCGCAGGAGGGCTTCCTCTTCGACGGCACGGTGGAGCAGAACGTCGCCTACGGGCTGCGCCCCGAGCCGCCGTCCGACCCGCGCGAGACCAGGGCCCGCGTCGCGGGGGCCGTGGACGCCCTCGGCCTCACCGACTGGGTGGCGGGGCTGCCGCAGGGGCTGGACACGCCCGTCGGCCAGCGTGGCGAGGCGCTGAGCGCGGGGGAGCGGCAGCTGGTCGCCATCGCGCGCGCCTACCTGGCCGCCCCCGACCTGCTGGTGCTGGACGAGGCCACCTCGGCCGTCGACCCCGCCGCCGAGGTGCGGATCGCGCGGGCGCTGGACTCGCTCACGTCCGGGAGGTCGACCCTCACCATCGCCCACCGGCTCTCGACGGCGGAGGCGAGCGACCTCGTGGTCGTCGTCGACGACGGGCGCGTGGTCGAGGTCGGCGGGCACGCGGAGCTGGCGGCCGCGGGCGGCGTCTACGCGCGGATGCACGCGAGCTGGGTGGCCCAGACCCGTTGACGGGCGTGCCGACGGGGCGGACGGTGCGCCCCGCGCCCCGCCGCGCCGTGGGAAGATGCACAGGTGCCCGATCTGACCGACGCCTCCCTGCCCGGGGCTGCTCTCGACCCCGCGCTCGACCCCGCGATCGCCGACCGGCTCAAGCGGGACGAGCACGGCCTCGTCGCCGCGGTCGTGCAGCAGCACGACACCGGCGAGGTGCTCATGCTCGGCTGGATGGACGACGAGGCCCTGCGCCGCACCCTCACCGAGGGCCGCGTGACGTTCTGGAGCCGGTCGCGCGAGGAGTACTGGCGCAAGGGCGACACGTCCGGGCACGTCCAGCTCGTCCGGTCCGTCGCGCTGGACTGCGACGGCGACGCCCTGCTCGTGCGCGTCCACCAGGTGGGCGCCGCGTGCCACACCGGCTCGCGCACCTGCTTCGAGGCGGGCGGCGACCTGGGGGCCGTCGTCGGCCCCGACGCGCCCGCCGCCTGACCGCGCCCCTCGCCACCGGCGGCGCACCACGCGCCGCACCGCCCAAGCCCGACCACCCACGTACAGCTCGACGATCCTCAGGAGGACCGGTGACCACGCCCACCGTCGCGCAGCCCCACCCCGCCCCGCGCACCGCCCCCGTGGCGGGCCCGTCGGAGCAGGACCTGGCGTGGGGCGCGACGTGGCCGGGTCTCGGGACGTTCCGCGAGCTGGCCGCCGACCGCCGGGTGATCCCCGTGGTCCGGCGCGTGCTGGCGGACGACGTCACGCCGGTCGGCCTCTACCGGACGCTCGCCCAGGACCGCCCGGGCACCTTCGTGCTCGAGTCGGCGGAGTCGTCCGGCGGCTGGTCGCGCTGGTCGTTCGTGGGCGTCGACTCGCGCGCCACCCTCACGGCGTCCGACGGGCACGCCGTGTGGCACGGCGACGTCCCGGCGGGCATCCCGCTCGAGGGCGACGTCGTCGAGGTGCTCGGCGCGGCGCTGGAGGCGCTGCGCACGCCGCCGATCGAGGGACTGCCCCCGCTGACGGGCGGGCTGACCGGCGCGCTCGGCTGGGACGTGGTGCGCCACTGGGAGCCCACGCTGCCCGCGAACGCCCCGGACGAGCTCGGCGTGCCGGAGGTGGCGCTGAGCCTCGCCACGGACCTCGTGGCGGTCGACCACCACACGGGCAGCGCCTGGCTCATCGCCAACGCCATCAACGGCGACGGCACCGACGAGCGGGTCGACGAGGCGCACGCCGACGCCGTCGCCCGCCTCGACGCGATGCAGGCGCGGCTGGCCACGCCGGCCCCGCCGCAGCCGACGGTGCTGCGCGGGCCGGACGAGGTGACCGAGCCCGCCCTGGAGTTCCGCTCCACGCGCGAGGAGTTCGAGGCCGCCGTGCGCACCGGGCAGGAGGCGATCCGCGACGGCGAGGTGTTCCAGGTGGTGCTGTCGCAGCGCCTCGGCCTGGACTGCCCGGCCGCGCCGCTGGACGTGTACCGCGCGCTGCGCACCATCAACCCGAGCCCGTACATGTACTACTTCCGGCTCACCGGCCCCGACGGGCGCGACCTCTCCGTCGTCGGCTCCAGCCCCGAGACCCTGGTGAAGGTGACGGACGGGCACGTCACGACGTACCCGATCGCCGGCTCGCGGCCGCGCGGCGCGACCGTCGAGGAGGACGTGGCGTTCGGCGAGGAGCTCCTCGCCGACCCCAAGGAGCGCGCCGAGCACCTCATGCTCGTCGACCTGTCGCGCAACGACCTCGTCAAGGTCTGCGAGCCGACGTCGGTCGAGGTGGTCGAGTTCATGGCCACCCGCCGGTTCAGCCACATCATGCACCTGTGCTCCACCGTGGTGGGCCGCCTGCGACAGGGCGCGACGGCGCTCGACACCCTGCGCGCGACGTTCCCCGCCGGCACCCTCTCGGGGGCTCCCAAGCCGCGTGCCATCGCCCTGATCGACGAGCTGGAGCCTGCGTCCCGCGGGATCTACGGCGGCACCGTGGGCTACTTCGACTTCGGCGGCAACATGGACATGGCCATCGCGATCCGCACCGCGTGCATCCGCGACGGCAAGGCGTGGGTGCAGGCCGGCGGCGGCATCGTCGCCGACTCGGTGCCGGCTCTCGAGTACGAGGAGTCGCGCAACAAGGCGGCCGCGGCGGTGCGCGCGGTGCAGCTGGCCGCGCGGTTCCGGGCGCTCTGAGCGCGGCACGGACCAGCACGACGGACGGGCAGGCGGACATGGACGACGACAGGGCACGGGCCGCGCACGACGGCACCCACGACGGCGCGCACGAGGGCGACGGCGGTCGCCCGCCGGGCCGCGGGCCGCTGCGCGCGCGGTCGCGGGCGGTGTGGTCGGTGGTGGCGGTCGGCGGGCTCACCCTCGCGACGGCGTCGCCGACCTGGGTGAGCACGACGGTGTCGACGGCCCTCGAGCCGACGGTCGACGTCGCGGTCACGGGCACGACGGCGGCGCCCGCCGTGGGCGCCGCCGCGCTCGTGGTGGTGGCGGGCGGCGTCGCCCTCGCCATCGCGGGCCGCGTGGCGCGCTGGGTCGCGCTGGTCGTCGTCGCGCTCGCGGGCGCCCTGGCCACCGCCTCGGCGGCGGCCGTGCTGCTCGACCCGCTGCCCGCCGCGACGTCGGGCGCGTCGGCGACCGCCGGCGTGACGGACCTCACGTCGCCCGTCTCCGTCGCCGTGTGGCCCTGGCTGACCGCGGTGCTCGGCGTGGCGGCGGTGCTCGTCGCCGCGCTCGCGGCGGCGGGCGCGCCCGCCTGGGGAGCCACCTCCGGGCGGCACGAGCGCGCCGATGCCGCACCCGGCCCGGGCGGCAGCGCCCCGAGCGCCGAGGCGCCGCCGTCGGGGGACGACCCCGACGCGCCTGGTCAGCACGACCCCCACGACGCCTGGGACGCGCTCTCCCGGGGAACCGACCCGTCCGCGGACCGCTAGGCTGGACCGCGCACCACGTCACGAAAGGGCATCACATTCCCATGACCGAGAACCGCAACGCCGAGGTCGCCTACCTGCCCCCGGCCGTCCCGCCGACCAACCACGGCCACACGACCGCCGCGTGGACGGCGATGATCGGCATCATGCTGGGCGTGGCCGTCGGCGCCGTCGGGATGCTGCCCCCGGTCCCGGACGCGGTGGTCTGGGTCGGTGCCGTGATCGTGGCCGCCTCGCTCGTGCTCGGCCTCGTGCTGCGCAACATGGGCCTCGGACAGCCGAAGGACGGCGTGACGCCGCGCCGGGCTCCTTCCGGCCACTGAGCTTCCTCCCGGCGGCGGCTCCGCCCGCCCGCCGGCACGAGGACGGCGCGCCCCCGACCCACGGGGGCGCGCCGTCGTCGTCTCACGCTCGGAGACGTGTCCGGGCCGTCCCGCGGACGGGCCTACGATGGCAGGCAGACGTCGGTGCGGCGTCAGGGGACGGGGAGGCAGACCATGACGGTCCTGGAGGACATCGTCGCGGGGGTCCGTGAGGACCTCGCGGTACGCCAGGCGCGGACGTCGCTCGACGAGCTCAAGGAGCGCGCGGCGCGCGTGCCGGGCGCGCTCGAGTGCTGCGGCCGGCTGCTCTCGGAGGATCGCGTCGCCGTGATCGCGGAGGTGAAGCGATCCAGCCCCAGCAAGGGCAACCTGGCGTCGATCTCCGACCCCGCGGCGCTGGCCGAGGAGTACGCCAGCGGCGGGGCCAGCGCGATCTCCGTGCTCACGGAGCAGCGACGGTTCGGCGGCTCGCTCGCCGACCTGGACGCCGTCCGCGCCCGCGTGGACGTGCCCGTGCTGCGCAAGGACTTCGTCGTCACGCCGTACCAGGTGTGGGAGGCACGGGCCCACGGGGCGGACCTCGTGCTGCTCATCGTCGCGGCCCTGGAGCAGACCGTGCTGACGTCCCTGATCGAGCGGGTGCACTCGCTCGGCATGACGGCGCTGGTCGAGGCCCACACCGACGACGAGGTGCGTCGCGCCCTCGACGCCGGGGCGCGCGTGGTGGGCGTGAACGCCCGCGACCTCAAGACGCTCGAGGTGGACCGCACGACCTTCGCGCGCCTCGCCCCGCTCATCCCCGACGACGTCGTCCGCGTCGCCGAGTCCGGCGTCCGCGGCCCGCACGACGTCCTCGACTACGCCCGGTCCGGCGCGCACGCCGTGCTGGTCGGCGAGGCGCTCGTGACCGACGGCGCCCCGCGCCGGTCGGTGGCCGACCTGGTCGCGGCCGGGCAGCACCCCGCGCTGTGGTCGGTCCGCCCGGCGGCCCAGCCGTAACCACCGCAGCACGTCGCACGACCACGGCACAACACCACACACGGCACACCATCCCGACGCGTCCTGGACGGCGGGCGGCGGAGGCCCGGGCGACCGGTACCCTCTGACGACCCCTCGTGCAGAGCGCCGAGCGGTGCCGACGAGAGACGGAGGACCCGTGCCCGACCAGCCCGTACGGGAGGCCCTGACCGAGACCCTGGCGCACCAGGTGCTCGGGCGGCTCGCGGACGTCGAAGGCCCCTACTTCGGCCAGTTCGGCGGCCGCTTCGTGCCCGAGGCCCTCATCGCCGCGCTCGACGAGCTGGAGACCGAGTACCGCAAGGCGCTCGGCGACCCGGCGTTCACGGACGAGCTGGCACGCCTGCACCGGGAGTACACCGGGCGTCCCTCGCCGCTCACCGAGGTGCCGCGCTTCGCGGAGCACTGCGGGGGCGCCGAGGCCGGTCACCGGGTGTTCCTCAAGCGCGAGGACCTCAACCACACGGGGTCCCACAAGATCAACAACGTCCTCGGCCAGGCCCTGCTGGTCAAGCGCATGGGCAAGACGCGGGTGATCGCCGAGACCGGGGCCGGGCAGCACGGCGTGGCCACCGCGACGGCGGCCGCCCTGCTCGACCTCGAGTGCGTCGTCTACATGGGCGAGGAGGACACGCAGCGTCAGGCGCTGAACGTCGCCCGGATGCGGTTGCTGGGCGCCGACGTCGTGCCGGTGAAGATCGGCTCGCGCACCCTCAAGGACGCGATCAACGAGGCGCTGCGCGACTGGGTCGCGAACGTCGACTCCACGCACTACCTGCTCGGCACGGTCACGGGCCCGCACCCGTTCCCGGAGATGGTCCGCGAGTTCCACCGCATCATCGGCGAGGAGGCGCGCGAGCAGATCATCGAGCGCATCGGCCGGCTGCCGGACGCCGTCGCGGCGTGCGTGGGCGGCGGGTCGAACGCGCTCGGCATCTTCAACGCCTTCCTCGACGACGAGGGGGTGTCGCTGCACGGCTTCGAGGCCGGGGGCGAGGGCATCGAGTCCGGCCGGCACGCGGCCCGCTTCTCCGGCGGGGCCCCGGGCGTGCTGCACGGCGCCCGCTCCTACCTGCTGCAGGACGACGACGGCCAGACGCTGCCGAGCCACTCGGTCTCGGCCGGGCTGGACTACCCGAGCGTCGGGCCCGCGCACTCGTGGCTGCACGACCTGGGGCGCGCCACGTACGAGCCCGTGACGGACGACGAGGCCATGGAGGCCTTCCGGCTCCTGTGCCGCACCGAGGGGATCATCCCGGCGATCGAGTCCGCGCACGCGCTCGCCGGAGCCGTACGGCTGGGTCGCGAGGCGGCCGAGGCCGGTCGTCCCGGCCAGTTGATCCTGGTGAACCTGTCGGGTCGCGGGGACAAGGACGTGGCCACCGCGGCGCGGTGGTTCGGGCTGCTCGACGAGGACCGGACGGACGACACGGCGGAGGGGGACCAGTGACCACGACCGACACCACTCCGGCGGCGACGTCGACCACCGGCGCGCGCCTCGACGCCCTGCGCGACGAGGGCCGCGGCGCACTCGTCGCCTACCTGCCCGTCGGGTTCCCGGACGTCGAGCGCTCGATCGAGGCCGTCCTGGCGACCGTGGACGCGGGCGCCGACGTCGTCGAGATCGGCGTGCCGTACACCGACCCGGTGATGGACGGACCGGTGATCCAGCGCGCTGCGGAGGCCGCGCTCGCCGCCGGCACCCGGGTCCGCGACGTGCTGCGCGTCGTCGAGGCCGTCGCCGAGCACTCGGGCGGGCGCGTGCCCGCCCTCGTGATGACGTACTGGAACCCGGTGCTGCGCTACGGGGTGGACGCGTTCGCGCGCGACCTCGCGGCCGCCGGGGGCGCCGGTCTCATCACCCCCGACCTCATCCCCGACGAAGGCGCGGACTGGATCGCGGCGTCGCAGGAGCACGGCCTCGACCGCGTGTTCCTCGTCGCGCCGAGCTCGACGCCCGAGCGCCTGGCGCTGACCGCCCGCGCGTCGCGGGGCTTCGTCTACGCGGCGTCGACGATGGGCGTGACCGGCACCCGCGACCAGGTGGGCGACCGAGCCGAGCAGCTCGTCGCCGACACCCGGGCGGCGGGCGCCGACCACGTGTGCGTCGGGCTCGGCGTCTCGTCCGGCGACCAGGCCGCCGAGGTGGGCCGGTTCGCCGACGGCGTCATCGTCGGCTCGGCCCTCGTGCGCCCGCTGCTCGCCGACCGTCCGTGGTCCGACCGGCTCGACACGCTGCGGGCGACCGTGACGGACCTCGCCGACGGCGTGCGCCGTGCCCGCGGGGGGCCGGGGGAGGGCGCGTGAGCGCGTCCCTGCTGGCGTCCGCGGCGTCGGTGCAGGCGGCGATCCCGAGCCCGTCGCAGCACACGTGGTACCTCGGCCCGGTGCCGCTCCGCGCGTACGCGCTGGCCATCCTGGCCGGTATCGCGGTCGCGATCTGGATCACCACCAAGCGCTGGGTCGCCCGGGGCGGGGACGCGGACGACGTCCTCGACATCGCGTTCTGGGCCGTCCCGTTCGGCATCGTCGGTGGCCGGCTCTACCACGTGATCAGCACGCCCGAGCCGTACTGGGGCGAGGGCGGGGACCCCGTGCGCGCCCTGTACGTCTGGGAGGGCGGCCTCGGGATCTGGGGCGCGGTGGCGCTCGGCGCCGTCGGCGCCTGGATCGGCTGCCGCCGCAAGGGCGTGCGGCTGAGCTCGTTCGCGGACGCGCTCGCACCCGGGCTCCTCGTCGCGCAGGCGATCGGACGCCTGGGCAACTGGTTCAACCAGGAGCTGTTCGGCGCCCCCACGACGCTGCCCTGGGGGCTCGAGGTCTCCCCGGCCGTGATCGAGCGGCTCAACGCGGACACCGGCACGGCGTTCGCGGCGGGGACCCTGTTCCACCCCACGTTCCTGTACGAGCTGCTCTGGAACCTCGGGGCGGCCGCACTTCTCGTCTGGCTCGACCGCCGGTACAGGCTCGGTCATGGGCGGGTATTCTGGGCCTACGTCGCGCTCTACACTCTGGGCAGGGTGTGGATCGAGATGCTCCGCATCGACACCGCCGAGCACGTGCTCGGGCTGCGTCTGAACGTGTGGACGTCGATCGTCGTGGGCCTCGGTGCCCTCGTCGCCTTCGTCGTCATCGGCAGGCGCTACCCGGAGCGTGAGGACGGGGTGGAGCTGCCCGGCCGCAGCCGCGACCGGCAGGAGGAGGACCGTCGGTCCCGGGACGACCGGGTCGACGCCGAGCAGGACACCGGGCAGGACACGGGGCACGACCCCGAGCCCGACACTGAGCTTGACACCATGAGCACCGCGCACGCCGGGGCCGCCGCAGGCGCCTCCGGCCGGGACGACGGCCGCGACAGCGGCGGCGGACCGCACCGTGCGGACGCGCAAGGACCCGGTCCCGACCAGGGACCGACCGACCGCGCCTGAGGCGACTCCGACCGGGGCACCACCCGGGCGGGGCCGCCTATGTTTCCGACGGGCCGACGATGTCCCGACCACCTTTGAGCATGACGCGCCCGCGTGCGGGCGTGCAGGAGGACGGTGTTGATGACCACGCCGCAGCATCGGGTCGCGCGGCCCTCGGCCCAGGGCCTCTACGACCCCGCGTCCGAGCACGACGCGTGCGGTGTCGCGTTCGTCGCGACCCTGCGCGGGACGCCCGGCCGCGACATCGTGGACGCGGGCCTGACCGCACTGTTGAACCTCGACCACCGCGGAGCGGTCGGTGCGGAGGAGAACAGCGGGGACGGGGCCGGGATCCTCACGCAGATCCCGGACGCCTTCGTCCGTGACGTCGTCGCCGCCGAGCTCCCGCCCGCCGGCCACTACGCGATCGGCATGGCGTTCCTGCCTCAGGCCGTCGCGGAGGCCGACGCGGCCGCCCGCCGGTTCGAGGCGATCGCCGCGGAGGAGAAGCTCGACGTCCTCGCCTGGCGCGACGTGCCGGTCACGGCCGACCTGGTCGGCCCGACGGCGCGCGCCTCGATGCCCCTGTTCCGGCAGGTCGTCGTGGCGGACCCGTCGCGCGAGCTGTCGGGGCTCGAGCTCGACCGGCGCACCTACCGCCTGCGCAAGCGCGCGCAGAACGAGCTCGACCTGTTCCTCGCCTCGCTGTCGAGCCGCACCCTCACGTACAAGGGCATGCTCACGACGGCGCAGCTCGAGCCGTTCTTCCCCGACCTGAGCGACCCGCGCTACGCGTCGGAGATCGCGCTGGTCCACTCCCGGTTCTCCACGAACACGTTCCCGTCGTGGCCGCTGGCGCAGCCGTTCCGGCTCGTGGCGCACAACGGCGAGATCAACACCGTGCGGGGCAACCGCAACTGGATGGCCGCCCGCGAGAGCACCATGGCCAGCGAGGTGCTCGGCGACCTGGCGCCGCTGCTGCCCGTGTGCACCGAGGGGTCGAGCGACTCGGCCAGCTTCGACGAGGTGCTGGAGCTGCTGCACCTGTCCGGCCGCTCGCTGCCGCACGCCGTGCTGATGATGGTCCCGGAGGCGTGGGAGAACCACGCCGAGATGGACCCGGCCCGGCGCGCGTTCTACCAGTACCACGCGAACCTCATGGAGCCGTGGGACGGGCCCGCCTGCCTCACGTTCACCGACGGCACCCTCATCGGCGCCGTCCTCGACCGCAACGGCCTGCGTCCGGGCCGCTACTGGGTCACGGAGGACGGCCTCGTCGTGCTCGCGTCGGAGGCCGGCGTCCTGGACCTCGACCCCGCGACGATCGTGCGCAAGGGGCGCCTCGAGCCGGGGCGCATGTTCCTCGTCGACACGGAGCAGGGCCGGATCGTGGAGGACGACGAGCTCAAGTCGCAGCTCGCCGCCCAGCGGCCGTACGGCGAGTGGATCGCCGGCAACACGATCACGCTGGACTCGCTGCCGGAGCGCGAGCACGTCGCGCACTCGCCCGCGTCCGTCCAGCGGCGGCAGCGGGCCTTCGGGTACACCACCGAGGAGCTGAAGATCCTCCTCACGCCGATGGCCGACACCGCCGCGGAGGCGCTCGGGGCCATGGGCTCGGACACGCCGATCGCCGTGCTGTCGAGCCGGCCGCGGCTGCTGTTCGACTACTTCACGCAGATGTTCGCCCAGGTGACGAACCCGCCGCTGGACTCCATCCGCGAACAGCTCGTCACGGCGATCGACAGCACGATCGGCCCCGAGCCGAACCTCCTCGAGGAGGTCGCGAGCCACGCCCGCAAGCTCGACCTGCCGTTCCCGGTGCTCGACAACGACGAGCTCGCCAAGATCGTGCGCATCGACCGGGACCCGCGGCTGGAGGGCGAGTTCCGCGCCGGCATCGTGCGCGGCCTGTACGAGGTGTCCGGCGGCGGCAAGGCGCTGCAGGCCCGCCTCGAGGAGATCTTCGCCCAGGTGGACGCGGACATCGCGGCCGGGGTGACGCACGTCGTCCTGTCCGACCGCGACTCCGACTCGGAGCTCGCGCCGATCCCGTCGCTGCTGCTGACCAGCGCCGTGCACCACCACCTGCTGCGGCAGGGCACCCGCACCCGGATCTCGCTCGTCGTGGAGGCGGGCGACGTGCGGGAGGTGCACCACGTCGCGCTCCTGATCGGGTACGGCGCCGCCGCGGTGAACCCGTACCTCGCCATGGAGACGGTCGAGGACCTCGCGCTGCGCGGCTACCTCGCCGTCACGCCGGAGAAGGCGGTCGCCAACCTCATCACCGCGCTCGGCAAGGGCGTGCTCAAGGTGATGAGCAAGATGGGTATCTCGACGATCATGTCGTACCGCGGCGCCCAGATCTTCGAGGCCGTCGGGCTCTCCCACGAGCTCGTCGAGGACTACTTCACCGGCACGACGAGCCGTCTGGCCGGCATCGGCCTGGACGTCATCGCGGCCGAGGTCGCGGCGCGGCACGCGGAGGCGTACCCGGCGTCGGGCAACCACGCGCCGCACCAGCGGCTGACCAGCGGCGGCGAGTACCAGTGGCGTCGGGACGGGGAGGAGCACCTCTTCGACCCCGAGACGGTCTTCCGCCTCCAGCACGCCACCCGCACCGGGCGGATGGACATCTTCCGCCAGTACACGCGGCGCGTGGACGAGCAGTCCCGTCGCCTCATGACGCTGCGCGGCCTGCTGCGCTTCACCCCGGACCGCGAGCCGGTGCCGATCGACGAGGTCGAGTCGGTCGAGGAGATCGTCAAGCGGTTCAACACCGGCGCGATGTCGTACGGGTCGATCTCCGCGGAGGCGCACGAGACCCTCGCGATCGCCATGAACCGGCTCGGCGGCCGGTCCAACACCGGTGAGGGCGGCGAGGACCCGGAGCGCCTGTACGACCCGGAGCGCCGCTCGCGGGTCAAGCAGATCGCGTCGGGCCGGTTCGGCGTGACGAGCGAGTACCTGACCAACGCCGACGACATCCAGATCAAGCTCGCCCAGGGCGCCAAGCCCGGCGAGGGCGGTCAGCTGCCCGGGCCCAAGGTGTACCCGTGGGTCGCCAAGACCCGGCACTCGACGCCCGGCGTGGGGCTCATCTCGCCGCCGCCGCACCACGACATCTACTCGATCGAGGACCTGGCGCAGCTCATCCACGACGCCAAGAACGCCAACCCGGCCGCGCGCGTGCACGTCAAGCTCGTCTCCGAGTTCGGCGTCGGCACCGTGGCGACGGGCGTGTCCAAGGCGCACGCGGACGTCGTGCTCATCTCCGGTCACGACGGGGGCACGGGCGCGAGCCCGCTGACGTCGCTCAAGCACGCGGGCACGCCGTGGGAGATCGGCCTCGCCGAGACCCAGCAGACGCTCGTGCTCAACAACCTGCGCGACCGCATCGTCGTGCAGGTCGACGGGCAGATGAAGACCGGCCGCGACGTCGTCGTGGCGGCGCTGCTCGGGGCCGAGGAGTTCGGCTTCGCGACCGCGCCGATGGTCGTCTCGGGCTGCGTCATGATGCGGGTCTGCCACCTGGACACGTGCCCGGTCGGCGTGGCGACGCAGAACCCGGAGCTGCGCAAGCGGTTCACGGGCAAGCCGGAGTTCGTCGTGAACTTCTTCGAGTTCATCGCGCAGGAGGTGCGCGAGCACCTCGCCTCGCTCGGCTTCCGGTCGATCGAGGAGGCCGTCGGGCACGTCGAGGCCCTCGACACGCGCAAGGCCGTCGACCACTGGAAGGCGCAGGGCCTGGACCTCGCGCCGGTGCTCGCCGCGCCCGAGGCGGTGCCGGGCACCACGCTGCACCAGGTGGCCACGCAGGACCACGGCCTGGCCAAGGCGCTGGACAACCAGCTGATCGAGAAGGCGCGCCCCGCGCTCGAGGACGCGCTCCCCGTGCGGATCGAGGTGCCGGTGCGCAACGTCAACCGCACGGTCGGCACGATGCTCGGTCACGAGGTGACCAAGCGGTACCGCGGCGCCGGTCTGCCCGACGACACGATCGACGTGACCCTCACGGGCTCGGCCGGCCAGTCGCTCGGGGCGTTCCTGCCGCGCGGTGTCACGCTGCGCCTGTACGGCGACGCCAACGACTACGTCGGCAAGGGCCTGTCGGGCGGGCGCATCGTCGTGCGTCCCGACCGGTCGGCGGTGCTCGAGGGCGCCGCGAACGTCGTGGCGGGCAACGTCATCGGCTACGGCGCGACGTCGGGCGAGATCCTGCTGCGGGGCCGCGTGGGCGAGCGCTTCGCCGTGCGCAACTCCGGTGCGACGCTGGTGACCGAGGGCGTGGGCGACCACGGCTGCGAGTACATGACCGGCGGGACGGTGCTGGTGCTCGGCCCCACCGGCCGCAACTTCGGCGCCGGCATGTCGGGCGGCGTGGCGTACGTGCTCAACCTGCGCGACGTCGCGATGAACATCCAGGCGGTGAAGAGCGGCGAGCTCGAGGTGGGCGCGCTGGACGACGCCGACTGGGACCGTGTGCGCGGCCTGCTGGAGCGGCATCTCGCGGAGACCGGCTCGCCCGTGGCGGCCGAGCTCCTCGAGGACGACGGCGCACGGGCCCGTTTCTCGCGCGTCCTGCCCGCGGGCTGGGCCCGCGTGCGCGCCGCGCTGGCCGACGCCGAGGCCGCAGGGAAGACGCTGGGCGAGGGCGACGACTTCGACCCGGCGATGTGGGAGCAGATCATGGAGGTGGCGCGTGGCTGACCCCCGCGGATTCCTGAAGGTGCGGGAGCGCGAGCTGCCGCCGAACCGCCCCGTCGAGGTGCGGCTGCGTGACTGGAAGGACACGCACGCCCACCGCGAGGACGGGCAGCCGTTCCTCAAGGAGCAGGCGGGCCGCTGCATGGACTGCGGCATCCCGTTCTGCCACCAGGGCTGCCCCCTCGGGAACCTCATCCCGGAGTGGAACGACCTGGTGTGGCGCGACCAGTGGGCCGACGCGATCGAGCGCCTGCACGCGACCAACAACTTCCCGGAGTTCACCGGGCGCGTCTGCCCGGCCCCGTGCGAGACGAGCTGCGTGCTGGGGATCAACCAGCCCGCCGTGACGATCAAGAACGTCGAGGTCTCGATCATCGACGAGGCGTTCGCGCGTGGCCTGGTGACGCCGCAGGTGCCCCAGCGGCTCACGGGCTCGACCGTGGCCGTCGTCGGCTCCGGCCCGGCGGGGCTGGCCGCCGCCCAGCAGCTCACGCGCGCCGGCCACACGGTCGTCGTGTACGAGCGGGACGACGCCATCGGCGGGCTCCTGCGCTACGGCATCCCCGACTTCAAGCTCGAGAAGACGCACATCGACCGTCGACTCGAGCAGATGGAGGCCGAGGGCACCCGCTTCCGCCCGGGGGTCGCCATCGGGCGCGACATCACCTGGGACGCGCTGCGCCGCCGGTTCGACGCCGTGGTCCTGGCCACGGGCGCCACCGTGCCGCGCGAGCTCACGGTGCCGGGCCGCGACCTGGGCGGCGTGCACGTCGCGATGGACTTCCTGACCCCGGCGAACAAGGCCGCGGCGGGCAACCCCGTCGACGGCGCGCCGTCGGCCGCGGGCAAGCACGTCGTGATCATCGGCGGCGGCGACACCGGCTCGGACTGCCTCGGCACGTCGCTGCGGCAGGGCGCCGCCAGCGTCACCACCCTGGCGATCGGCAAGCAGCCCCCGCTCGAGCGGTCGGCGAGCCAGCCCTGGCCGACGGACCCGATCGTCTTCGAGGTCTCGACGTCCCACGAGGAGGGCGGGGAGCGCAGCTACCTGGCCTCGACGGTAGAGTTCGTGGGCGGCGAGGACGGGAACGTCCGGGCCCTGAAGGTCGCCGAGACCGAGTACCTGCCGGACGGCCGGCGGGTGCCGAAGGCGGGCACCGAGCGGGAGATCCCGGCGGACCTGGTCCTCATCGCGATGGGGTTCACCGGCCCGGAGACCGACGAGCTGGTGACCCAGACCGGCGCGGAGCTCACGACTCGCGGGCTGGTGCGGCGCGGCGACGACTACGCCACCAGCCTGCCCGGCGTCTACGCGACGGGTGACGCGGGCCGGGGGCAGTCGCTGATCGTCTGGGCGATCGCCGAGGGCCGCGCGACGGCGGCCGCCGTGGACGCCTACCTGCAGGGCAGCTCCGAGCTGCCCGCGCCGGTCGGCCCGCGGACGGTCGCGCTGCGAGGATAAGAAGAACAACGACGAAGCAGTACCCGGGGCCGTTCGGGCGCCCGGGCGCCGCCCCGGCTCGCGCCGGGGCGGATCGACGACGAGGCTGGAGACATGCGCAGAGCGAAGATCGTGTGCACCATCGGACCCGCGACGGCGTCCCCGACCAAGCTCCGTGAGCTGGTCGACGCGGGCATGGACGTGGCCCGGATCAACCGGAGCCACGGGGAGCAGGCGGAGCACGAGGCCGTCTACCACGGTGTCCGAGAGGCGGCGAAGGAGTCCGGCCGCAACGTCGCAGTCCTCGTCGACCTCCAGGGCCCGAAGATCCGGCTCGGCCGGTTCGCGGGCGACCAGAAGCACTTCCTCAACGAGGGTGACACGTTCACCATCACCACCGAGGACGTGGAGGGCACCAAGGAGCTCGTCTCGACGACCCACAAGGGCCTGGCGGGCGACGCCCGCGTCGGCGATCCGCTCCTCATCGACGACGGCAAGGTGCGCGTGCGCGTCACGGCCGTCGAGGGCCCGCGCGTCGTGACGACCGTCGAGGTCGCCGGCCCGGTCTCGAACAACAAGGGCATCAACCTCCCCGGCGTCGCGGTCTCCGTGCCGGCGCTGTCGGAGAAGGACACCGACGACCTGCGCTGGGCGCTGCGCATGGGCGCGGACATCATCGCGCTGTCGTTCGTGCGGTCCGCGAAGGACTACGACGACGTCGCGGCGATCATGGCGGAGGAGGGCCGTACGGTCCCCGTCGTCGCCAAGATCGAGAAGCCGCAGGCGGTCGAGAACCTGGAGGAGGTCGTCGCGGCCTTCGACGGCTTCATGGTGGCGCGCGGCGACCTCGCCGTGGAGATGCCCCTGGAGCAGGTGCCGCTGGTGCAGAAGCGCATCGTGGAGCTGGCCCGCCGCAACGCGAAGCCGGTCATCGTCGCCACGCAGGTGCTGGAGTCCATGACCACCAGCCCGACGCCGACGCGTGCCGAGGCCTCCGACTGCGCCAACGCGGTGCTCGACGGCGCGGACGCGGTCATGCTCTCGGGCGAGACCAGCGTGGGCGACTACCCGATCATCACGGTCCAGACGATGGCCCGGATCATCGAGGCCACCGAGGAGATGGGCCGCGAGCGCATCGCGCCCCTGGGCTCCTCGCCGCACACCCGCGGCGGCGTCATCACCCGCGCGGCCGCCGAGATCGGCGAGACGCTCGGCGTGAAGTACCTCGTGACGTTCACCCAGTCGGGTGACTCGGCCAAGCGCATGTCGCGCCTGCGGTCGGGCATCCCGCTGCTGGCGTTCACGCCGGAGGAGAGCGTGCGCAACGTGCTCGCGCTCACCTGGGGCACCACCACCTACCAGGTGCCGAAGGTCGAGAGCGTCGACGCGATGGTCGGCCAGGTCGACTCCACGCTCCGTGCCAACGGGCTCGCCGAGCCCGGCGACCGCGTCGTGATCGTCTCGGGCGCTCCGGTGGGCGTGCCCGGCACGACGAACTCGATCCTCGTGCACCAGGTCGGCAGCCACTCCGACGTCTGACCTCCGACGGCCCGTGCCCCTCGGCTTATAGCCCAGGGGGCCGGGGCGGCGGCGGGGGGCGGCGGGGGGCCCCGGGGGGGGGCCCCCCGGGGGGGGGGGGGGGGGGG